>JBGSOE010000049.1:0-19526 GCA_041739295.1 Thiohalobacterales bacterium | reverse complement strand
AGGCCCCAAAATGCATCTTTCCTGCTGTCGCTCAGTCTGCCCAAAATACCTGCAGTGAGCCAGCTGCAAGAATCACAGTTTCCCGCGACGTGACAGCTGCGCCCACAGGCCAGCTGACCCCTTCGCGAGGAACTGACTGGTGGACACACCTCTGGCATCCTCAGCAACGAGATCCTCGCCAGTCACACGGAACTCGCCCGCTGTGTCCAAGGGCCCTGTGAGCGCCTCGCGTGCCGCGTCAGCACATGCCAGGCTACCTGAGCGCCACAAGCGTCGCGATTACACTGCACCTGTACACGTCTGAGGCTGCAGTGGCTGGAGCGTCCAGGTCATGTAACAGCTTACTGGTGGCGTTTGGTGTGAACGGCAGCAGCTCCAGGGGCTGGTCCAGCGCGCCTTTAAGAACGACGCGTTGGACCTGCGCATAGTAAGAGCGCTGACTTAGTGCTGATGCCCACCCGGACCGTGCACATGACCATGTTCCATTTCTTCGCTAGTCGGATCGCGCACTTCAACGACCCTCACATCAAAGTTCAATGTCTGGCCAGCTAGCGGATGATTGCCATCTACCGTGACATGGGTATCGGTCGCTTCGATCACGGTCACGACATGTACACGATCACCGTCGCTGGCATGGAACTGCATGCCAACCTGAATGCCTTCCTCGGTATCAAACATCTCTCGCGGGACTTGCTGACGCATAGCGTCATCACGCTCGCCGTAGCCTTCGCTGGGTTGAACCGTGACTTTGAGTGAATCGCCGGCCTGCTTGCCTTCCAGGGCGTTTTCCAATCCTGGGATAATGTTGTTCATTCCCTGAATGTAGGCCATCGGCTCGCCATCCTTGGAGCTGTCAATGACGGCACCTTGGTCGTCAGTCAGGGTGTAATCAATGACCACAACCTTGTGCTTGGCTACTTGCATAACGGTTCACCTGTTAAAAAAAGAAGGCGACAGTTTAGAGGTTTAGACTGCGCCTGCCAATGACAGGGGATCGTAAAGGAGATACCGCTGGCGTCAGACGGATTCGAGAAACCATTGCAGGACTTCGTTATCTTGCTGTGAAATATCAATAATATGGAAGCCAATCCAATAATGCTCGGCATCATCTGTGGGGTTACACCACAGGCTCTCCGCGCCAAAATAAGCGGTATCTACCCCCTGAATGACTTTTGGCAAGGCCAGACTCAATTGGAATACTGAGTTCATTGGCACGGGCTGGCGGGTCAACACCATGAAACCGTCGCTGGAAATATTCGCCAAGTCACCAATCATATGACCGGTATTGACGTCAACCACCGCGAGTCGGGTGGCAATTTCCTTACGAAGTTGTTTACGCAAATCCGATGACATAATCCCCCCAGGAATAGACTGGCAGTACTGCATGCTTATTAGGTGGCGGTTTCAGCCTTATTGCGTCCGAGCCACATCAGAATGGTTGTCAATGCACGATCAAGGAAGGGCTTGCTATGGAGTTCGACAATGCGCGCCTCACCTGAACAGAGCTTTTCCGCCAGCACGGTCCGCGTAAACTCAGCGGCCTTCACACCCATGGCATCGACAAACATATAATTCGAAGAAATCTTGCTGTACCAGGCGAGCTTGAAGCGTTGATGCCGACCAGATTCAGCATCGGCAAACTCGAACCAGGTATCGAATTCCAGTTCGCCCAGCCGCTCTATCATGTCCTGCACTTCAGCGGAGTGGACGGATTCGGGTTCGACAGGCACTGGCTGCTCAACCGGTGGCGGCTCGACCGCTTCAACTGGCTCTGGCCCTGCCTGGACATTGGCCACCTGGACATCGGCCGTCCGGACATCAGCCGCCTGCCTGATCGCCTCATCCTGCCAGGTACAGATCTGGGCAAACATTCTATCGTTATCGCGGCGGCCATAACCCTGCAATTCTTCAAGACCTTTGCGCAATTCCGTACGCAGTCGTGGCAAGGCCTCATGCAGTTGGTCACGCTTGGATTCTTCAGTCTGAGAATGCAGACTCCACACTAGGTTATCGGCCAGCTTCACAGCCAATTTCCAGGCCTCGCTATCCGTGCCCTCGTGCTCGCGCAGCAGTATGAAGGTGAGTTTTTCAACCCACACCTGACGCATGAAGGTCAGCGCCACTGGCGCAAGCCGCCTGTTTTCCAAAATGCGATTGATTTCGCCATTGGCCTTCTCACGCGCATTCTGCAGTCGCGCCTGGCCGTCCGCAGCCTCGACGGTGCGACGTTCGATGATCTGTGCCTTCTGCTCAATTTCATGTAAGTGCGCTGTGAAATCACCCAACAGTTCGTCGAACAGACTCAGATCGTCTTTGAAATCTGTCAGGATGCGCTCGACGATCTTTGTCATGCAGGGAAAGATGCCGCGTTCCAGGTCGTCTTCCGTCACCCAGCGGGTGCCAGCCTCAGCCATCACATCCAGCAGGCGCCGTCCCGGATGATGTTTCTCGGTGAACAGTTTCCGATCGATAATGGCAACCTTGAGGAAGGGCGTATGCAAACGACTAAGTAGCGCCTTGACAATATTCGGCAGCGCCTCGTCTTGCAGCATGTATTCGAACAGCATGCCAACCACATCGATAATGTCTGCATCCGCACTGGCCACCTTGCGGCGGTCAATACCGCCATAGAGACGCTGCCGCTCATCGGCCAATGTGATTTTGAGACGATCCAGCAGAGCCTGATCGACACTGATATTTTCGATGATTTCATTCTGGAAACGAGTTGTAGCCTCCGTTCCACTCTGCTCCAGTTGGATGTTGTCGATAGTACCAAGAATAGTGGTACGCGAACTGGCAGCAACGGCCTCGCTAATAGCCTCACCGGTGGCCGAAGTACCCGCTGCGCTCTTACCCATCGGGAAGCCGTGACTGCGCGCCATCAATTCCAATATTGACTCGAACGCCTCTTCACCGACTGTTTGCGGTGTAGTCCCAGGAGCGGGTCCAAATGCCTTCGTGCGGGCTGGCGAAGCAGATCCCGACGTCGCCTTTACTTGACGTGGATCCAGTTGCTTGCGGATTTCATATTTCAGATTGGGCAGGATACCGGCGTTCACTAGCCGGCGGTTGTACTCCTCGTACATACCCAACAACTCGCGCATGAGATAGCGTTCGAAGACGGCATAAATCACCAAGCGTGTCTTGCCGTCTATCGCCAGCAGATTGAAGGCACCACGAGCCGCCTCGGCCAGCTGAGTCGGACCACCCGGCAGATGTTGCTCGCTAAGTTTTGCGCCGCCATTGACCACAGCAAGGCGTTGATTCAACCCATACAGCTGCTCGCTGTAGTTGGCGTTGGCCTTGGCGATCATATTTTGAACCGGCAATGCAGCCTCGACGTCAGTCTTATCGACCAGACTCAGCTTAGACGCGGTAATCTCGCCGAAACCGACCGGCATGCTTTCACTGGATGCATTACCGTTGATGAATTGTTTGAAACCCGAATCGACGCTCTTAAAAAACGCTTGCTCGACTTCCGTGCGTTTGCGCTTGAGTTCCTGCATAGCTTCAAAAAACGTGGCCTGCGCTACGTTAGTCTCAGCCTTGCCCGCAAATTCCAGCAATGCCACATCGGCATTATCGAGCATGGTCGGAAACAAGGGCGCGAGGTGACTGCGTGCCATCTGGCGGCAGCCTTGCATCATGTCTTTGAAACGTGGTGGGAGTTGATTGTTCCGGGAAGATCCTTGCGAATTCATAGCAGTCCTGTGCGCCTCGACAGACACGGTAGCGCCTTAAGTCGGGTAATCTGGTTGAGAATCATCGGCCAGCCGGCCGCAGTCTTTAGAAAATACCGCAAAATCCTCCACATGGCGACTACTAGGGCATTGGGGGAAAGGGCACAACCGTTCGGATCAATCCCCCAGGAGGTTGTGCAACCCGGTTTCATCCAACACTGTCACGCCGAGTTCCTCGGCCGCGGTCAATTTGGAACCGGGATCAGCACCGGCCACAACAAAATCGGTCTTCTTGGAGACACTGCCGCTGATTTTGGCGCCCAAGGCTTGCAGTCGCGCCTTGGCCTCATCGCGGCTCATGTCTGTCAGGGTGCCGGTCAGGACGAAGGTCTTGCCGGCCAGTGGTTGTTCAGCGGGTTCGGCAACCTCAATGTCCGGCCAGCGCACACCAGCCGCGCGTAACCGCTCAACGACACGTTGGTTGTGCGGTTCCTTGAAAAAGGCCGTGATACGCGCCGCAACCTCAGGGCCGACATCAGGGACTTGTTGCAACGCCTCTGCCTTGAGACGACGTGCTCGTGCAGCGGGGGTTGCATCATCATTTATAGAGACTGCAACAGCGTAGTCATCCGCTGCCTGCATCAGGGCATCGAGATTGCCGAAGTGCGTCGCTAATGCAACGGCCGTCGCCTCGCCCACCTCGGGTATGCCTAGCGCATGGAGAAAACGCGGTAATGTCGTATTGCGACTCTTATCCAGCGCGGCGACCAGATTCTCGGCAGATTTCTGACCCATGCGCTCCAACTCCGCCAAGGCCTCGGCACTGAGGGCATACAGATCGGCGACATCTTGGATCAGTTTTCGATCAACAAGTTGATCCACCAGCTTATCGCCCAGACCTTCAATATCCATGGCGCGCCGCGAAGCAAAATGTTTGATCGCTTCTTTACGCTGGGCGGGACAATACAGACCTGCCGTACAGCGCCAGTCTGCCTCACCCTCCTCCCGAGCAATGACACTACCGCATTCGGGACAGCAACCCTTGAGTTGCTGGTAGAGATCAAACGCCTTGCCCGCATTTCTGGGGCGGCGCTCCAGCAATACCCCAACCACTTCCGGAATCACATCGCCCGCACGCCGCACAATGACCGTGTCGCCGATACGCACATCTTTTCGACGCACTTCATCCTCATTGTGAAGCGTGGCATTGGTGACGGTAACACCGCCAACAAACACCGGTTCCAGCTTGGCTACGGGTGTGAGTTTGCCGGTGCGGCCGACCTGAATGTCAATGTCACGCACAACGGTGAGCTGTTCCTGTGCTGGATATTTATGCGCCACCGCCCAGCGAGGTTCACGAGTCACGAAACCCAAACGCTGCTGCAAGTCCAGGCTATTGACCTTGTAGACCACACCATCGATGTCGAACGGCAAGGCATCACGCTTGTCCGCGATGCTGTTATAGAACCTGCTCAGCCCTTCCGGGCCAGCGACGACAGCACGATCGGTACACACCGGCAGTCCCATGTCGCTGACGGCATCGAGCACACCGCTGTGCGTGGCTGGGATTTTCCAACCCTGCACCTCACCGAGGCCGTAGGCAAAAAAACTCAGTGGCCGACGCGCAGCAATGCTGGGATCAAGCTGGCGAATACTGCCTGCGGCGGCGTTGCGCGGGTTGACGAAGGTTTTCTCACCGGCTGCGCGTTGACGATCATTCAGCCGTTCAAAATCGACATGCCGAATATAGATCTCGCCGCGCACTTCCAACACGGCAGCGGTCACATCCTTCAACCGCAGAGGTATTGATCCGACGGTACGCACGTTCTGGGTGACATCCTCACCGACACTGCCGTCGCCGCGGGTGGCGGCCTGAACCAAGATGCCATTTTCATAGCGCAGATTTATGGCGAGTCCGTCGAATTTCAGTTCAGTAGCATATTCAATCGGCGGCGCATCCGATCCCAATTCCAGTTCGCGGCGCACGCGCGCATCAAAGGCCATCGCACCACCCTCGGTGGTATCCGTCTCGGTGCGGATCGACAACATCGGTACGGCATGCCGCACCGGCGCAAAACGTTCGAGTGCAACACCACCGACGCGCAAACTCGGAGAATCGGCTGTGACCAGATCGGGATGTGCGGCCTCCAGCGCCTGCAATTCCTGCATCAACCGATCGTATTCGGCATCCGGAATCTCCGGGGCATCGAGGACGTAGTAGCAGTGGTTGTGATGCTCGATCTGCCGGCGCAGCGCGTCAATACGCGAGGCGGCCTTGGCGGGCGGGGTCATGCGTGTGGGTGCAGGCGCTGCCGACGTTCGAATTGCTGGATGTCGTCGCGCAAATGTTCCAGGGTCTGGCGGCTCAGGGTACTGCGGCTCTTATCGCGCAGCTCACCGTTCAGCCGGGTGGCCAATTGTTGTGCGGTGGTGGCAAACAGGTCGAAGGCCTGCAATGGACGTAGCGGACCTGGTAACTGCAGGAACAGCGTCAATCCCGGAGTACCGGTCTCGGCCATAGCGCCGAGTTCCAGCGTGCCGGGTTCGACCAGATTGGCCACGCCAAACACCGATGTTCCGCTGTCAACACCGTTGGGGTAACGATTGTAGATGTGCAGTTCGTTGTCGTATCGCAAACCCACTTCGCGAAGCGCGGCATCCACGTCTGCACCGCTGAACACCTGCTGCGGTGGCGCGACCAGATACAGGGCCACCACCTTGTCTTCAGCGGCCGGCACTGCCGCCGCGTAGCTGACATTGTCACTCTCATCAGGCTGCGCGATTTCTTCCGCGCGGGCCTTGTCAGCCGCCTCAGCCTTCAGCAATTCCTGCAGCGAGGACAACTCACGGTGCATAGCCCCCAGATCCGGCTCACCATCTTCGTTGGTCAGATTGGGGGGCGCGACTCTTGTCTTCGGCACTGATGCAAACAGCGGATCAAATTCGTCATCCTGATGGCCGACTCCCGGCTCAGTGCGCACAAACAGATTCTCTTGCTCACGGGCGCCACGGCGACTCCAGAGATACACCCCGGCAACGACCAGGGCACCGACAATGAGCAATATCCAGCGTAATAAGTCCATGGGTATCCGGGCTAAGCCGCAGGTCTCACATAGCAGCCAGTTTGGCCGCTTCGTCTACGTCGACCGCCACCAACCGTGACACACCCGGCTCATGCATAGTGACGCCCATGAGCTGATTGGACAGCTCCATAGTGATCTTGTTATGGGTGATGAATATGAACTGCACCTGCGCAGACATCTCGCGCACCATATCGCAGAAGCGGCCCACATTGGCGTCATCGAGCGGTGCGTCCACCTCGTCGAGCATACAGAACGGTGATGGGTTCAGCTCAAAGATCGCAAACACCATCGCCACCGCGGTCAAGGCCTTCTCACCGCCGGACAGCAGATGAATAGTACTATTGCGCTTGCCCGGCGGGCGCGCCATCACGGTCACGCCAGTGTCGAGCAGATCTTCACCAGTCAGTTCCAGATAGGCATGACCACCGCCGAACAGGCGCGGGAACATGCGTTGTAAGCCGGAATTGACCTTATCGAAAGTCTCCTTGAAACGTGTGCGCGTCTCGCGGTCTATTTTGCGAATGGCATTGTCGAGCGTCTCGAGCGCTTCATTAAGATCGGCGAGTTGCGCATCCAGATAGGTCTTGCGCTGTGACTGCTCCTCGAACTCTTCAATGGCAGCGAGATTGATCGGGCCAAGGCGTTGGATCTTGCCTTCCAGCTGTTCCAGTTCAGTAGCCCAGGTGTCGATGTCAGCGTTCTCGGCCATCTCTTGCGCAAGCGTTTCCAGGCTGAAGCCGGTCTCGGCAAGCTGCTCGATCAGAGTCTGGGTACGCACCTTGGTTTCCTGCATGGCGATACGCAGCTGACTGAGCTGTTCGCGCATCTCTTGCGCAGTATGCTCACGCGCAGAACGTTGCTGTTCTTCGCCACGCAGGCGGTGATCGATTTCTTCTACCTTGCGGCGCGCTTCGATGAGTTCGGCCTCGACCAGTGAACGGCGTTCCAGGAACTGTGCGAGTTCCTCTTGCAATAATTCCAGCGGCGACTCGCCTTCTGCCAGTGCTGCGTTCAATTGCTCGCGACGTTCACGCAGGTGTACCTGCTGACCGCGCATACGCTCCAGGTTTTGCCCAGTGGTGCTCTGCGCCGTACGCATGGATTCGATCTGGATAGCGATGGCGTGGGCGCTGTCACGGTCGGTCTGCGCTTGCGCGCGCGCCTGATCCAGCGCACACCGGCGACGTTCGCGCTCAGATGACCGCATGTCGCGCTCTTCGGCCAGTTGCTCCATCAGCGTCAGTGCCTCACTCAAGGTGTGGCGGGACACACCAAATTCATCATCGAGACGTGCTCGCTGACTGGCAAGTTCTTCTGATTCTTGGGCAATTGCGGTGATGCGGGTCTGCAGTTGTTCCTGACGCGAACGCCGCGCACTTAATTGAGCACGGGCCTCGCTATGGGCACGGTGCGCCTGATTGACGGCAACCTGCAGATCGTCACGCTGCTGCTCGCGCTCCTGCTGGTCTTCGCGGGCCTGTTCCAGGATCGCCTGCAATGCAGCCGAAGTCTCTTCTTGTTCCTGAAGTTTCGCCCTTAACTGATTGATATCTTTCTCGCGTGCGATGATACCGGCCTTGCTGTCGGTATCGCGGGAGACGCGTAACCAGCTGGCACCGATCCACACTCCATCGCGCGTGATAATGGAATCCTGCGCACCCAACTGCGCACGCTGCACCAGGGCTTGATCGAGACTGTCTGCTGTATACACACCACCTAGGACACCGGCTAGCGACCAAGGCGCCGACACATACCGGGTGAGCGGTGTCAGCGAACCGGTAACCGCTTGGGGTGCATGCTGAGTATCGAAGAGTGTCAGTGCGCCCTCGGAGAGGCTCGACAGCACATCGGCGATGCGATCAACACCTTCAACACAGACAGCTTCCAGATAGGAACCCAGCACGGTCTCGACCGCGCGCTCCCAACCGGATTCAACCTGCAATTGCTGAGCAAGTCGCGGCGCCTGCGCCAAGCCCTGCGACGCCAACCAATCCGTCACGGCCCCGCCAGTCTGGCCTAGGGCCGCTTGCTGCAACGCCTCCTGTGAAACCAGTTGGCCACGGGTATCCTGGTGATCACGACGCGCCTGATCCAGCTCGCGCGCTTGCGCCTGAGCTTGTTCTCGTAATTCATTGATTTTATTACGGATACTATCAAGATCAGATTGCAGTCGCGTGGCTTCCTGCTCGCGCTCATCCACTTCGACATCAAGCTGCGCAATCTCTTCGTCGAGATTGCCTCCGGCCAGCGATTGGCCCTCGCTATTAATGCGATCGAGCCGCTGCGCCAGCTGGGTCAACTGACGTTCAAGATGGTCCAGGCGCGTGCGTTCTACTTCAGCACTGCGTTGCGGTTCGGCGGCGCGACGGTTGAAATCGTCCCATTCGGCTTGCCAGATCTGCATGGCCTGTTCGGCCTCTTGCAGCTGGGCGCCGGTTTCCTCGGCACGTGCCTGCAGCTCGGCAAGCTCCGGCTCTTTGGCACCGAGGCCTTGTTCCAATTCGGCCAGGCGTTGGGTATCAACATCGATATGCGCCTCGGCCTCATTCCAGGCACGGTCAGCTTGGGCAAGCTCCTGCTGCTGACGGGCGCGGGTATCTTTGCCGTGTTGAATGCTTTGTTCGACCCGGGCGATCTCGGCACCGAGCCCATAGAACCGACCCTGCACTTCATTAAAGGCATCATTAGATTCGATCTGCGACTCACGGGCCTTCTCGATGGAGGCCTCCAGCGAGCGCTGTTCGGCGATCACACCTTCCAGGCTGGTTTCCAATTCCTGGATAAGACGCTGGCGTTCGGCGCTTTCCTCATGGAGCTTCTGATGTTTCAGCGTGAGCAGCTCGGCGCGAATGCGACGCTCCTGCTGTTTGAGTTCTTTGTAGCGTTCGGCGGTACGCGCCTGCCGCTGCAACTTCTCTAGTTGTTTCTCAATTTCATCCCGTAAGTCATTGAGACGAGATAGATTCTCGCGTGTATGCTTGATGCGATTCTCGGTCTCACGGCGGCGCTCTTTGTATTTCGAGATGCCGGCGGCCTCTTCTAAATAGGTACGCAGATCTTCCGGGCGCGCCTCGATCAGGCGCGAGATCATGCCCTGTTCGATGATGGAGTAGCTGCGCGGACCCAGGCCGGTGCCGAGGAAGATGTCCGTGATATCACGGCGGCGGCAGCGTACACCGTTGAGGAAATAGGCAGAGGTGCCGTCGCGCGACACTTGGCGTTTGACCGAGATCTCGCTGTATTGGGCGTACTGACCACCGATCTTGCCTTCGGTGTTTTCGAACACCAGCTCGACGCTGGCGTGGCCAACCGGCTTGCGTGACGTGGAACCGTTGAAGATGACGTCCGCCATGGAATCGCCACGCAGGTTCTTGGCGGAGCTTTCACCCATCACCCAGCGAACGGCGTCGATGGTGTTCGACTTGCCACAGCCGTTGGGCCCAACGATGCCGACCAGGTTACTGGGCAGCTGGATCGTAGTGGGGTCAACGAACGATTTGAAACCGACGAGTTTTATCTTATCCAGGCGCATGGGAGGCGAAGATACAAGATACAAGTGGCAAGATACAAGGATTGACAGCGACGATCCTATGGGCATGTGCGAGCCATCCGCGACGCGTTCCGCTAGAGGCCCGAGCTTTCTGGTCAACACCTTTGTTTTTGCTTGTTTCTTGTCGCTTGTATCTCACGTCTATCGTCAGTATCTTTCCGCGCCATGAGCACCCAACCCAGCAAAGACCTCGAAACCTTCCCCAATCCGCAACCCGGACGCGATTACACCATTCGCATCCGCATGCCGGAATTCACCTGCCTGTGCCCAAAGACCGGCCAGCCGGATTTCGCCACGCTTATCCTGGAGTACATCCCGGAACAGAACTGTGTCGAGCTGAAGTCACTCAAGCTGTATATCTGGTCGTTTCGCGAAGAAGGCGCATTTCATGAGGACGTGACCAATCGCATCCTCACTGATCTGGTTGCCGCGACTACACCGCGTTTCATGCGCTTAACGGCAGAGTTCATGGTGCGTGGCGGAATCTACACCACCGTCGTCGTTGAACACCGCGCGCCCAACTGGCAGCCTGCAGCCAGAGTCGAACTACCCTGACGTTCATACCACAGGTCAAACACGCGTTGAGCTGATGAACCTGAAAAAATCATTTCAGCCACGGAAACACACGGAAGACACTGAAACACAGTACCTTCCTGGAGCGACTATTCACCACCTCGCGGATGATGGCGGTGCCGGCGTGAAGCTTATGATCTTGTCCGTGTTTTTCCGTGGCAAATGCGGTTTATAGGGTGAATACTACTTTCCTAGGTATTGATGTTGGCACTTCAGGCGTACGCGCCTGCTTGATCGACGCGGCTGGACAAGAACTCGCTACCGCGCATACCGCACTGCCCGAACCCGTACGTGACAACACTCGCATTGAGCAAGATCCATCCCTATGGTGGCAGGCGCTGGAACGTGTGCTCGATACGCTCCAGTCACAACACTCGCTAAACAATCTCGCTGCGCTGTCAATTGACGGCACCTCCGCCACTCTGCTCGCCTGCGATGCTCAAGGACAACCGCTCGGGCCTGCGTTGATGTACAACGATCATCGCGCACAAGCTGAAGCAGCCATGATCGCTGCCGTCGCGCCAATCAACAGTGGCGCACAAGGCGCCCATTGCAGCCTCGCCAAGGCACTCTGGCTACTACAGCAACAATCACGGAGCAACGTGCAGTTCTTCCTGCATCAGGCCGATTGGCTGGCCGCGCAACTGACAGGACGATTCGGCATCAGCGATGAGAACAACGCATTGAAGCTCGGTTACGATCCGATCGCGCGCGCATGGCCAGACTGGATTAACGCGGTGGTATTCCCCAAAGCACTGTTACCGCGCGTCGTCGCGCCCGGCACTAGACTCGGTCCACTGCTGCCGCAATGGGCACAACGCTGGGATATAGCGCAGGCCCAGGTCGTCGCCGGCACCACCGACAGTACCGCCGCCTTCCTCGCGACCGGCGCACAGACCATCGGTCAGGCCGTCACCTCGCTGGGCAGCACACTGGTGTTGAAGGTATTAGCCGAACGCCCCATCTTCGCGCCAGAGTATGGTATCTACAGTCATCGCCTCGGAGACCGCTGGCTGGTGGGCGGCGCCTCCAACACGGGCGGCGCGGTATTACGTCAGTATTTCACTAATGATCAGCTGCGCAAATTGGAATCACACATCAATCCGACACGTCCTACGGGTCTGGACTACTACCCGCTGCCGGGTACTGGTGAACGCTTCCCCGTGAATGATCCGCAACTGCAACCACGTATAACGCCGCGCCCGGCAGAAGATGCCGTATTTCTTCAGGGTCTGTTGGAGGGTATCGCCCATATCGAACAGCGTGGCTATCGATTGCTGCAATCGCTGGGGGCGCCTTATCCCATGGAGGTCATCAGTTGTGGCGGTGGCGCTAACAATGCTGCATGGCGGCAACTGCGCGAAAATATACTCTCCTTACCCGTTACCTTAGCCACACATCAAGACGCCGCCTACGGCGCCGCATTACTTGCGTACCAATCAGCCGTGGATTAAGTGAGTCGTTGCCTCGATAAGGATTTATGACATCCCTGTCAAAAATCCACTCACCTACGCGACGATTAATTCCTTTTGCCCCGACCGGCCTGCGTCCGTCACGGCTGCGTATGACCTTGTTCGTATACTCACTCGTCACACTCCACCATGACGATCACAAGACCCCTGCGGCAACGACAGCCGCTGCTGCATCTTCTCCGCACTCGCTGCCGCTCATACTCCGAATATACAGACGGCGTTGCCTATCGGGGCTAATCGCCCTCGCTTCGCTCTCCATGGCGATTCGCGATCGTCTCCCCATCGACCGCCTCAAGCTCGATCGTTCCTTCGTGCAGGATCTGCCGGCTGATGAGGACGATACCGCTATCACACGTGCCATCATCGCCTTGTGCCGGAGCCTGGGACTGCGCATCATTGCCGAAGGCTGTCACGAGGCACAGGGCTATTATTACAGCCGTCCGGTGCCGGCTGCCGCCATCCCTGAACTGCTGCGCAGTTCCCCGCAGCGAAACAGCCAAATCAACTAACGAAACTCGCTTCAATACGTTTTCAGAACAGCCTATTATCTATGCTTGAATTCGCGGCCAGGGTCGCTCCTACGGCGTCGGGTGCTGTCGGACGCGCGGCCAATACCGCTGAATCCGACCTACGACACGATGCATTCCTAACGTAGGTCGGATTCAGGCCGTAGGCCGCGTCCGGCAATGTTACAAACGACATCGATACCCAAACGCACATTCTACCTGGAGAACACTACGTGCGAGATTTTTACAAAGGTTTCGGCTATCTGCTGGAAGGTATCAGATTGATACAGGCACCGGGACTGCGCCGTTTCGTACTGATGCCACTATTGATCAACAGCCTGCTGTTCGCCGGTTTGATCTATGCTGCGGTGATCGGCTTTGAACATCTGATGGCTTATCTGCTCGGGTTTCTGCCAGGCTGGCTGCACTGGTTGCAGTATCTGTTATGGCCACTGTTCGCGGCCAGCGTGATGGTCATCCTGGCCTACAGTTTCACCCTGCTCGCCAATCTGATCGCAGCGCCGTTCAACGGCCTGTTGGCAGAGGCCGTGGAGAAACACCTGCAAGGTCAATCACTGGAGCAAACCGGCGATTGGAAAGCGCTACTCAAGGATGTTGTACCCAGCCTGCTATCGGAGATTCAAAAGATTCTCTATTTTGCCCTGCGTGCAGCGCCGCTCGCGCTATTGTTTGTCATACCCGGCGTCAATCTGGCCGCCCCGATACTCTGGACATTGTTCAGTGGCTGGATGCTGGCGCTTGAATATGCCGACTACCCGATGGATAACCACGGCCTGAAATTTCGCCAACAACGCCCATTGCTGCGCAAACGGCGCATATTGTCGATGGGCTTCGGCCTGACAACCCTCGGCCTGACACTCATCCCGGTCGTCAACTTCATCGCCATGCCAGCGGCCGTGGCTGGCGCGACAGCGATGTGGGTGCGGGAGTTGAAGGGAAAATAGAAAAAAGGGGGCATAGACGACACAGGATTGCCTGTTGTAACGCCTAACACCCCCCTCTCCGATATACCGCCAAAGTGGGGACAGATCTTTAGCTCTGTCCCCGTCCGTGCGGACCACGCAATTAAAAAGAATTCTGCGTGGAACCACAACGGGGACAGAGCTAAAGGTCTGTCCCCACAACAGCGGTGCATTACGGATTAGCTTTTTCCTCCAAGATAAGCCTCCAGCCGTGCCACACCTTCCTGCAACTGCTCCAACGAGGTGGTGTAGGCGAAACGCACATGCGTATTCGCACGATAGTTTCCAAAGTCGATACCAGGCGTAATTGCCACACCTGCTTCTTCCAGCAGCTTATGACACCAACCGAAGCTGTCCTGGGTAAAGCGCTCGCAACCGGCATACAGATAGAAGGCGCCTTGCGGCTCAACCGCGATATCGAAACCAAGGTCACGCAAGGCCGGCAGCAGATAATCGCGCCGGTCGGCAAACACCTGTCGGCGTGCTTCGAAGATCGCCTGTGCCTCCGGCGTAAACGCGGCGAGTGCGGCGTGCTGCGCCAACGTGGGCGCGGCCAGAAACAGGTTCTGCGCAAGTCGGTCCAGGGCATCAACATGGGTATGCGGTGCGACCAGCCAGCCCAGTCGCCAGCCAGTCATGCCGAAGTATTTCGAGAAGCTGTTGATGACGAAGATATCGTCACTTATCGACAGCGCGGTGTCGGCGTCACATCCATAGGTCAACCCATGATAGATCTCATCAACAATGAGTGCGCCGCCACGTTCCTGCGCCAGCGTATGTAATCCGCGCAGCTGCGCGGTGGTCAGCAAGGTGCCGGAGGGATTCGCCGGAGAGGCCACAAGCATAGCGGCCGTCGTATCGGTCCAATGTGCGCGTGCCAACTCGGGCGTGAGTTGATAGCCATTAGCGGCGTCGGTCGGCACCAGAATCGTCTGGCCTTCAACGACACGCACGAAGTTGCGGTTGCAGGGATAGCCGGGATCGGTCATCAACACCTGCCGAGCGGGATCGACCAATGCAGTCAACACCAGCTGCAATGCACCCGACGCTCCCGGTGTGACAATGATGCGCGCTGGATCGATCTGCACGCCGTATTGCGATTGATAATGGCTGGCGATGGCACTGCGAAGCGTTGGCAGACCCGCTGCGGGCGTGTAATGCGTTTGCCCCTGCGCCAGTGCCGCTTGACCGGCGGCAATGATCGGCGCGGCCGTGACAAAATCCGGTTCACCGATTTCCATATGCACGATTGACCGCCCGGAGGCCTCCAGCTCGCGCGCTCGCGCCAGCAATGCCATGACATGGAACGGCTGGATGTCCGTCATTCGTGCTGCTAGCGGTGGCAGGATGTTCTTCATGGTGCCCGACTATATCAGAGCCACTCAGCCACCCGCATGCACCCGCTGCAACAGCGCCAAGTCCGTATAGGTCGCGTCACCCGCATCACCCGCCAGGACATGGAAGGGTTTATCCGGTTCACCGAACTGATCCAACAGCAAAGCAGCACCAGTGAAGTCATGACCCTGGGTGTAATCACTGACAGTGACGATGGTTTTGAGGCCTGCGGCGCGCGCGGAGATCAAGCCATTTTCGGAATCTTCAAACGCCAGGCAGTCATCCGGATTCAAGCCCATATGTTCCATGGCATAAAAATAAATATCCGGCGCCGGTTTTTTCTTGGGCACCATGCTGCCGGCTGCAATCACTTCGAACCAGGATTCGGCGTCCGGCGCGATACTCGCCTTGAGTAGCGCCGTCACATTGTCTGGCGTAGTGGTCGTCGCAATCGCCAGGCGCAACCCACTTGCGCGAGCCAGATCAAGCAGCCGCCGTACACCTGGGCGCAGTGGCACACCGCCACGCGCGACGGTTTCGGTATAAATGCGGGTCTTGGCTTGGTGCAGGCCAGCGATGAATTCGGCCAGCGCAGCCGGTCGCTGAAAATCCGGGCGGTGGCTATCCAGGTAATGAAGAATCCGCTCCTTGCCACCCGTCACTGCCAGCAGATCCCGGTACATATCCACTGACCACACCCAATCCAAACCCGCCTCGGCGAAGGCGGTATTGAATGAAATGCGATGGATTTCTTCCGTCTCAGCCAAGGTTCCATCGACATCGAACAGTAACGCACGAAGATCACCCATGAATTGACCCACCCAGTAAAAAGGCCGCACAGCTTAGCGGACACAGCCCCGGCTTCACACCCCAGGGGTCGCTATGGCGTTTGCCTGATCCGGGCTTGACTCAGCACCCCGCTACGCCGAAACTTAGCCGCTTATTCCGGGGGGGTGGTTGTGGTCTGATGACTCGCCACCTGCCAATAACTCCATTCCAGACCGACGGTTACACCGTTTCTGCAGGAGAGCAAATGGCTACAACGAAGAAGTCTGCGACCAAGAATAAGACCGTCGCCAAGAAGGCTCCGGTCAAGAAGACAATTGCCAAAAAGGCCGCACCTAAAAAATCAGTGGGGAAACCTGTGGGGAAACCAGCAGTAAAATCAGCCAGCACCAAACCAGCCGCTAGCAAGGCCGCGCCCGCGAAAAAGACAGTGGCGAAGGCTGTAACCAAGAAGGTCGTCGCCAAAAAAGCACCCGCTGCTAAGCCAGCGCTGGTTGCCAAGAAATTTTCTGCGCCGAAAAAGCCCGCTCCGAAAAGACCCTCACGGGCATCAAGCAGCACTGGCACAGTAGTCGAGAGTATCGAGCCGTATCAGGAAGCACCCGGCGAAGATTACATGAACGATACCCAACGCGAGCATTTCCGCAGCATTCTGCTTGCTTGGAAACGCGAGTTGATGGAAGAAGTGGACCGCACTGTGCATCACATGCAGGACGAAGCCGCTAATTTCCCCGACCCGAATGACCGCGCCACGCAAGAATCCGAGTTCAGCATGGAACTGCGTGCCCGTGACCGCGAGCGTAAGCTCATCAAGAAGATCGATGAGACCATCGGCAAGCTCGATCATGATGATTATGGCTATTGCGAAACCTGTGGTGTGGAAATCGGCGTGCGCCGACTCGAAGCGAGGCCGACGGCAGCGCTCTGCATCGACTGCAAGACGCTGGATGAAATCCGTGAGAAGCAGATGGGTAGCTAACATTACTCCTCAATCACAAGCAGTCTATGAAAAGAAAACCGGCCCCGTGCCGGTTTTCTTTTTCATGTGCCTGAATATCGATCGCTACTGAACCCTTGTCTCAGCTGCACGGCGATCTGTATCTTGGTTTGTATCATCGAGTCAGGAAAATTCTGGTACCAGCATGATTGCTGATCAATCCACAGTTTATCGCGGGCGCTTCGCCCCCTCGCCGACTGGCCCGTTACATTTCGGCTCACTAGTAGCTGCCGTAGGCAGTTACCTAGACGCGCGCAGTCACGGCGGTGAATGGTTAGTCAGGATGGAAGATCTCGATCCACCGCGGGAAATCCCCGGTGCAGCGTCGATAATTCTGCAGACGTTGGAAAATTTCGAGTTGTACTGGGACGGTAGCGTTGTCTATCAAAGCCAACGGCATGATGTCTATGCCAACGCACTCGAACAGCTACGGGCGCAGCAGCAACTGTTCCCCTGTGCCTGCAGCCGTCGCGAAATCGCGGACAGTGCTATCGCCGGTCCTGAGGGTCCGATTTATCCCGGCACCTGCCGTCAAGGCATCCCAGATGGCCGTGAGCCACGCGCATTACGGGTCAAGATAGCTGATCGCAAGCTGCGTTTTACTGACCGCCTGCAAGGCCGGATTGAACAGGATCTTGCCCACGACATTGGTGATTTCATCGTCAAACGCGCTGATGGCGTCTACGCCTACCAACTTGCCGTGGTCGTTGACGACGCCTTGCAAGGCATTTCGAATGTGGTGCGGGGAAGCGATCTGCTGTTGTCCACTACCCGACAGATCTATCTCCAGGAATTACTCGGCTATTCCACCCCCGACTATCTGCATCTTCCCATCGCAGTGAATGCAGCCGGCGAAAAACTCAGTAAACAGACTTACGCCGAGCCACTTGATATCCATGCCAGCCAACAGCTGGCCACTGCAGTATTGCGCTTCCTTGGCCAATCTGTTCCCAATATAGCAATGGACATGACGCTCTCTGAACTCTGGTCCAGTGCAGCCGCAGCCTGGGATCCGCAATGTTTACCACATTCACATTCGGCTATTGCACCTAACCTGATATAGATCAACCCGGTCACCATGAGCAATTGCGCAGGAACGCTTAAACTCTATTCATCGTACGCAGGGGTGGATGTTGTGTAGCGGCGTGGCCTATCGAATCGAGTTCTAATGATTGGCCTCACCGGTCGGTTCCGGTAATCTCTCGTCATTCTCCGGCAGTACGCAGGAACGCTATAAGTCGCAACAGGAGCCACACTATGTCTGATTCCAAAGTTTATCCGGTCCCCAGCTCTTTTTCCGCGAGCACATTGCTCGACGCTGCACAGTATCAAACGATGTATCAGCGTTCGGTGGATGACCCAGATGGCTTCTGGGCGGAACAGGCAATGCAGTTTCTCACTTGGTCGAAACCCTGGACCAAGGTACATGATTGCGATTTCAACAAGGCACACATCCGCTGGTTCGAGGGCGGCAAGCTCAATGTCAGCTACAACTGTCTTGACCGGCATCTCGCTACGCGTGGCGATCAAACTGCGCTGATCTGGGAAAGCGACGATCCCAACGTTGATAAGAAGATCAGTTACAAACAATTGCACGCTGAAGTCTGCAAGCTCGGCAACGTACTCAAGGGTCGTGGCGTCAAGAAAGGTGATCGTGTCTGCATCTACATGCCTATGATCCCCGAGGCCGTAGCCGCTATGCTGGCCTGTTCACGTATCGGCGCAGTGCATTCGGTCGTGTTCGGCGGCTTCTCGCCGGAATCACTCAAGGACCGCATTTTAGACTCCGATTGCCGCGTCGTGATCACCGCCGATGAAGGCGTCCGCGGTGGTCGATCCGTACCGCTCAAAACCAACACCGATCTGGCCCTGAAGGCCTGCCCGAATGTGCATACCGTACTCACGGTCAAACGCACTGGCGGCAAAATCAACTGGGAAGACAAACGCGATGTTTGGTATCACGAAGCCATGGCGGCAGCTGATGCCAGCTGTCCGCCGGAAGAGATGGATGCCGAAGACCCGCTGTTCATCCTCTATACCTCTGGTTCCACCGGCAAGCCCAAAGGCGTGTTGCACACTACCGGTGGTTATCTACTGTTCGCCGCCATTACCCACAAATACACCTTCGATTATCACGATGGCGATGTCTATTGGTGCACCGCCGATGTCGGCTGGGTAACCGGACATTCCTATATCGTCTACGGCCCACTTGCCAACGGCGCCATCAGTCTGGTGTTCGAGGGTATACCAACCTATCCCGATGCAGGCCGGTTCTGGGCCGTGATTGACAAGCACAAGGTCAACACCTTTTACACGGCGCCAACCGCGATCCGCGCCTTGATGCGCGAAGGCGAGGCGCCGGTTAAAAAATATTCTCGCGCCTCGCTCAAATTACTGGGCACAGTCGGAGAACCGATCAACCCCGAGGCCTGGGAGTGGTATTACAACGTCGTCGGTGATGGCCGCTGCCCGATTGTCGATACCTGGTGGCAAACCGAAACGGGTGGCGTCATGATCACTCCGCTTCCCGGCGCAATTCCCACCAAGCCTGGCTCAGCCAC
>JBGSOE010000043.1:0-4395 GCA_041739295.1 Thiohalobacterales bacterium | reverse complement strand
GTGATGGCAGTGCCGGCGTGAAGCTTATGATCTTGTCCGTGTTTTTCCGTGTGATTCCGTGGTAAATGCGGATCATACGATAAAGGTATCTATGAAGATGATTCGCGCTTCATCATTGCGCGCTCGTTAGCCCGTGCGCATCACAACATGGAAACATTGCAACGCTATGCGAAGTCTATAGTGCGCATGCTTGCGGCCTGTGATGCCGAGGCCGGTGCGCTGCAGAAATTGGCGAGTATTGCACCGACTGGGGAAACCACGTAATGCGCGCAAGTCGATGGATCTGCAATTCGTACGTGCAGACATAGATCGCTTGGCTGGGAAAGTCCAGGCGCAGTTGGCGGTGGTTAATCATGAGCTGGCCGGTACACATTCGACGCCTTGATTCTGTATGGCTAGCCTGAACTATTCATGAACTGCCGTAGTGAGGGAGCGCGCGCTGTCTTTTCAAGTATACCGGCGTCCGCAGCAGGTCGTTCATGAATAGTTCAGGCTAGAGTACGCCGGCATCCTCTGTGCAATGTTATTTGACGCTCTCGGTCAGCGGCTTGCAGGGAGGCCGCAGAGTAATCGCTGAGGGAACCTCTGATTAATTTGATCAAGCGAGCAGCTGCAAGGCACGGACGGGCGACTCGAAGCGAAGCGGAGCGGAGCGGAGAGAACGGCGCTAGCCGGCCCGGAGGGCGAGGTGCGTAGCACCGAGTAACAAACGAAGTTTACAACGGCGTCTGCCGCTTCCCGGCCCCGTATTTTGAGCCCGGCTGCAACGCGGCAGATGCCGTTGCAGCGAATTAATCAGAGTTTCCTTAGTCTGAAAATCCGTTCTTTGTAACTCAGGTCTCCCACCCGAACGCCTCAATCACACGTTGGAAATCATTATCCACGGGCGCACGGATCTGTATCTGCTCGCCCGTATAGGGATGCGTGAAACGCAGTTCCTGTGCTGCAAGTAATAGCCGCTGGCAATTGAAATGCTGTTGGAAGCGTCGGTTGTGGCGTCCATCGCCGTGCGTGGTGTCGCCGATGATGGGATGAAAGATATGTTTCAAATGGCGACGAATCTGATGTTTTCGTCCGGTATGTGGGTGGATGGAAAGGAGTGAATAGCGGCTGGTGGGGTGACGCCCGTCGGAGATCGGGATTTCCAATGTCGCGAGCCGCAGATAGTCGGTGACAGCGTCTTGTGCTGGCTTGTCCTGCCGAGCGAGCGCATCCGTCAGCCTGTCCTGTTCTTCACGCAACGCATAATTGATGGTTTCTGTTTCTAATGTATATCCACGGACCACGGCGAGATAGCGCTTGTTGACGGCGTTGCGTTCGAACTGCTCACCCATGCGGCGCGCTGAATCTTCATCGAGTGTAAACAGCAGTACACCCGAGGTTGGCTTGTCGAGACGGTGCACCGGATAGACGCGCTGACCTATCTGATCGCGCAGCAGTTGCAGGGCAAAGCGAGTCTCATGCTTATCGATCAGACTGCGGTGCACCAACAGCCCGCTGGGTTTGTCGATGGCGATCAACCAGTTGTCGCGATAGAGAATATTCAGGGGATCTATGCCTGACATGATGTGGCTTTGTCATACGGGTCGTATAAGTGTGCGCGCAGTATGCCACCCAGGAAAATTTGATTTCAGTCAATAAACGGTTTTTTTGTTGG
The DNA here is from genome assembly GCA_041739295.1 of Thiohalobacterales bacterium. Classification (GTDB taxonomy): domain Bacteria; phylum Pseudomonadota; class Gammaproteobacteria; order Thiohalobacterales; family Thiohalobacteraceae; genus JAHJQQ01. The sequence continues at coordinate 2,738 of JBGSOE010000043.1, read as the reverse complement.
ATGTAACCCTGGCGAACGGCGCCGATTTGGCTATGTTTTCGATTAGGAGGGTCGCAAAAATTCGGCCTCCCGGGGAGGATGTCATGACACTGAAAAAAGGTTTGCTCGCAGTACTTCTAGTGGTCGCCACGGCGCTACCGATCGCGCAGTCTCAGGCAAGTTGGTGGCCTGGTGACTGGTTCGATGATTGGGATGATGATGATTATTATTATGATCGGCCCGGCTGGTATGGGCCTGGTTACGGGTATGGCTATCCAGCCTATGGCTATGGTGGCTACCCGGGCTATGGTTACGGTTATCCAGCCTATGGGGGTGGATACCCCTATGGTGGCTACCCAGGCTATGGTTACGGTTATCCAGCCTATGGCTATGGCGGATATCCTGGGTATGGTGGCTGGTAGCGCGAAGAGCAACAGTGCTAGCCCGGTGGGGCTAAACTGTTTCCAGCCTGCAGGCAGGGTGGTTACCTGTGTGCAGGCTGCGGGCTAGCTTGGATTGAGTATTAAGTGACTTGGCCGCTAACGTATTAATCTGAATCAAATGATTAACTACAAATAGCTGGCCGACAGACATGCGCTGGCCTCGGGTGGGACCGCGGCACAATACTCATGATATCTGCTTTGTACATCAGCACTGGCATTGCCCTGTATGGCGCAGTGCAATCCCTGCACCGGGCTACCCGCGTGCCGCCTGTTCGCGTGTCCGCAAATATCATGTTTGCCTTACTGTGTCTCGCAGTGGCGGGTTTTGCGTCTAGCAGTGCCTGGCTGCAGTCGGCACCAGCCGTTTTTATACCTTTGATTGGTAAGACCGTGATCACCTGTGGCCTGTTGAGTTGGTTCACCCTGATCTGGTTGGTTTCGTTGCTGCTTAAGTCGCAGCAACGCGGTTTATTGATCGGTCTGAGTGTGGCCTGGTCAGGTTTATTACTACTGAATATCGGTTTGCCAGCCAGTCTGGTGTATTTCAATTTCACACCGGTCATGGCGTCGTTCACGGGTTTCGACCTGTTAGCGCGACTCAGCCAAGGTTGGTTGCTGGTGCATGCCGTGATTGCGGTGAGCTGGGGTTATATCCTCTGGTGCATGAAACATGCCGCACAGACTGTACGACCGGACTCACTGATGGGATGGTGGGTAGCGTTATTCATTCTCGCAGGCGCGACAGCTATAGATCTGCTGATCAGTGCAGGACTGTTGTCATCCACCTATCTTTCGCCGTTCGCCTGGACAGTGCTATTAATGCTCGCGGCGGACTTGCTACAGGAACCAGCCACGGAACGCAGATTAGCGTTCGGCAATCCTGAGTCCGACAACAATACCAATGCGACCAGAATGGCGGGTGCGACAGCATTCACCCAGGGAAATGACAGCGGTACCTATCTGCCCGGAACCGATCCGGATTCTGCGCTGCATTTCCATTGGCATCTGGATCAGGCCGGGCAGGATCGTTCGCCTTTGCCGCAGGATTTCAGTATGCCGATGCGGGCCGATGCCGATACAGCAACGGTATTGCCGTCAATTATCGCGGCGCAGCCAGCAATAGTTGAACATTCGTCGCAGCCACTGGAGACCGACCTCGCCGCGATCGTGCAATTTACCCGCATCGCGCTGCGACGTATTGATCGCGGCAAGACCGATGCGAATAAATTCGCAACCTTGTTTCGTGCCATTCAACAGAAAGCGGAGGCAGCCCGTGACACGCTGGTTCCGATACCGGCACGTGAAAACATCCATTCACTTATCGCTAACGTGCTTTTGCAGGCCGATGCTGCACTGCAAACCAATAATATTCGCGTCGTTCAGCGCCTGGCCAAGGATCTACCAGCCACGGGTGTGGATCAGATAGTATTGGAACAGGTATTGTCCGAATTATTGCATGAGGCGATTGAGGCCACGCTGGCGACGACCAGCGCGATTCGTAAGCCAATTATTCTGATCGGGCGGGTGGCCCAAGATGCTGGCATTGAGCTGAGCATCACCGATGGCGGCGCTGAAACTAGCCTGGCCGAAATCCAGGATACGTTCGAATCATTGCTCGCAGATAACGCTGCCGATAGAGATGTGCCGCTTATCGCGGCGGCGGAATTGATAGCGGCGCAGGGTGGTCGGCTCTGGTGTGTTCCAAACCCTGCGGGTGGCACAATCCGCTATCTGCGTCTGCCCGGTGTGGTGATATAGGTTCCTTCAGCTTTTCCCGTCCAGGATATCCGCAAGTAATATCCCATCGCGTGGTTCCAAACCATGCGCAGTAGGCACAACCAGTACCTTCACGCGACCCTGTAACATCGGCACCTGATTCAGATCCTGGCTGCTGGCAGGTACCAGTTCATCACCATCACCGACCGGGCCGCCGCGGATCACGCTATAGTAGGCAATGTCAGGATGCGGCTGATGGTTCAGCCAATCGATGAGACTGCCGTAGGACACCGGTTGCAGATCGTAGAGCGCGCCGCGCGAGGCGCGCAGATAACGGTAATCATCACCACCGGCTGCGCGTTTGAGAAAATCGACGCCTGGTCCCGGGCAGAAGAACGGTTTGCTCTCGGCGATATCCAATCCTTGAATGGCGCGCACCGTGCCCAGATTCGGGCTGCCTAAGGAGCCTCTGATTAAGTCTCCCACCCGATCAACGGATGAGTTATAAAGCGCACAGACATCGTGTTGCGAGGCAGTGGATGAGACAAGCAACGTTTGCCGGTCTGGCGTTTGATGCCAAGAAGAAGACGACCAAGCGCG
>JBGSOE010000034.1:0-2477 GCA_041739295.1 Thiohalobacterales bacterium | reverse complement strand
CGACGCTGTATGTAACACTCGAACCCTGCATCATGTGCACTGGTGCCATGGTACATGCGCGTGTCGAACGCCTGGTGTTTGGTGCTTATGACGTCAAACGCGGTGCGGCGGGTAGTCAGTTCAATGCCTTTGCCTTACCCGGTCTAAATCACCTCGTCAAGGTGACAGGTGGTGTCCTTGAACAAGAGTGCGCCGAACTGCTGCAGGCATTTTTTCGTCGGCGGCGAGAGTAATTCGAAACTGCATTGTCATTGTCAAAGCTGTTGACTGCAGGAGCGGGCTTGCCAGCGAATGGCTTAGCAAGAAACTGAACACTTACTATCCCGTCATTCTGGCGAATGCCAGAATCCAGTCCATGGATTACTCGCTGCACTCGCCCTGCGGGCCGCCTAATCGGCGTTCAACGCGCTTCGCGCTTTTGTCCGGCAGCTGCAGGAATGACGGATTTGTAATCAGCCGGTATTTACTAACGCGGACAAGCTCGCTCCTGCAACCGATTAATCGTGGCGTTGCTACAGCGAAAGCAGGTCAGTCGAAAACACCGGTCCAGTCGGGTTCACCTCGGGCTGACGCTCGCTGTCCCAGACCAGGATGTCGTAATAACTGCGGATGTTTTCAACATAGCGCACCGGTTCTTGCCCGCGGGCATAGCCGTATTTGGTCTGTTTGTACCACTGCTTCTGCGCCAACAAGGGTAATGCGTCTTTTACGTCCAGCCATTTATCCGGATTGCCGCCGCGCTTTTGGGTGAGCACGCGTGCATCTTCAAGATGACCGTAGCCGACATTGTAAGCGGCCAGCGCCAGCCAGGTGCGATCAGGTTCGGTGATACGCTCCGGCAGTTTGTCTTTATTGATCTTGATATAGCGCGCACCACCCAGGATGCTCTGTTCGGGATCAACGCGATCTTCCAGTCCTAATAACTCCATGGTATTGCGCGTCAGCATCATCAGGCCACGCACACCCGTCGGTGATCGGGCATCCACGTCCCAATGCGATTCCTGGTAACCCACGGCCGCTAGCAGGCGCCAGTCCAGTCCGGTTTGCGCAGCGGCCAATTCGAACAACGGAATGAAATCGGGAAGGCGTTGCTCTATGTGCCTCATGTAGCGCCGTGTGCCGACATAATCGAAATCCTGCACATGACCATAGTGCTGTTCCAGTAACTGATCGAGTTTGCCGCTGGCGCGGAGTTTCTCGAAAAACTTTTCAGCAGCTTTGTACAGACTATCGTCTGCTCCGGCCATAAATGCCCAGGCCAATTTACCGGGTTCACCAATATCAAAGGCGACCCGCAGTTCAGGATAGAAACGTTGGTGAATGGCGACATCGTTGGAATCGGCGACGGTGTAATCGATCAGTTGGTTCCAGACCATCTGCAGCAAATCCGCACTGTCCTGGGAAGGATTGCTGGTCCAATTCAGGTTGGGGTGTTCAGCCTGGAGGGCCAGAAGAGACTCTTCATGGCTTGATCCACTGATTACTTCCAGTGTGCCCGGCAGATGATCTATGTCTTTAGGTCGTAGACCGCCACTGCGGTAAATAAGCTGTGGCATGATGGTTTGGTAAGACGGTCCGAAACGCACGCGCTTCTGTCGTTCCGGTGTGATGGTCAAGCCCGCAGCGGCGATATCGGCATCGCCATTTTGCACCATGGTAAGGATGTCCGAGAAATTTTCCGGCACCACGATTTTCAGTTTAACGCCGAGGCGTTCTGCAAACAGTTCCGCGAGGTCGTATTCAAGTCCAGTGGCGCCACGTGGACCTTCGTAATAGGTCGTCGCGGCATTGCGGGTAACGACGATCAGTTCGCCCCGGTCTTTGATTTGGTCCACTAAGGAATCAGGCCGCCCGCACGCTGCGAGCGCAAGACACCAGAGGATGATGGCAGGATATCTGGACATGCGGTCGACAGGCAGGTTCCTGGTCGGAGCTTACCCGGTTAGCGGGCTTGAGTGAATAAGATTTAGGTCTGTTACCTGAAATGGGGTACCATACTGCGCCGTGGCTGTGACGCTGTTCGCAGTGACGTGATCAGGGCGTGTATCCGCCTGATGCCAGGAGAGGTGACTGAGTGGCCGAAAGTGCTCGACTCGAAATCGAGTGTACGTTCCGCGTACCGTGGGTTCGACTCCCACCCTCTCCGCCAAAATAACAAAAGGGACCTTCGTGGTCCCTTTGCTATTTGTAGTAATGCTGATGTTACGGAGTCGAACTCACGGTTTCAATTGGCGGGTTCGAGCCGAGCGGCGCGTAGCGACGTGAGACAACGCCGTAGCGTAGCGGAGGTGGCCCTGAAAGGGTGAGGCCGCGAAGCGGGTGAATACTCCCACCCTCTCCGCCAATCATACATAAGGGGCCTATTCGGCCCCTTTTCTTTTTGTGTTTATTCTGATGTTGTTCAGTAGCAAACATGGCCTGGTTCAGATCGTCGCCATAACTTAAGGAACCTCTGATTAATTCGCTGAAGCGGCATC
>JBGSOE010000004.1:0-2064 GCA_041739295.1 Thiohalobacterales bacterium | reverse complement strand
ACGCACACCCTGAATGTAACTGCGGCGGGTGTGTACGCGGCTAACGTTGGTGCCCCGGCACCAGCGCATACTACACTCTTGGATTACTTTAGGGTAGATTGAAAACGCCAACTATAATCTTGGGATAGCTCGGTTTCACTGTACTGATGTCGGATTATAGTGTGTAGGTGCCTCACGACATGCCCGCCCCTTGGGGAGACGTCAACATTGCGGCAGAAGGTTATTGAAGTGCGATGGTAAAAGATGTTCGGTGGTACTGGAGTCGTCTGCAGTGCATGTCAGTCGGGGAGGTCGGGTATCGTATCCGTCAGAAGATCCAGGCAGATTGGGAACGGATGCATGGCGGCGATGCCCTAAGGATACCTAATCCAGATCTCGCCGCCGTTGGCAAAGGACTCGCGGCGACAACAACGGGTTTGTATGCACAGCGCTATGTCCAGCTGGCTGACGCCATCCTGGGTGGAAAGCTGGATATTTTTGCTCTGCAGGGTTACCAATACTCTGGCACTCCCAACTGGAACATGGACCCTGCCTCGGGGACAATTGCTCCACTGAGTTTCGGTAAGACCCTTAATCATCGTTCCCCTGAACTCGTCGGCGATATCAAGTATCTCTGGGAACCGAACCGGCACTTGCATCTGGTGACCCTCGCGCAGGCGTACAGCTTGACTCGCGATGCGCGCTACCTTGATGCTTTGTCCATGCAGTTGGCCTCGTGGTTCGAGCAATGCCCCTATCCGCTTGGGCCTAATTGGAACAGCTCCCTGGAGGTCGGGATCAGGTTGATCAGTTGGAGCCTAGTCTGGGCCTTGGTGGGCGGCACGCAGTCAGATCTGTTCAAAGGCGAGGCCGGGCAGGACTTGTTGGCGAATTGGCTAAAATCCATATATCAGCATGCGCATTTCATTCAGGGACATTTCTCCCGTTATTCATCTGCCAACAATCATCTGATTGGTGAGCTAACAGGGCTGTTCGTTGCAACCACGGTCTGGCCCTGTTGGAAGGAATTTCCTCGCTGGCGCGCCAAGGCAAAGAAGTTCCTGGAGGAGGAGGCACTAAAGCAGAATAGTGCGGATGGGGTTAATCTGGAACAGGCAATTTCCTATCAGCAGTTTGTGCTGGATTTTTTGCTTATGGCGGCACTGACGGGACAAGCTAATAACAACGAATTTTCGCAGGACTACTGGCAGCGAATAGAAAAGATGCTCGAGTATCTGGCATCGGTCATGGATGTGGCTGGTAATGTACCAATGATAGGTGATGCGGATGATGGCTATGTTGTGCGTCTGTCCGCCGAAGCCGGTTTTTGCCCATACCGGTCTTTGCTTGCGACGGGCGCTGTGCTGTTTGATCGCCCTGAGTTCAAAGCGAAGGCGGGCCATCTGGATGACAAAACCCACTGGCTGCTGGGGTCAGAAGTGGTATCACGATTCTGCAAGTTAGATTCCACAGCGGTAGTAACGCCTATCCGGCGGGTATTCCCCGAGGGTGGCTACTACATTCTCGGCAGCAACTTCGAAACGGATCAAGAGATAAAACTGATCGTAGATGCGGGCCCCATCGGCTACCTTAGTATCGCTGCCCACGGACACGCGGACGCTTTGGCATTCACCTTATCCGTTGGCGGCCGGGAGATTTTGGTCGACCCAGGGACTTACGCCTACCACACTCAGAAGAAATGGCGCGACTACTTTCGTGGTACGTCAGCGCATAACACTGTCCGGGTTGACGGCTTGGACCAGTCGGTCTCCGGCGGCAACTTCATGTGGTTAGCCAAGGCCAACGCCCGCTCTGAGGTATGGGTTTCGGATGAGTCACAGGATCGTTTTGCCGGAGTACATGATGGCTATATGCGGCTCGATGACCCTGTCAGCCACCGGCGTGAGATCACACTGGATAAAATCACAAACGAAATTCTGATTATCGATCGTCTTGAATGCACAGGCGAACATGACTGCGAATTCTTCTGGCACTTTGCTGAAAATTGTGAGCTGTCCATTGAAGGACAGTTTGTTAAGATTAGCTGTGGCGACAAGACGATAATAATGAACATAGATGATAATA
>JBGSOE010000500.1:0-10583 GCA_041739295.1 Thiohalobacterales bacterium | reverse complement strand
CCCCGACCTATCTCGCCGAGCAGGCCAAAGTGCTCAAGAAGCAGGCGAGCAAGCTGCATGTCGAGATCCTGGAAGAAGCCGACATGAAAAAACTCGGCATGGGCTCGCTGTTGTCAGTATCCAATGGCAGTCGGCAGCCGGCCAAGCTAATCATCATGGATTATCGCGGCGGCAAGAAAGGTGACAAGCCGGTGGTGCTGGTCGGCAAGGGCGTGACCTTTGATTCCGGCGGTATCTCGCTGAAGCCCGGCGCAGCCATGGACGAAATGAAATTCGACATGTGTGGCGCCGCCAGCGTGTTCGGTGCCATAACGGCGATTACTCAGCTGGAACTGCCGCTCAATGTAGTTGGTATCGTGCCCGCCACCGAAAATCTGCCGGATGGTCTTGCCACCAAACCGGGTGACATTGTCACCAGCATGTCCGGTCAGACCATTGAGATTCTGAACACGGACGCCGAAGGCCGGTTGATTCTGTGCGACGCACTGACCTATGCCGAAAAATATGATCCGGTTGCCGTGGTCGACATCGCCACCCTGACCGGCGCCTGCGTCATCGCGCTCGGCAAACACGCCGCCGGCCTGCTCAGCAATCACAGCCCACTCGCGCACGAGCTACAGAACTGCGGTAAGGTCAGCCATGACCGCTGCTGGGAAATGCCGTTGTGGGACGACTATCAACAGCAGCTCGACAGCAACTTCGCCGACATGGCCAACATCGGCGGCCGCGAAGCCGGCACCATCACCGCGGCCTGCTTCTTATCGCGCTTCACTAAAAAGTATCACTGGGCGCATCTGGATATCGCCGGCGTCGCCTGGAATCAGGGCAAAGAAAAAGGCGCCACCGGCCGCCCGGTGCCGCTGCTGACACAGTTCCTGTTGGATCGCGCGGGGAAGAAATAAGTTTTTGCACACCAAAGCACGCGAAGACCGCAAAGGTTTTTTTAAGGAACCTCTGATTTATTACTAAACCGTCATTCCGGCGCAGGCCGGAATCCATGTGATTCAAGGCACTAGATTCCGGCCTGCGCCGGAATGACGAATTATTCAGAGTGTCCTTAAATGAAACAATATTTCTTTGCGGTCTTCGTGTGCTTTGGTGTGATCAGGATCTAAAACATGACCCGAGTCGACTTCTATGTTCTTCCCAACGCCGATCCCGCGCAGCGATCGTTGCTGGCGTGTCGACTCGCGGAGAAGGCCTACAGCCAGGGGCTCAAAGTCTACATCCACACCGCCTCCGAAGCCGAATGCCAACAGCTCGACGAACTGCTCTGGACCTTCCGTGCTGGAAGTTTTCTGCCACACGCGATTCATGCCACCAGTGAAGACGAACCACCGGCCATCCTGCTCGGTCACGCGCATGAGCCCTCCAGCCACATCGATGTGTTGATCAACCTCGGTGCGGAGATCCCGCTGTTCTTCAGCCGTTTCGAACGCGTCGCTGAACTGGTCGATCAGCGCCCAGAGCTGTTGGCGCAATCACGCGAACGCTTTCGCTTTTACCGCGAACGCGGTTACGATCCGAACTCGCATCAGCTGAAGGCCTGAACCATGGACGAAGACCACGAGCAGGACATCGACCCGGCAGAGATCCCCGTGCTCCAGGAGATTGTCGAGATTCGTATCGGCCCCGAGGGCAAACGCGTCACCGTGCCGCTGGATCTGGAACAGCTCGCCACCCGCATCACCGACGAACTCGCCAGCCAACTCCAGAAAGAACTGTCCCAGCAGCTTGAAGCCTGCCTGGATCAGGCGCTGGACGCCGCCATGATCAAAATCCGCCGCAAAGTGCAGAATCTGTTACTGGCTCAGCTGGGCAATCCGGACGCCTAGAAAAATCGGGGCGTTGGTCAATGCAGGGCGAGTTAGGCGCGGCGTTTGCGCCGTAACCCACCAGCCGTGCACGCCTTCATAACCGCGTTGGATTGCTGCGCAACGCTTGGTAAAAATTGGGGCCAGAGCCGAATGGCACTTACTTAAGCCTATCCATATCCGATGTAGGGCGGGTTAGGCGCGTAGTTTGCGCCGTAACCCGCCAAGCGTGCCGTCAGGCACACCTTTACAAAGGTGTTGGGTTGCTTCGCAACGCCTGTCGGGTTACGCAAACTGCGCTAACCCGACCTACATTGAACGGAAGTAAGCGCCATTCGGCTCTGACCCCAATTTTTACCCTACATATATATAGTGTTCCGAGCCTCCCCCGCTCCGCGCCCCGAACGATCCCACGCTTCAGCCCGCCGTCACCGCGCCGTTACAGGAGCACAAACTTATTTCACTGAGGAATTTCAATCATGAGCGGATTCGAATTTGTTTATATGGGACATACAGTTGCCTTTGACGCCGTAACAGCCGCCGGCTTTTTTATCGCCGCCGTGTCCTTCTCGGCCTTCTGCTTCGCGCTGTCCCGCGAACATAAACTGAAGAGCGCCCAGAACCGCCCGCTCTATCATCCCCGCACTTATTCATAAGCCTCAGGCTGGATGTGAAATCGGGGTCTAAATGACCCCGATTTTTTTTTGCCTCCCGCGAGGCCATATCTGACGTTCAAAATGTTCTGATGTAGGGTTAGCCCCCGTAGCCCGGATGTAATCCGGGACGCATCCCGCAATGTGATTCCCGGATTTCATCCGGGCTACATCTAGATCCCGGCCTACGCCGGGATGACGGCATTTAACAGCACGTTTCTCGTTTCGAAATGGGGGGCAGACCCGAATTCCACCCTAACGTAGGTCGGATTCAGCGCCGCAGGCGCGCGTCCGACGGTCAACGCGCCTAGCGGCACTGACACCCTCGCCCCTATTTTTCCGCCCTAACCTCGCCCACCATCCTTAAGGAACCTCTGATTAATTTGATCAAGCGAGCAGATGCAAGGCGCGGACAGGCAAAAAAACGGAGTTTACACGGCGTAAATGAGTATTTTGAGCTTGGCCGCAACGCGGCAGATGCCGCTTCAGCGAATTAATCAGAGGTTACTTAATTCGGGTCCGTCCCGATTTCCCGCTATAATGCCCGCTCTTTTGCGGCAGCCCCTGTCCCCCTACGCGAGATCGGAATACCAGATGGAAAAGACCTACGACCCCCACGCCCTCGAACAGCGCTGGTATCAGACCTGGGAAGACAAGGGCTACTTCGCCCCGCAAGCCGGTAATGGGGAACAGACCCAAGGTCAGTCCCCGGACCGCCCGCCGTACTGCATCATGATCCCGCCGCCGAACGTGACCGGCAGCCTGCACATGGGTCATGCCTTCCAGGACACCCTGATGGATTCCCTGACCCGCTATCACCGCATGCGCGGCCACAACACCCTGTGGCAGGCCGGCACCGATCACGCGGGCATCGCCACCCAGATGGTGGTCGAGCGCCAGCTCAATGCCGAGGGCAAGACCCGTCACGATCTCGGCCGCGACGCCTTCATCAAAAAGGTCTGGGAATGGAAGGCCGAATCCGGCGGCACCATCACCCGTCAGCTGCGCCGCATGGGCGCCTCGCTGGATTGGCAACACGAACGCTTCACCATGGACGACGGCCTGTCCGATGCGGTAAACGAAGTGTTCGTGCGCCTGCATGAAGAAGGTTTGATCTATCGCGGCAAGCGCCTGGTGAATTGGGACCCGGTGCTGCACACCGCCGTGTCCGATCTGGAAGTGGTGTCCGCGGAAGAGTCCGGCCACATGTGGCACTTCCGTTATACGCTCGCCGATGGCTCCGGTCATCTGGTCGTCGCCACCACCCGTCCGGAGACTATGCTCGGCGACAGCGCCGTGGCCGTGAACCCCGAAGACGCGCGTTACAAACGCCTCGTCGGCAAGATGATCAAACTGCCGCTGACCGAGCGCGAAATCCCGATCATCGCCGACGACTATGTGGATGCGGAATTCGGCACCGGCTGCGTGAAGATCACGCCCGCGCATGACTTCAACGATTACCAGGTCGGCCAACGTCACGACCTGCCGCTGATCAACATCTTCACCAAAGACGCCGCGCTCAACGACGACGTCCCGGAAAAATACCGAGGCTTCGACCGCTACGAAGCGCGCGACATGATTGTCCACGACCTCGACGAACTCGGATTATTGGAAAAGATCGACGACCACAAACTCATGGTCCCGCGCGGCGACCGCACCGGCGCCGTGATCGAGCCCCTGCTCACCGATCAATGGTTCGTCAAAGCCGAACCGCTGGCGCAACCCGCGATTGAAGCGGTCGAGAGCGGCCGCATCCGCTTCGTGCCGGACAACTGGAAAAACACCTATTACGATTGGATGCGCAACATTCAGGACTGGTGCATTTCGCGGCAGATCTGGTGGGGCCACCGCATCCCGGCCTGGTACGACGCCACCGGCAACATCTATGTCGGCCGCAACGAAGACGAAGTGCGCGCCAAGCACAACATCCCCGTCAACATCGTCCTGCATCAGGATGAAGACGTGCTCGACACCTGGTTCTCCTCCGCGCTGTGGTCGTTCTCCACCCTCGGCTGGCCGGAGAACACCGAACGCCTGAAAACCTTTTATCCGACCAGCGTGCTGGTCACCGGCTTCGACATCATCTTCTTCTGGGTCGCGCGCATGGTGATGATGGGTTTGAAGTTCATGGACGACGTGCCGTTCAAGGACATCTACATCCACGGCCTGGTGCGCGATTCGCACGGCCAGAAAATGTCCAAGTCCAAGGGCAACGTGCTCGACCCGATTGATCTCATCGACGGCATTGAACTCGAAGCGCTGGTCGCCAAACGCACCACCGGCATGATGCAACCGCAGATGGCCGAGAAGATCGCCAAGGCGACAAGAAAGGAATTCCCGGACGGCATTCCTGCGTTTGGCACCGACGCGCTGCGCTTCACCTTCGCCGCCATGGCCTCGACCGGCCGCGATATCAACTTCGATCTGAACCGCATCGATGGCTACCGTAACTTCTGCAACAAACTCTGGAACGCCGCGCGCTTCGTGTTGATGAACACCGAAGACCAGGATTGCGGTGCCGGCCTGCCCGCGAACAGTCCGCAGTTGGAATACAGCGCCGCTGATCGCTGGATACTGTCGCGTTTAGAAAATGCCACGCAACTGGTGATCCAAGGCTTCGCCAACTATCGCCTCGACAACGCCGCGCAAGCGATTTACGAATTCACCTGGAACGAATACTGCGACTGGTATCTGGAACTATCCAAACCCGTGTTGAACAACCCGGAAAGTTCCGACGCCGCCAAACGCGGCACGCGTTACACCCTCGTGCACGTGCTCGAAACCCTGCTGCGTCTCGCCCACCCGCTGATGCCGTTCATCACCGAAGAGATCTGGCAGCGCATCGCACCGCTAGCCGGCACACTCCCCTCGCCCTCGGGGAGTGGGGCCGGGGGAGAGGGCACGCACACCATCATGCTGCAAGCCTATCCGGATTCCGACCCATCGCGCATCGACGCCCAAGCGAGCAACGATATGGAATGGGTGATGCAGTTCATCCTCGGCGTGCGCAAGATCCGCTCGGGCTACGACATCAAACCCGGACAACCGCTGCCCGTGCTGCTGGAAAACGCATCGCCACAAGACCGCGAACGCGTAACCACCAACGCGCAATATATAAAGTTCCTCGCCCGCACCGCGAGCATCGACGTCCTCGAACACGGCAGCACCCCACCCGAGTCCGCGACCTCACTCGTCGGCAACATGAAACTCCTCATCCCCATGGCCGGTCTGATCGACAAAGCCGCCGAACTCGCGCGCCTGGACAAAGAGATCGCCAAACGCGAACAGGAAGTCGAACGCACCGAAGCCAAACTCGCCAACAGCAGTTTTGTAGACAAGGCACCAGCGGAAGTCGTAGAGAAGGAACGGGCGAAGATTGTGGATGCGAAGAGTGCAGTTGCTAGTTTGAAGGAGCAGCGGGACAAAATCGCTGCAATGTAAGCCATCTGCATGCCAAATCTTGACCTCGTTTTGCCGCGGGCGCACCATGATCAGCAACCCAACGAACAGTGTATGAGAATCTAGTCATGCAGACCGTCAAGCAGATCGTCCACGACATCGCAGAAAACCTGCCCGAACAAGCGACGCTGGACGACGCCATGCACGCCCTCTACGTTCGCCAGAAACTGGAGCGTTCGCTCCAGGCCGCCAAGGAAGGCAAAGTGATTTCACAGGAAGATATGGAGAGGCGCTACCTGGATGATGCGCGTTGAATGGTCAGACCCTGCACGCGAAGACCTCGATGATCTCGTGCGCTATATCAGCAAAGACTCCGCCTATTACGCTCGGCTTTTCGCCGAACGGATCTTGCTCGCCACACGGCGGCTGACCGATTATCCCGAAAGCGGCCGCATCATCCCTGAAGCCGAGGATGACTCACTCCGGGAAATCATCGTGCAAGGCTACCGCGTCATGTATCGCCATGAGACAGACCGCGCGCTTATTCTTGCAGTTATGCATGGTAGACGCGATGTTGGCGGACAAGAGAATAAGCCATGGGCGGGCACTTAAGTCGAAATAGAAAACGTGGCCTGACCCCGATTGAGTTTACCAGTGAACTGGAAAGCAGCATGGTCAGACCCACAAACAAAATGCGCCCCATTCATCCCGGCGAACTGCTGCGCGAAGACATGGAAGAACTAGGTCTTTCAGCGCGCACTCTTGCCGAGGCAATTGCTGTTCCGCACAACCGCATCGCCGCCATCCTGCGTGGCGAACGCTCCATCACTGCCGACACCGCCCTGCGACTCGCCACCTACTTCGGCACCGGCGCGGATGTGTGGATGAACCTGCAACAGGACTACGATCTTAAGAAAGCTGAGCTTGAGTCTGGTGCGGCTATACGTGCGGAGATTAAACGGCGGGTGACATAAGGATCAAGTACACTGACCCCTTGATCACCACCCATTAAAATAATAAATTCGTCGCTGGAATATCCGCCCGATGACTACACCTAGTTCGAGTGCCGGGTTGTAGCTACCTTGACCTACACGCGTTCCCGCATACTCAAAGGCATTTTTGTATGGGACCGGATTAACGTCTATTCGGCTATTCTCTCCCTGTATAGGATAGGAAAGAAGTACTGATGGGTCGCGGACTATGATTGCATCTTTTCCATCTCGTATTAGATCCAGTACTAGAGTATCCCTAGAAAATAGTTCAGCCAGAACCCCCTCTATTACGGGAGTAAACCTAGCAGCACCTTGACCGACGCCTGCCGTCGCTGGAATGTGGATTGAAAAGTTGCCCCCCTCATTAAGAAGAGCCTCACGCAACTCACTTCCCTTACACTGTATAGTGTAGTGAGATTCAGAATACGGCACTACCGCGCTACCTGCTGTCGGTTTTGCACTTATGCTGCGATGCGGTACATTCGAAAATTGTTGGGCTACGGCCTGTAGTAAAGCGGACTTTCCGACGTTATTTGGACCGACTATTGCATTGAAGCCACTACAGAACCGAAGCACGCCCGAATCGTAAAACGATTTGTAATTTTTCAGTTGAAATGAAATCAGCTCCATATCACGGATCCCGACAACTCGAAATGAGTAATAGTCTAGTGGTTCGTTTTGTGGTTACTGCACGCTACGCTGCCCCGGCATAAAAGCGAGAAACCGGGACAGATAAGCAATAGGCAAACAATTGAACAATTGAACAATTAATTGGGGACCACGGTTTTCGGTATTGAAGTAATCATCTCGTCCCAGAAGGCAATCACTCTTCATCAAAATAATCCGAATCCAATTTCTTCACCTCATACTGCCCCACCGTCGATACACCTACATTGTGGTCAGCCATCAACCTTGAAAGATGTTCACCGTCGATTAGTATAATTTTTGATTCAATCAGAGATGCATACTCTCTGGCTTCTTTAGTAAATGTTGAGGTGGTGATAAAGACGCCCTTGCGCGCACGCTGCCCCTGCAAGGCACCGGCGAATTTCTGAATCTCGGGGCGCCCTACCGTTCCTTCCCAGCGCTTAGCTTGGATATAGATGACATCCAGGCCAAGGCGATCTTCGTTGATGATGCCGTCTATGCCACCATCGCCACTCTTGCCGAGCGCCTTGCCTGCATCTTGGCGATTCCCACCGTAGCCCATCTTCACGAGCAGATCGACAACCAGTCGTTCGAAGAACGATGGCGAGGATTCTTTAACCGCGCTGAGCACTTCTGCTTCGAGCGCCTTTCGGAGTTGGGTATAAGCGGACGCTAGCGCATCCTCGGGTGTTTCATGCGAATGTACTTCTACGCTTTGTTCTAAAAGCGCGCCACTATCACTCTTGTCTTTTTTACGGTTTTGAAACTCGATGAACTCAGGATACTGCTCTAGAACGGATGTATCGATCTTCGCCGGTTTGGTCGCAAGAAGTGCAAGACCGGTTGAAGTGATGGTGAAGAACCCGCGTCTTGGCGAGGCCAGCAGTCCAGCTTGCTTAAGATACGACCTGGCCCAACCAACCCGGTTATTGATGACGGCTTGGCTGCCGCTAGGCAATAACTCACTTCGTTCTTCTGTGCTCAGACCGAATTCATCCGCCAGCTCTTCAACAGCGCTGCTGAATTTATGCTCTTCACCATCGGAGGCAAGTTTCAGAACCGGCAGCATCAGGGACTGGTAGTCGGGGATCGCCATTCTTATTGTCATTCCCTCGTGTAAGGCGTCTCTGCGCTCTTGTTCGATGGCACTGCTTCCTTCGGCCATCGCGCTTCGAGAGACCATACTGCGGGCGGGTGTACCGGGTCAATTATTTCCAGCCGCTCGCCTGAAAAAAGGGGACGGATATATTTTTCCGTACTAGCGTAATAGGGGACCACTGTTTCCACCAGCCTACGCCGCAATCCACTCAACCGCCAGCTGACGCAAATTAAAGAGGACGGAATAAACTTTATTCCCGCCCCCTTTTCGGTTGCGCATCACGCGCCACCACGGCATGAACCGGCCGTCCTTTTCACGCCGTCATCACCTTCCGCCCCCGCGGCTCGGGAATCGGATCGCCATGTTCGGCGGCGACATCGAGCCAGAGCCTGATTGCGTCCTGTGCGTTGTTCAATGCGCTTTCATAGGTGTCGCCATGCGCCATGCAGCCAGGAAGCTCCGGGGCCTCGGCGACAAAGGCGGCGTCCTCGTTGCTGCAATAGATGATGATTTCATACTTCAGCATCGTCTTGACCTCCCAGGCGGTATTCAAATAATACCGCGCGCACCTGTCTCACCTGATAAGGCTTCGCTTGGCTACCTTGCCGCTGCAGATTGATCTTGTCCCTGACCCGAATGGCACTTGCTTAAACCCAGAACCACCGTCATCCCGGCGTATGCCGGGATCCAGAACCCGCATCCGTTGGTGAAACCCTGGATTCCGGCCTGCGCCGGAATGACGAAAAAACGGGGACGTCGCCTTAAGTAAGTGCCATTCGTCCCTGATCCCTGTTTTGCGGTAGAGGTGGTGGCTGCCGCGTATCCGCTCCTCGAATCCAAGCCACAGGAGCAGGGACCTAAGTTCGTCGAATCCTATATACGGTCTGCGGTGCCCGATAGCACCCGCTCAAGCAGCTTGTGTTGTCGTCCCATGAGCCGATCCTTGGCACTGGTTTTTTGTGACTGGATCAGGTT
Source organism: Thiohalobacterales bacterium (assembly GCA_041739295.1). Lineage (GTDB taxonomy): Bacteria > Pseudomonadota > Gammaproteobacteria > Thiohalobacterales > Thiohalobacteraceae > JAHJQQ01. The sequence goes on along the minus strand of JBGSOE010000500.1, from coordinate 1,003 downwards.
AGGCGTTGCGGTACGTGACGTCCAGGCCCGCATGCGCCATCCGGTCATCTCAACCCTCCGACTCCACTGTCTTGATCTGCGGCTGGTTAACGGGTTGGCAGGGATCCCTCCCCGTTTTGAGCCGGGACGCTTGACGTCAGTCACGCAGCCACCCAGCATGATTCCGTAATACGGAGCTGCAAGGACAAGGATGCCTTGACGCTTTTCGAAGCCAGAAGCGTGCGTCGCTATCGCGCCTTCGTGAAGCAGGTACAGAACCGTCTGCACTATCTGGACGCCACCACATTGGGTGACCTGGCCGCCAGACCATCGAACCGATTCGAACGGTTGGCAGGCGACCGCAAGGGCCAATGCAGCATCCGTATCAATGACCAATGGCGCCTGTGCTTTCGCTGGACGCCCCAAGGTCCAGAAGATGTCGAGATTGTGGATTATCACTGAACTGGAGAACGACATGGCCAGACCCACAAATAAAATGCGCCCTATTCATCCCGGCGAACTGCTGCGCGAAGACATGGAAGAACTCGGTCTTTCAGCTCGCGCACTGGCCGAAGCGATAGCTGTCCCGCATAACCGCATCGCCGCAATTCTGCGTGGCAAACGCTCCATCACTGCCGACACCGCCCTGCGACTCGCCACCTACTTCGGCACCGGTGCGGATGTGTGGATGAACTTGCAGCAGAATTACGATCTTAAGAAAGCTGAGCTTGAGTCTGGTGCGGCTATAAGGGCGGAGATTAAACGGCGGGTGGCTTAGACTCGTGCAGCATGCAACCTACTGGCCGGAAGACAACATCCTGCAAGTGCGCTTCTCCGACAAACCCATTGCCCGCGAAACCTCCGAGAACTGGAACGTCCATAAGCGCTATGCAGAGGATGGCGAGCTGGTGGAAGTGGTGTTTGTGGATGCCGTGAAAGAGGGCTACCTCGATCCCTCAGCCGAAGAAAAAAGGGGCGCCTGATGACCTGCCGCAACCAAACAAATAATCCTACGGGAGAACAC
>JBGSOE010000458.1:0-3804 GCA_041739295.1 Thiohalobacterales bacterium | reverse complement strand
ACGTAAAGCATTTTCCCGATTGCGGATTGATGAGATCGATTGCGGGTATATGGTCTTTAGTGAATTGTGTTCGGAGAATCAAATCATATGTTGCAGATTCGACAGCTTGCCAGTGACGACGCAAATTTCTGGTCGCAACTGGAAAATCTGCTGGCCTGGGATGCCTCATCCGATGAACAGGTGAGTTCCACCGTGCGCAGCATCCTGCAAGATGTGCGTGCGCGTGGCGATGCCGCGGTGGTCGAATATACCAATCGCTTCGATCGCACACAGGCCGAGTCGCTGACGGATCTGGAAATCCCGATTGCCCGTTTACAGCAGGCATTGACCCGGATACGCCCAGAGCAACGTACCGCGCTCGAAATGGCGGCACAACGTCTGCGCATTTACGCCGACCGTCAGAAGCTCGAGTCCTGGAGTTACACCGAGTCCGACGGTACGCTGCTCGGTCAACAGGTCACGCCGCTGGATCGTGTCGGTCTGTATGTGCCGGGCGGAAAGGCCGCGTATCCCTCGTCGGTATTGATGAATGCGCTACCGGCCAAGGTCGCCGGTGTCGCGGAATTGATCATGGTCGTGCCGACCCCGGGTGGTGAGATCAATGACTTGGTCCTCGCGGCTGCGGCGATTGCAGGTGTCGATCAGGTATTTACCATTGGTGGCGCGCAGGCGGTGGCGGCATTGGCCTATGGCACGGAAACCATTCCGCAGGTAGACAAGATCGTCGGTCCCGGTAACATTTATGTCGCTACCGCCAAGGGCATGGTGTTCGGCAGTGTTGGCATCGACATGATCGCCGGTCCCTCGGAGATTCTGGTGATTTGCGACGGCCAGACTGATCCCGATTGGATCGCGATGGATCTGTTTTCACAAGCCGAACACGACGAAGATGCGCAACCGATTCTGATTAGCCCGGACAGTGAATTCCTCGACAGCGTGCGCAGCAGTATCGAACGCCTGTTGCCGACCATGGAACGCCGCGACATTATTGAAGCCTCGCTGACACGTCGTGCCGCGTTGATCAAAGTGCGTGATCTGAACGAAGCGGTTGAGGTAGCCAATTACATCGCACCAGAGCATCTGGAACTCTCCGTGGCTGATCCGCAGGCCATGGCGAAACAGATTAAACATGCCGGCGCGATTTTCATGGGTCGCTACACGGCTGAGGCATTGGGTGATTATTGCGCTGGACCCAACCATGTGTTGCCTACCTCGCGTACGGCACGGTTCTCCTCGCCACTGGGTGTGTACGATTTCCAGAAACGCTCGAGTCTGATTATGTGCTCGCCCGCCGGTGCCTCCGAATTGGGCAAGACCGCCTCGGTGCTGGCACGCGGTGAAGGCCTGACCGCGCATGCGTGCTCGGCGGAGTATCGTATCCGCAAGAATTGAAGTGGCTTTGTGTTGCTTTGTAATGTGATTTGAACCGCCAAGACGCCAAGATCGCCAAGAAAAAACGATTTGAACCGCCAAGAACGCCAAGTACGCCAAGGAAGAATGATTTGAACCGCAAAGGCGCAGAGGCGCAAAGATGACGAGGGGTAATTTATCCCCGTCATTCCGGTATGTGCCGGAATGACGGAGTTCTCTTAAGTAACTTTGTTTTAATTATAAAAGTGTTTCTTGGCGACCTTGGCGTTCTTGGCGGTTCAAAAAGGTTTTATTAGGTTTTCTACGGCAATAACAGATGACGCGCGATATCAGACAGGACATTGAACACTGGGTGCGGCCGGAGATTCGCGCGCTGTCGGCTTATCATGTGCCGGAGCCGGGTGATTGCATCAAGTTGGATGCGATGGAGAATCCCTATCAGTGGCCGCCGGAACTGGTCACGGCTTGGTTGGAAAGGCTGCGCTGTGTCAGTTTGAATCGCTATCCCGATCCCTCCGCGCAGCGCCTACAGCAGGCGTTACGCACGGCCATGCAAGTGCCAGCGGGAATGGGCCTGCTACTGGGCAACGGTTCCGACGAACTCATCCAGATGATTATTCAGACCTTGGCCGCACCTGGTCGCGTGATCCTCGCGCCCGAGCCGACCTTTGTGATGTATCGGTTGATCGCGCAGGTTGTCGGTGTGAAGTTCGCCGGCGTGCCGCTCACGGCAGATTTCCAGCTGGATATGGATGCGATGCTGGAGGCGATCGATCTGCATCAGCCTGCCGTCGTGTTCCTGGCCTATCCCAATAACCCCACCGGTAATCTGTTCGATGCCGCGGCGGTGCGTCGCATTATCGAAGAAGCGCCGGGGCTGGTAGTGGTCGATGAGGCCTATGCAGCCTTCGCTGCCGATAGTTTTATGGGCCTGTTGGGCAAGTATTCTAATCTACTGGTTCTGCGCACCGTATCTAAGATGGGCTTGGCTGGACTGCGGTTGGGTTTGCTGGTGGGTTCGCCCGCTTGGTTGGGCGAGATCGACAAGACGCGGCTGCCATACAACATCAATGTGCTGACCCAAATTAGTGCCGAATTTGCGTTGGAACATCGTGAGGTATTGGATGCACAGACTGCGCAGATCCGCACCGATCGCGCGGCACTGCTGGCGGCGCTTCAGGCCTTGCCGGGTCTGACCGTGTATCCCAGTGAGGCGAATTTTATTCTGTTCCGTACCCCGCAAGGGCGCGCCGACGCAATCTTCGCTGGCCTGCGTGAGCGCGGCATCCTGATCAAGAACCTCAATGGTACGGGCGGTGCGTTAAGCGACTGTTTGCGCGTGACTGTGGGGACGCCTGGGGAGAACGACGCGTTTATTCGTGCGTTACGTGAGTTGCTGTAGTTCACTGAACAAAACGATGGGTGACGGCGTTGTGTGCCGTAACCCATCGATGTCTACCCATGAATGATGGGTCGCGCTGCGCTCCACCCATCCTACGGACCAACCGGTACAGTGTAAGCATGCAATCCTCCCCTGAAATGACCACAGACATCCACGCCACTCTACAACGCGTATTCGGCTATTCGTCGTTCCGACCGCAGCAGCAGGATGTCATCGAAGATCTGATCGCCGGTCGTGACGCCTTTGTGCTTATGCCCACGGGCGGTGGTAAATCGCTGTGCTACCAGATTCCCGCACTGCACCGGTCGGGCGTAGCGATTGTCGTATCGCCCTTGATATCGCTGATGAAGGATCAGGTCGACGCCTTGCGCGCCAACGGCGTGGCCGCCGCGTTCTACAATTCCGCCTTGGGTTCGGATGAGGCTCGCCAGGTGTTGGCGCGGCTGCATGCGCATGAACTCGATCTGCTTTACATAAGCCCCGAACGGCTGTTGAGCAGCGGCTTTGTAGACCGGTTGAGCGATATCGATATCGCGCTGTTTGCCATCGACGAGGCGCACTGCGTGTCGCAATGGGGGCATGATTTCCGTCCCGAGTATCAGCAGCTGGGGAGTCTCCGCAGCTATTTCCCACACATCCCATTAGTGGCGCTGACCGCTACGGCCGACCATCAGACTCGCGAAGATATCGTCCGCGTATTGAGTCTGAGTTCCGCACGTCGGCATGTCACCGGTTTTGATCGACCCAATATTCGTTACACCGTGCTGGAGAAGCACAAGCCAATGGATCAGCTGTTGCGGTTTCTGGACACGTGGCGGGATCAGGCTGGTATTGTCTACGCGCTTAGCCGCAAGCGGGTCGAGGAAGTGGCCGGCAAGTTGCGTGATCAAGGCCTGCGCGCAGAGGCCTATCACGCGGGTCTGCCTGGCGCGCACCGTGCTGCTGTTCAGGAAGGTTTTCTGCGCGACGAAGTTCTGATTGTGGTGGCGACGGTCGCCTTTGGCATGGGCATAGACAAACCCAATGTGCGT
>JBGSOE010000436.1:0-7425 GCA_041739295.1 Thiohalobacterales bacterium | reverse complement strand
CTGCGTGATTGGCGTCTCAGTTGCCGACTGTACTGGCTCGGGACGTTTAATGCCAAACTGTTCCAGCCAGATGTCACCATCCTGCAAAGCCTTCAGCGCCGCGGGATCAATACGTTCAGACAGATCCAGGCTCGAAATGCTGAGATCGTCAACCGCGTTGCCGTTGACGGTAACGGATAAGGCAAGCAGATCGGGCATTTGTGCTGTGCTATAGAGGGCTAATTGGGTTAAATCGAGTGGTTCGTAGGGGCGGGCTTCAATCAGCATTTCACCTGAAGTGCGCAACATGTCATGCATCGCGGTGCGTAAGCCGGGTCCTGGGACGAAACCAAGGCTCAGCATGTACGACTCATCTGGATCCTGCATAAGCTGCGTAAGATAAGTGTCGTTATCGACGCCGCGTTTTTCGGCGCAATAGGCGACGGCCTTGCGCGTCATTTCTGGATCTAGCCGGTATTGGAGTTTTATATCGCGCAGTCGCGGCATCACCCCCCGAGCGTCTGCGAGATTACGACTGACATCTGTCAGGGTGCTGGTGAACTTCACAGATTCATCACCGACCGAAAAATCGAACATGATCTCAATACCTGGGAAACTATCGGCGAATCGATAGCCAATGCGCGTATTCATCAGGATCTCGGCATAACCCAGCGTAGCAAAATCCTCATAGCCGAACATACTGCTCATTCCGCAACCATCGGATTCAATCTGCAATAGTTTGCCGACCTCTTGCATGGACTTATGCATGGTTTCGAGCAGATGGCCATCGGTGCGAAGATGTAGACCACGCATATCCAGTTCAAGCTGCGCGGGAAATTCTCCACGCTGAGCCGTATTCTTGAAGCCGTTGATGAGGAAATCCAGATCCGGACCACGCAATGTCAATGCGTCGATCATGAAGATTTCGGGGAACTCGTTGGGAGAAATGCTAATACCTGTCAGGGTTGCGCTACCGGATAGATCGGTGCTCAAGCTCCGGTATTTGATATCCACGAACGGGCGAGCCTTATCCAGGGTGTCGTTAATCGTGGATTTGATCTGATTGTGGGTATAGGCCTTGAGCCCGCCGTAGGCGAGCCCGGCTGCCACAGCGATCCCTGCCATGAGGTGCGTGAGTTTCATATCCCAATCCCTGGTTGCTCTATATATAACGAACGATTGAATCTATATCGAACCGAGAGGTAGGGACTTGAATGGATGGGTCATAAAATTAAGGTCAGAGACGAATAGTGCTTATTTACCCTCTCAGATGACCTGGCAGCGTTATACATCTAGGGAACCTCTGATTAATTCGCTGAAGCGGCATCTGCCGCGTTGCGGCCGGGCTCAAAATACTCATTTACGCCGTGTAAACTCCGTTTTTTTACCCGTCCGCGCCTTGCATCTGCTCGCTTGATCAAATTAATCAGAGGTTCCCTAGCCACGGAATCCACGGAAGTACACTGAAAAAGGCTTTTCTCTATGGTTATTTCCGTGTTCCTCCGTGGATTCCGTGGCCAGCTCTTTTGGTTTTGGGCTTAAGTTAGTGCCATTCGTCTCTGACATCTTTTTTTAAGTCCAGCAGCTCAATCCAATGCCGCACAGGCACATTACTGTTAGTAGCCAGATGTAGCTGGCACCCCACGTTGGCCGTCACAATCAGCTCCGGTTTCCCGCTTTGGAGTGCATCCAGCTTGTTATCGCGCAGCTGTTGCGAGAGCTTCGGCTGCAAGAGTGAGTAGCTGCCGGCTGAGCCGCAGCACAGATGACTGTCGCGCACCTCGGTTAATTCAAAGCTCAGTTTTGTCAAGATGGACTCAACCGCCCCGGGCAGTTTTTGGCCATGCTGCAAAGTGCAGGGCGCATGGACAGCGATGCGGCGGTGATTTCCAGATATGCCCAATCCTGAAAGATTTTCAGTCGCGAGTACTTCACTCAGGTCACGTGTCAGCGCGGTGATCTTTGCGGCTTTCGCTGCATACTGTGGGTCATGCTGGAGTAGTGGACCATAGTCTTTGACCATCACACCACAACCGCTCGCGGTCATGACGATTGCCTCGGTACCTTGATCTATATAGGGCCACCAGGCATCGATATTGCGGCGCATAAAATTCAGTGCTTCTTCTTCCGCGCTAAGATGATGACTGAGCGCGCCGCAACAACCGGCTGCCGGCGCAACAACGAGCGACACACCTAATTTATCCAGCACCCGTGCCGCCGCGGCATTGGTGTTCGGTGTGGTGTAAGATTGCGCGCAACCCGCGAGAACCAGCATGCGCCGTGCATGGCGTGGTGCTGGCCAGGCTCCAGCATTTTGTCGTGCTGGAATTTTTGCGTGTATGGCGCTTGGTAATAGTGGCCGCATGGCCTGGCCGAGGCGTAGCAACATGCCGAAGCGTGTGGCATACGGAAGCACAGCGCGTAACAGACGGCGAAATGTGCGGTCGAATAACGGACGTGTAATCCGCTGTTCTGCGATTGCGCGACCTATATCGGCGAGGCGACCATAACGCACGCCTGAAGGACAAGTAGTCTCGCAGGCGCGGCAGGTCAGGCAGCGATCCAGATGTAATTGCGTGTCGCGGCTCACTGCGTTGCCTTCCAGCATCTGCTTGATAAGGTAGATGCGGCCGCGTGGTCCATCGAGTTCGTCGCCGAGCAGTTGATAGGTCGGACAGGTTGCCGTGCAGAAGCCGCAATGTACGCAGCTGCGCAGGATTGTGTCGGCCTCACGACCTTCTGCGGTGTTCAGTAAGGATTGGGTGAGTGAAGTTTGCATCGTTTATATTTCACACATCCATAAACATGCGGCCGGTATTCAAGATGCCGTGCGGATCGAAGGCCAGTTTCAGTCGTTTATGCAGGGCAAGCAGACCCGCCGGAAGGGGTTGAAACACTTTGTCCCGGTCCGTGCCACGGAAGCACATGGCATGGCCGCCCAATGACGCAGTCGCCGAGAAGATGCTGTCTGCAGGTGCATCAGTCTTTAGCCAACGTAATGCGCCGCCCCAGTCGATGCGTTGTTTGCCGCTGAGAGCCACGTTTTTTGTATCGCTGGGTATTGATAAGCGCCATAGGTCGCCGGCACCGCTAAAGAAGGCACTTTGCTGTTCACGCAGCCGTTCCCAAAAATGTGCGCCGCGCGGTTCCGGCTCGCCGCCTATCCGGCGTTGCGCCGCCACGACGGCTTGATCTGTACCCGACAGGCGCACATGCAAGCGATCACCGTCGTAGCAGAGACCGGACAGCGGTAGCGGATCACGCTGCCAGTTTGCCATATTCGTTAGCGCTGTCCCGCTATCGAGCTCCAGACTTAAAGACATTTCTGCTGCGGGAAGAGGTAACACCTTGAGCGAGACTTCCAATAGCAGGCCCAAGGTTCCGTAGGCGCCGCACATCAGTCGCGAGACGTCATATCCGGCCACATTCTTCATGACCTCGCCGCCGAAGCTGAGTTGCGCGCCAGCGCCGTTGACGATCTTCATGCCGAGTACAAAATCGCGTGCTGAACCGCGGAATGGCCGCGCTGAGCCGGACAGACCGCAGGCTATGGTACCGCCGAGCGTTGCCGTTGGGCCGAAATGTGGCGGTTCGAAGGCCAGCATCTGGCCACGTTCGGACAACGCGGCTTCGATCTCTGTTAACAGTGTCCCCGCACGTGCAGTGATCACCAGTTCGGTCGGTTCGTATTGAACAATACCCCGCACGGCACTGACATCAATCAGCGTGCCTTGGGTGTTACGACCCAGAAAATCCTTGCTGCCGCCTGCGCGTATAACCAGTGCATTTTTTGCAGCGGCGGCAGCGCGCACCTGCTCGATGATGGACTGTATGGCCGTGTTGTCAGACATGGCTGGAGGAAGCTAATGTTTGAACTGCTAAGGCGCCAAGAACGCCAAGAGGCTTTGAACCGCAAAGGCGCAAAGGCGCAAAGAAAAACATTGATGTATTGTGCGTGTAGTCCGTAAGCCACAGGCACCGTATCGACTGCACTATTCCTGAAAATACGCAACTGCATGGAATATCAAAAGCGCCTTTCTTTGCGCCTTTGCGCCTTTGCGGTTCAAAATAATTCATTAAAACCGCTCCAACTCGGGATGTGCCAGCTGGCCATGATGCACATGCATGGCGCCGAATTCGGCGCAGCGGTGGAGGGTGGGCACGGCCTTGCCGGGATTCAAGAGGCCTTTTGGATCGAATGCCGCTTTGACGGCATGAAATTGCTGCAGCTCTGCGCTCGAAAATTGCACGCACATCTGATCGATCTTCTCCATGCCGACTCCATGCTCGCCGGTGATGGTGCCACCGACCTCAACACAGAGTTCGAGAATCTTACCGCCGAACTCTTCAGTGCGTTCCAACTCGCCAGGTTTGTTGGCATCGTAAAGGATGAGTGGGTGCAGATTGCCATCGCCGGCGTGAAAGACATTTGCCACCGGCAGCGCGTATTCCTTGGAGAGTTCAGTGATGCGCTTTAGCACCTTCGGTAGATGGCGGCGCGGAATAGTGCCATCCATGCAGTAATAATCGGGCGAAATCCGTCCGACCGCGGGGAAGGCGGCCTTACGACCTTTCCAGAAACGCAGGCGTTCGGCCTCGTCGCGTGCGGTACGAACCTCAATGGCGCCGGCGCTGAGCAAAATATCGCGTACCTGGGCGATATGTTCGGAGACTTCCTCATTGGTACCGTCGACCTCACACAACAGAATTGCAGCGCAATCCGGATAACCGGCATGCACAAAGTCCTCCGCAGCCTGGATCGCCAACCGATCCATCATTTCGAGACCCGCCGGGATAACGCCAGCAGCGATGATGTCACCGACTGCCTGACCGGCCTTTTCGATGTCATCGAACGCGGCCAGCACGACTTGCGCACGATCCGGAATCGGCAGCAGTCGCACCGTGATGTCGGTGATGATACCGAGCATGCCTTCGGAGCCGGTCATCAGAGCAAGCAGGTCATAACCGGCGCTGTCCAACGCCTCGCTACCAATAACGAGTTTTTCACCCTCGATGGTCAGCATCTCCAGGCGCAGAATGTTGTGCACCGTCAGGCCGTATTTCAGACAGTGCACGCCACCGGAATTTTCCGCGACATTGCCGCCGATGCTGCAAGCGATCTGCGAAGACGGGTCCGGCGCATAGTAGAGGCCGTAGGCCTTGGCTGCATCGGAAATGGCCAGGTTGCGTACGCCGGGCTGGACGCGTGCGGTGCGCGCATCGCCGTTGATGGATAGAATTTTGTTGAACCGTGCGAGACTCAGGACAAGTCCCTCGCTGTGTGGTAAAGCGCCGCCTGATAGCCCGGTGCCGGCACCACGCGCCACCACTGGAATCTGCCGCTCATGGCAGAGCTGCAGAATGTCCTGCACCTGTTCGACGGTCTCCGGCAGCACCACGGCCAGCGGCAATTGCCGATAGGCCGACAAGCCGTCGCATTCGTAGGGGCGTAGCGATTCGTCGGATGCGAGGATCGCGGAGGCGGGCAGGATCGTGTGCAATGCGGATGCGAGCGCATGCTGGGATTGGGCGCGGTCATGCGGTTCGCGGTTGCGGGCAGAAGTCATTGATCATCCAGGTCAATCAAGATTGCACACCAGAGTACGCAGAGAATACAGAGATTACATAATACGACTTTCTCCGTGGCCTCTGTGTACTCTGGTGTGATGAAGGGCATCCCGTAGGTTAGGGTGAGGCGTTTTGTGCCGAACCCCAACACGACCGTCGCGGGTGATCGTTGGGGTTCGCATTCGCTCACCCCAGCCTACGGTATTCCGTGGTTGCAGGTCCCGCGAGCCTGCGGAAGGCCGTCGCTAGCGCGCCATCGTCACCGACATTGCCGGGAAAGATCACCACCGGCAGATTCGGGTACTGCGGGTGGTTCTCAGGGCAGCGCACCACCGAACAGCCGGGAAGAATCTGACCAAGTACACGCGCAATGCGTAAGGACAGCCCTTGTGACAGGACGTCATTGGACGTGATGCCGCCCTTGCTGATCAGAAAACCGATGTCGGCCGGCAGGTGATGGACAATATCCATCAGGAAGGCGGAAACCAGTTCGCCGAAGGCCAAACGGATTTGATCATCTGCAAACGTGAGTTCCTTACGACTGGTAAAAATGACCGCAGTTGCGTGCCGTGCATGGGCGGCCTCAATACGTTCGAGAACACTGTTGCGCAAATCCTTGGCCTTATGCGCCGGTCCGGATAAACGTGACACATCGACCTCTATAGGCGCGACATCCGGCTCCTGTAGCAATTGCTGGAGTTGGCGGGTGGTCTTGCTGACATGCGAGCCGACCAGTACGGCGCCGGGTCGTCCGTTACGCACATAGCGGTGCATATCTTCTGGTGCGACCGGCTGCGGTGGCAGGGCAGCCAGTGCACTGACGATACCGGCCGCGCTACGGCACAGGAAGCGCTTACCCTGTCGGGCTGCAGCATTCAAATCCTTCGCGAAGGCAATCAGGTCGTCATAGGACTCGGCATCGACCGCGCAGGCCTGATTGTCTGACAATGCCAACAGTTGGTTCAGACAGCCGGCGCGGATATCGGCTAAATTAAAGCGTTCGACCTGATCGGCACGTATACGGCCACGTGTCTTCTCCTCGATATAATCAGGTAGAAAGGCATGCTTGTAGCCAAACACAGAGTCGCGGGCGAATTCAGTCTCGTTGACGGGCACAGGCGCGCCATCGACGATCAGGTAATGGACGCCGTCCCGTGTAATGCGGCCACCTTCAATGAAGGCTGGGATCAGGAAGTGCGCATCAAATGGTCCGAGTTCCTCGGCGATCACATCGGTCTCGACGGGGTAGTGTCCACGCAATGTGGAATCGGAACGACTGATTATGATCGGTTCTATTTTTCGATCGGAATGAATGAGCTCATCCAGCGCGATCTTTAAATTCCGGCAGACTTCACGTGTGATATCGGCCGCACGCGTGGCATTCATGCCGCGCGTGTTGGTCAGTACGAAGAACAGCGGTGATTCGTCCAGTAACGCCTCGCGCAGGGTATCCACGTCCCAACGTGTCAGCAACAGGCAGCTGTGCACCGTCTGTGAACCGGTCGGGTCATCATCGAGTACTACCAGTTTGGTTTCAGTCATGAGTTACTCACGTCAATCATTTTTAACCGCCAAGACGCCAAGATATTTGAACCGCCAAGAACGCCAAGTCGCCAAGAATGATTATTGAAAAATGAACCCGCTTTTAAATTCATTAGGTTTTCTTGGCGCCCTTGGCGTTCTTGGCGGTTCATAAAGCTTTTATTGGTGGTTCAAAAAAGAATTACAATCCCAGCAGCGTTTTCGCGCGTGCCTCGATGGCCGGTGCATCCACGCCGTTGAAGCTCATCAGTTCGCCGGCCGCAGCGACGGTTTCGCCACGCTTCCAGCATAATGCATCACGCTTGGCGTTGCTGCGCAGCAGCACCGGTTCGAGCG
>JBGSOE010000375.1:0-3009 GCA_041739295.1 Thiohalobacterales bacterium | reverse complement strand
GGTGACTGCATTAATACCTTGGATATCCCCTCGCTAACGCAAACCCCGCCACGCAGCATGACGGACGCCACCCGCCTCCACTTGGATCTGCCCTTCAAAGACGGTCGTGCTCAGGTCATCGCCGATTACGAGCGCGCCTATCTCGCTGACGTGCTGAAACGTTTCCGCGGCAATGTTACCCAAAGTGCACAGCATTGCGGTGTGGACAATAAGACCTTCTATCGCAAGATGCAGGAATACGATCTCGACAAGCGCGATTTCAAAGCGTGAGTGAGGCTGAACGTCCATTTTTTTTGAACCGCCAAGACGCCAAGATTGTTTAATGCTTTTGAAAATGTTTTTATTGCCCACGGTGTTTTTCTGATTCCACCGGTTTCGCTAGTCCAACAACAAAACCTTAATACGCATTTCTTGGCGTCTTGGCGGTTCGATATTGTTTACGGCATCGATGCCCGATTCGGGCATGGATTCCCGGATACGCCTGCCCGTTTGCATCCATCGCAAGAATCAGTCAATACCTAAACCGCTGACATCACTGTATTTCCATTCGACATCGTGCGCTGGCACAGCGCTTGCGATAGGCATCGTCATCTGTCGCGCCCAAGACGGCAGAGACCACACACCAATTCGAGTGTTCGGAGGAATACAACCATGAAAAAACTCAACCCCCTAGGTACGGCCATACTGGCAGCAGCCTTGTTGCCGGCAGCGACCGTTCCGGCATTTGCCGGCAGCGGCACCGGCGAGGTCACCTTGATTCAGACCGGCGACATCCACGGACACCTGTTACCACGCTATAACCTGCGCAGCGACGCGATTGGCGCCAGCATGGAAGGTGGCGTGGCGCGCATGTACACCGTTATCCAGAAAATGCGCAAAGACGCAATCGAATGTACGACGGTAAAACGCAAGAAGGTTTGCACCGACACTTCTCTGCTCATCAACACCGGCGATACCGTGCAAGGTTCCGGCGAGGCCCTGTTCTCCCGCGGCCAGGCCATGATCGATGTGCTGAATAATTTTGGTTTTGTCGCCCATGCCCCCGGCAACTGGGACTTCCTCTACGGGCCCGCCCGTTTCGAGGAGACGTTCAAGGGCACGGCAACCACGCCTCCCAAGGCCAACTGGGGTGCATTGGCAGCCAACCTCTACAACACGACCCAGCCGAACCCCAATTCCGAGTGCGCCGCTACCATCAATGGCAACAAGTACGACCGCGTGATCCCCCCATACAAGATCAAGCAGGTCGGCAACGTGAAGGTCGGCATCCTCGGCATGACCACCGCCCGCGCCATCGCCGCGGTCGGCACCAGCGTGACCGCGAACTACGTCTTCACCGATGCCAAGACCGAAGTGCCCTGCTTCGTCAAAAAGCTTCGCGACCCTGTGGCTCAGGGTGGAGAGGGTGTTGACGTGGTGGTCATGATCTCCGAGCTGGAAATGGCCCGCGACATCCAGATCGCCGAGACCATCTCTCCCGCTCCGGATGTCATCCTGAACTCGGACATGCATGAGCGCACCACCGCGCCGATCGTCGCGGTGAACCCGGACGGTCACCAGACCCTCATCGTCGAGGAAGGTCAGGACGGGACCGTCGTTGGCAAGCTGGAGCTGGAAGTGAATAATGGAACGATCACCGAGTGGGAATTCAAACAGAAAGTCGTGACCGATGACATCAAGGAAGACAAGACCATCGCCGCGAAGGTGGCGCAGGTGCGCAAGCCATTTGTAATAGGCAGCTTCGTTGCCGGCCAGACAGTCACCATCGGTGGCAACACCACCATGCTGATGCGTCCGGTGGACGAGGTAGTCGCGACCACCACGGTTGGCCTGCATCGTTCCAACTTCGTGGACGAGGACATGCCCGGCGTGGTCGAAGGCACCTCACATGACCTGATCGCCGATGCGATGGCGGTCATTGGCCAGGCTCAGGGTTCGTCCATCCGCGGCTTCCGCTACGGCACGCACGTCCCACCCGGTGGCGCCATCACGATGGAGGATATCTACCATTACATCCCCATCGCGGCCAAGCTGGGCAGGACCAACAAGGCCTGCGGTGCGGACTTGAAGTTCGCCGTCGAAAACTCGATCCATAACACCTTCCATTTCGACCCCACCCAGTGGGCGGGTGGTTGGATGTTTGGCTACAGCGGCTTGAATTATGACGTTGATGCCTGCAGCGGTTTCGTGGGTGGTACGGAAGGCCCCATTGTCAATACCCTGTCGCCTCTGACCATTGCCAATCGTTCCACCTACGGCACCTGGAAGACAGCCCACGGCACCAACATCAAGGTTGCCGGCCAGCCCATCGACGAATACCAGGTCTATGATGGTCGTGCCACCGTCGACGGTGTGGCTAACTCGACCTACCAGAAATGTCTGGATACGGCCAACACCCCCAGCGATGGCTACACGGTGACCGGCTACTGGTATGCGGACGACAAGACCACCATCAACAACTGCAATCCCTGTCGGGGTCGCACGATCCAGGTGGTGATGAATGATGGCAGCATCGTTCAGGTCGCCGGCCCGGGCGCGCCCGCTACGCCGCCCAACAGTCTGGATGTGATGGACATGACCGAGGCGGTGGTCAAGTACCTGCGCGAAAACCTGAACGGCATGGTCACAGCGCAGAATCTGCCGATCCATCGCCTGACGGTGAAGCGTCTGCCCACTATTAATCCGTACGGCTTCCGTCAGATCCAACCAGTCAAGGGTGCATCTGCGGCGACTTGTCCGGCGCTGTAATACGCGGAGATACACACCCTCTCTTCGGCCCGGCTGACGCCGGGCCACCTCTTCCGCTCCCTGCGGTGGGCGCCTCCGGGCGCCCTTTTTCATAGTGATATGCGCGCATGAAAGATCACGCAAAAATCTTCCGGTTGAGTGCATGTCGACCAGGCCCAATACTGAAAACCTGATATTCGCATGGAGCATGGCTATGACCGACTGGTTGGAAGGCAAGATCATCGAACGCAAACAATGGACAGACGGTCTGTTCTCACTGCG
>JBGSOE010000300.1:0-21867 GCA_041739295.1 Thiohalobacterales bacterium | reverse complement strand
AACGGATTGCCTTCGGTTTCGCGATGCAGACGCTCGGCCAAGCCGGATGCGCCGTGATGCGTATCGGCTAGTGCCGCGACAAGACTCTCGGTATCGGCATAACCCAATCGCGCGAGTGGCACACGGCGCGCATCGGTATCGCGATGCAAGCTCTCGATCAGTTGCGCGAATCGTTCGTCATTGTCGACAGCTTCGTCACGATAGGCGTAGATCATGAGCACCGGACGGTGTGCGGCGTGGCGCGCAAGGTAATGCAACACTTGCGCGCTGGCATCATCGGCCCACTGGATGTCGTCAACTATTAGAACAGCTGGTCGATCCTCTCTTGATGCCTCGAGGAGTTGGTCCACTGCACGGGAAAGGCGTGCTTGCCGCGCTTCAGGGAAATCGTTCGACAACGGCGGCAAATCCGGAATCCGCTCGCCGACCTCAGGTACCAGGGCGGCGAGCTCGGCAAGTGACACTGGTGCCAAGCTGCGTAACGCTGCATCTGATATACGGTCAAGCGCGCAGGAGATAATACCTATCACCGGTTGGTAGGCCATTGCGCGTTCAATCTCATAGCAGTTGGTCGCGAGCACCTGCAGTTCTTGAGCCTGTGCATAGCGTGTGACCTCGCGTAGCAACCGACTCTTGCCGATCCCCGGCTCGCCTTCGATCAACACAGTGTATCCGGCACCCACCGTGAGGCGCGCGATGAGCCCGAGCAGCAGACCATACTCGTTATTTCGCCCGACAAAAGGGCCGCTATCGCTGGTAGAGCCGATGGCCGAATCGAGTGGAGAGGTTGCAATGGCGGGCAGTGTATTGTCGACAGGCAGAGGTTCCAGTCGCAGACGGTTCGTGGAATGCTGCGCACGTGCCGCCGCAAGAAAATCCTGTTGTTCCTCTTCGGGTATACCGAGCGCCGCAGTGAGACGTTCAGCAAGTCGTCGCGAGGGACGCCGCTCGTCAGCCTCGATCTTTCTTATCGTAAAACCTGAGCAGCAGACTCGCTGACCAAGCGCTTCCTGGGTCAGATCCAGCGCTTTGCGCCGCCGCCGTAACCAGTAGCCAAACGAATCTGTCCGGTTTTGCACGCTGCTTAACCACCCTCTTGTTGCCGACGCGCTTGAGTCTAGCAGACTCAGCCCAGGGTTTTGTCCCGCTTTTTGTCCCGCTTTGCGGGACCCCCGCCGCCCTTCTTTGGCGTCGAATAGCGACAAGTCGACGGCAAGGCCACATATGGCTGCGACGACGAACAATAGGACCAGGATTTACCGAATAGACAAGTCTCTACCCACATCACAAGGAGTACCGCCATGTCAGCAGTCATTTCCACCACCTCACCCACCGTTGACCTCGCAGCCGTTAAAAGCAAACAGCAACTTGCCTGGTCCACCGGTGACTATGCCGTCGTTGGCACCACACTTCAGATCGTTGGTGAATCACTCTGTGAAGCACTCGACTTACGTGCCGGTGAATGCGTGCTTGATGTCGCTGCCGGTAACGGTAATGCGACACTCGCCGCCGCGCGGCGTTGGTGTAATGTCATTTCCAGCGATTACGTTCCGACACTGCTCGAACGTGGGCGCGCCCGAGCTGGCGCCGAAGGTCTGCCGGTGCAGTTCGAGCAGGCGGACGCCGAGAATTTGCCCTACACCGACCACAGATTCGATGTGGTGATGTCAACCTTCGGCGTAATGTTCACGCCCGACCAGGATAAAGCTGCGGCGGAGATGACACGCGCCTGCAAACCCGGCGGTCGGATCGGTCTCGCGAATTGGACGCCAAGCAGTTTTGTCGGCGAAATCTTCAAACTAATAGGCAAGTACATACCACCGGCGACCGGCGTGAGGTCGCCGGCACTCTGGGGCACCGAGGTACGCCTGAACGAACTGTTTGGTGAGCGGCTCGATACGATTGCGGTTACGCGCAAGGATTTCGTCTTCCGCTACCACAGCGCGGCCCATTGGCTGGACGTTTTTCGTACCTACTACGGGCCGTTGAACAAGGCATTCGGAGCGCTTGACGCAGAGAAGCAGGAAACACTCGCCGCCGATCTGATCGCCCTAGCCGAAAGTTTCAATCGCGCAACCGATGGCACGCTGGTCGCTCCGAGTGAATACCTTGAGGTAGTCATCAAGCGCACGTAGTACATGGATACAGCCATAAACATCGCAGACAGTGCGAAGACGTTGTGACCCGACAGGATTAATGCACACATCTGATGATCAAAAGGAGAACACCATGACTGACACTGATCGCATCAAATATCTACGCATTGCCCTGCTGCTCGTGGGACTGACTTTCACCTTCGGCATCTGGCCACTTGGCATTGTCTGGCCATCGGGCTGGGTGTGGCATGAAGGCGGTCGCTCGGAATATCTTGAGATGATTCTAGGCATTTATGCCACGCTCGGCGTGTTCCTGATAATCGCCTCGCGTGATCCGCTGGCACACAGAAGCCTGATCTGGTTCACGATCTGGTCGAGCATTGTGCACGGCGGGATTATGGGTATCCAGTCTATCGCCAACCCCATGCACATCGGACATCTCGTCGGAGATGTCGCGGCCTTGATCGCCGTTGCCGGTGTATTGGCCGTCCTGATCCCGCGTCAGTCCACTCCCACAACTTCACAACCGGCAACATAACGCTACCTTTAGAAAAGGAACCTAACATGACTGCTTCACTTTATGAACGATTGGGAAGCGCCAATGGCATCACTCAACTCGTGTACGATGCTATGGATGCGCATTTAAATAATCCAATTGTGAAAACCCGATTCGAGAACATCAAAGACTTTGCCCGCGCCAAAGATATGGCATGCCAATTTTTCTGCGCAGGCGCCGGTGGGCCGGAAACCTACACGGGTAAAGACATGCTGTCTGCACATAAGGGGATGAATATCAGTGAACAGGAGTACCTGGCGGTGATGGACGACATTCTCGGCGCGATGGAGAAACAGGGACTCGGTGAAGACACCAAGAAGGATGTAATCGCGATTCTCTACTCGCTCAAGGGTGACATCATCCGAGTGTGAATCGCCAGGTTATCGCCATCTCGTCGGATAAACGCCTGCAGCCGCCACACCGGTGGCTGCAGTGGAAAGCGCGCTTTTCCGAGGAGCATTGATATGACTACACGATTGTGTTCGTTCAGCGGCGGTGACACCGGCATGGGCACTACGGGGCATAACCAGCAATGAGCGTTATGTCGTTGGCAGGGAAAGGGACGAACTTGTCGCAAACAAACTGTGGCTCGGACGAGCAGAAGCAACCTGCGCGGCACTGATTCCAATTCGCAAGAGGACTGCCTGGTGGACCTTCACGCAAGATCATCGCCAACGTATTTTTGAAAACCAGTCCCAACATGCCAAAATTGACCTACAGCATTTCCCTACGTTGGCGTGAAGACTTCACCACTGCCGGGAACTCTCGGCGCATGAACCGTTCGATTTCATCACTTGGTTCGAGTTTGCGCACGCCGACGAAGCGACATTCAACGCGCTGCTTGCCGCACTGCGTGCCACTGAGGAGTGGAAGTATGTTGAGCGAGAAGTCGACATCAGGCTCGTGCGGGAGATGGCCTGGGGGTTGGGCGCGGCAGTACAAAGCCAGATTGTGTTATAAAGCCCCGACGGAGTCAGCCCATTACAGATAACAAAATGAGGCCACATGAAAGCCAATAACATTCTGGAAACAATCGGCAACACACCGCACGTCCGCATCAATCGTCTATTCCCTGACAATGTTGAGGTGTGGATGAAACTGGAGCGAGCTAATCCTGGCAGCAGCATCAAAGACCGTATTGGTCTGGCCATGATCGAAGACGCGGAACAGAAGGGCCTGATAAACAAAGACACCGTCATCATTGAACCGACCTCCGGTAATACCGGCATCGGTCTGGCGATGGTCGCCGCGACACGCGGTTACCGCCTCATCCTCACCATGCCAGAATCCATGTCGCTGGAACGGCGCCGCTATCTCGCCGCACTGGGCGCGGAACTGGTGCTGACACCACGCGAGAAAGGCATGAGCGGCGCCATGGAGCGCGCCAAAGAGTTATTGGCCGAGCACAAGAACAGCTGGATGCCGGCGCAGTTCAACAATCCGGCGAATGTGGCCATTCACCGCGACACCACCGCGCGCGAAATCATCGCAGACTTTCCGGAAGGACTCGATTATCTCATCACCGGTGTCGGTACCGGCGGCCACATCACCGGTTGCGCCGAAGCATTGAAGCAGGCCTTTCCGACGTTACAGGTATTTGCCGTCGAGCCGACTGCATCGCCGGTGTTGAGCGGCGGCGAGAAGGGACTGCATCCCATACAAGGCATAGGCGCTGGCTTCATCCCCGAGATTCTCAGGATGGATCTGCTCGACGGTGTGATCAAAGTCGAGCCCAGGGATGCTTTTGATTTTGCCAAACGTTGCGTGCGCGAGGAAGGCATCTTCATCGGCATCTCATCGGGCGCATCGTTGGCTGCGGTCAATAGCAAAATTGCTGAGATGCCAAAAGACAGCCGAGTGCTGACCTTCTGTTACGACAGCGGGGAGCGTTATTTGTCGGTGGATGGACTGTTTTAATAGCAACGTTAGATCAAGCGAGGAATATAACACTACATCGGTGTATGTGAATCTCTAATCCTTAAACGTCAGCTGGCCTGCTTGCGCAAGCCATCAATCATATTGCTGACGGCGCGCTCGAACACCGGCGCAGCGTCGAGCACGCGAGCACTACCGCGGCGTAAATCAGCTGCCAATCCCGGCAATGTCCTGTCGCAGGCCTTCAGGCCCTGACGATTGGTGAACAGATATACGCCAGTCACTGGGCTGATCCAGGTCAATTTTGCACGCAGACTGCTGCCGTCATTCTGAGTGAATTCAACCCAGGCACCCTGCTTCAGCGCACGCACCTGCTCCATGAAGGCATCATCCACCAATTCCTGCGGTGCCTCGTCTGTCACGGCCAAGGTGATTTCTTCCACGTCGATTGCACCATCCTCAACCAGACGATGCAGAGTCGCCGTGGTTACGGCGCGATCCTCTTCCACTGGCTCAATGGTTTCAACGCTGGAAGCATCGGCAATGTCTGCCAGTGGATCATCAACTGCCGAGAGCATCTGACCGGCATCATTAGCCGCATCGATATCACGCGGCACAACGTTAACGATAGACGCGTGACAGCTGGACAGTTGTTCAAGGAATGACTGGAAATCGTCCTCGCGCATCGAGATTAGTACCATGCCTTCACGTAACGTCCTCAGCAGGCTCGGCAACAATTTTACCAGACGGTCGCGCTCGGCCAACGAAATTTTCGGCTGCAAGCTCCACACCAGATTATCCATGGTCGTGAGGCTGCGCTTCCAGGCGATACTTTCCGCGCCTTCTTTTATCAACGTCACTAGCAGCAGATTCTGCCAGTAACTAACCAGAAACTGGCGTGCGAATTTTGGCAATGTACTGTGGCAGCGGCGCTCGACTTCTATACGCACCCGCTGCTTGGCCTCACGCAGACGCTCCTTACCCTGCACCATGCGCGCCGACTGCTCTTCATGCAGCTCGGCCTTTTCGCGCTCCTTGGCCAGATACTGTTCAAAATCTCCCAGTAGCTCGGCGAACAAGGCGACGTTGTTTTCAAACTCAACCAGCACCCGTTTCACCACACCATCGACTTGCTTGTACAACGCCTGATCCTGTTCGGCGTTCCAACCCACCGATGCCTCGGCCAAAACATTAAGCAGTTTGCGCGCAGGGTGTGACTTGCGGGAGAAAAAGCTCTTATCCAGCATCGCTACTTTGAGCATCGGTATTTGCAGGCGACCGATCAGTGCCTGCATTGCAGGCGGAATATTTTCATCATCAAGGATGTAATCGAATAGCATGGCGACAACATCGATGACCATGCCATCCACCGCACCGACATTACTGACGATGCCACTGGACTGGATATTGCGGATGACATTCACTGCGCCAGACATCAGGTCAGCATTGCTGAGATTGCCAACACCACCTGCCACCAGCTCACTGTTGCCTTGCTGTAATAAAGTCAGCGTATTCATGAAGCCAGGATTGCCGCCAGCCGCTCCACCCGCGGAGGCACCAATGCCGCCACTGAGCATGATGCCACTCGGCAAACCGCCAGACATACCACCCGGAATACCGCGCTGCATTAGTTGCTGCAGCGTCGCGAGCACATCCTCGTCACTGATATTCTGAGCTACCGCTTGTCCAGCCTCAGCGCCCATGGCAGCAGCATTGCCCGAGGCGCGCGAACGCGTCGCGCCGGTGCGCTTCACTTCATGACGCAATTCGGGCAGCACGCCTTTCTCGATGAGTACCTTGTTGATGTCACGATACAACGCCTGCATCTCTTCGGTTGCGACGTAGCGATCGAACAACTTCATAATGATTAGCTTGACCTTGATACCGGACTCGACATCACCGCAAGCCTCGCGGAAGGCATTGCAGACCACTTCGGGTCCAATAGGATTTTTTGCGCGCGCCAATTCTGGGTCGTTGAGCAGATAACCGATGCGCCGATTCAGCAGACCTAATTCTTCTTTACAGCTGATGGCAATCTTGCTGACCATATTACTGACGGCAAGGGTCTCTTCCAGTGCATCATGCTCAACTAAGTCGAGTTCTTCCATACGCGGAGAGATTGTCGGCGCCGACTCAACACTGTCGCTTTCTTTTCGGATTTCGCGATTGAAGCCTTCGATCAATTGCGCCTTGAAACCGATTTCCATGCTGGCGCGTTTCAGCCGCACCTCACGCATGGCATCGAAGTACAGACTCTGCACGGCATTACTTTCGGCCTTCTCCGCCAATTCGAACAGCGCGTCATCAACCTTGCCCATCATCCGTACCAAGCTAGCGGACAATGTTCTGGTGACGACTTCACGGCATTCCCGCAACAAACCGACGGCCTCTTGGCGAGTGATGCCACTGCGTGCCTTTTCGAATTCGTTCAGTTGGACGATGTTCATGCTCGGGCCTCAAAAACTAACAGCGGGTTTGCACCTGTGACGGAATACTCAGGTGATTCTTAACGTGCTATTAGGAGTATCACGCGGGAAATTTCTGATTTGTGAACAGCGACGCAATTTTGACGCGCCGAGCTATACGCCATTCAACTAATCTGGTCATACGCCGCTAGGGGTGACAGGGCCTGCTAACGCTATCCACACCGTGGCGTTGCAACCTCAAAAGGCGCTAGGCAAGGCGCGAGAAGTGAAGTTTGGTTACTCCAAATGAACGACGAGCAACGCTGCATGGCGCCTTTTGGGGCGCAACCCGAAGGAACGGATTTCGTCGCCACGGTGTGGATAGCGTTAGCAGGCCCTAACATCAACCACGACTTTTAAGGCTGCACATGTCCCTACCCGAAGAAGCACATGCCACCCGCGATCTGGCCAGTGACCTGGCGGCCAGTCTGCTCGAAGACGTGACCTACCTGGTCTCGCCGCCGGACATTTGCGTCAAAGTCTTTGAATTGGTCGAGTCCAACGATGCCTCCACTCAGGAGATCGGCGAGGTCATCAGCCGCGACCCAAGCCTGACGGCGCGCCTGCTACGACTGGTCAACAGCTCCTTTTACAATTTCTCACGCCGCATCGACACCGTGTCGCGCGCGGTCACCATCATCGGCATCCGTGAGCTTTACAGCCTGGTGATTGCAGTGTCGGCGATCAAATCCTTTTCCAATCTGCCAAACAACCTAGTCAACATTGATACCTTCTGGCGTCATGGCGTCTATACCGGTCTGATCGCGCGCGCGCTGGCCAAGCGCTGCCGCGTGCTGCACCCGGAACGCATGTTTGTGGCCGGCATGCTGCACGACATCGGCAGCCTCGTACTGTACAACCGCATGCCCGATACCAGCGCGGATCTGTTGCTGATCTGTGATGGTGACGAAGGCATCTTGCATCAGGCTGAACTGGCCGAACTCGGTTTCACCCATGCCGATCTGGGTGGTGCCCTGCTGGGTAATTGGATGCTCCCGGAAACGCTGCAGGAGGCGGTGGCCTATCACCACATGCCGAGCTACGCCATGCAGTCGGAACTGGAAGCCTCCATCGTGCATCTGGCCGATAATCTGGCCAATCGTTCGCAACTCGGTGCCTTTTGCGAAACACCCAATATTGAGGCCAAGGCCGACGTTTCCGCCTGGGCCGCGATTGGTATAGAAGAGGCCAGCTTCGATTACGACGCCGTGATCGGTGAGGCTGGGCTGCAATTCTCTGAAACGGCCGGCTTGCTGCTGGCGCGCGCCTAAGACTGCAGCGCGGATCCTCACGAGTAGGTGCTAAGCCATGACCAGCATCACTGTTCGCCCTGATGACAGCGGCATTCAATCACTGAAGAAAGAAAACAGCGCGCCCTCGACGGCCCGTGAGTTGGGACAATTGTCCCCCACGAACCGTGCCCAACCCGTTCAGGAATACCCCCCGACACCACCCGAGGCAAGGGTCCGTACGGTTTATCGTGGACCTGATAGGCGCAAGCGTGAACGACGACAAACCAAGGATCAGGTCATCCTGGATACTCGCGACAAGCGCGAACGGCGCCGTCAGGCTCAGGATACAGACAATACCGAGGATGCACCGAAGATTGGTATTGATGTGTTCGGGTGAGGCCGTAGGGTGTGGTGAGCGCAGCGAACCGCACCACCCAATCTAACTCCCAACGCCGCGCTGTTCAGCGACCTTCTCACCGATATAACGTTCGATAAACTGCTGCGCCTGGCGACTCAGTTCCGCGAATTCAACACCGTGATGGTAGACCCGCTTGGCGCTGGCGCTGACGCTCTGTTCCTCACGGACGTAGCGTACGCGACAGGGCAACGCCACACGTTCGTTACCGCCCTGACCCAATTGCGGAATCTCGATGGAAAACCGCTCGCCAACATCACCGAGGCGGATACCCGCCACCAGGCGTGCACCAGAGAGACTGATATCCGCCAACGCGACTGAAAGTTTTCGGCCAGCCTCTTCCATTACCAGCATCATCACCATGTCATTGACGGATACACGCTGACTGCGCCGCACCATCGACCCCTGCACGCCCTGCGGGTAAGCCAGATGCGCATGCAGATAAGGCTGCTCAACAACACACAACACCTTGGTATCGAAAGCGTAGAGATTATCACCCGACTCGAAGCGCACCACGCAGGCGTCGCCATCTTGCAGGGGGAGCTTGAGACCCGCTTCGGCCAGTCCCGACAGCATGATCATGATGCTGCGGCCCGTCACATAGCCGATCAGTGTCACCGGAACTACTCCCATGCGGGAACCCGCCACTTCAAGTTGCAGGGTGGAACCGACCACCAGGTTTAGGGTTGGTTTTTGATCCATAGGTGAAGGTCCAGCGTCATGGCGCCGACGAAATGCCGGCAAGTGTCTAGCCAGGAGCAGGATCTGTGCCACAGACCGGCTTAGGTGAAATCCAGCTCCGCCGTCCAGTTGGACGCATCCTCGGTGACCCGGATCGCACGCAATTCCGGCCAGCGAGTCGCCAGATAGAACAACAGGCTACGCGCAAAATCCGTTTTGCCTTCGCCCAGAGCGGCCAGCAGGCGGGCGAGCACAAACTGCCCGCGCTGCTGAACATCCGGTGCCGCCACCGGGCCGTCATCCAGCTCAATCCCGTCATCCATGTCGGCATCCAGGCGGGCCAGCCAGGCGCGCACATGTCCGGGGACGCCGCCACTACGTGTCGCCTCCAGACAGGCTTGTCCATTCAGATACAGGATCAAATCATTGTTCATGGGAAAACTATACCGGCTAGGAGCCTGTCGGACTTGGGTGATCGTAGCGAGCATGGCGGGAGAGCGAGAACAGATTTTCACGATGTCGAGGCGCATAGTCATTCTACGCAACGGGAAATCGGGGAAATATGGGCCGCTCTCCCACCAGCGCAGTAGATCAATCCTAAGTCCGACAGGCTCCTAGACACAACAGGGTGCGAAAGACCCCGGGCGGACTGGGTTCAACACGCTTGCCAGAATAGCGTATCGCGGTCGAGAATTCGGCATAGGGCATGCAGCGCGAACCATCGCAGGAGAAGGTCAACGCCACCATGACACTGAAGGCTGTCTGTGAATCGCTGCGCAGATCGCGCAGGCCTTGGGAAGCGATTAGACCTGGCACGGCTGGCGCTAGCGCATCGCGCGGCCGGATGACAAATTGATGAACGCGGTTCAACCCGCAATGAACAATTCATACAACGTGAGCAGTATCTCGACCACGATCAGAATGACGATATACCATTCCACCCGCAGCGAGCGGCGGTGCTGGAGCAATTCCAGCACGGTTTCCGCTGTCCGTGAGATCAGTTCCAGCTTGCGCTCCAGCGCCCGGTGCCGATCGCTCAGCTCATATTCGTCCACCAGACGCGCATAGACCCGCTCCAGCTGCGGGTGGTCCCAAAGCAGATCCGGTTTCTCTGCAACCTCGACGCGACCGACCATTTTGTGTTCGACCATCAGCACATCGCCGATCTGGCGCAGTACTTCGCGTCCCTGCGAACCCACCCGGCCAGACTGACGCAAACCAACCGCCAGTGGCTCAATGGCGTCAAATACCTGCGCCACCTGACGTTCGTAATGTGCCAGTACGACGCTTTTCGCCAGTACCTCCGCGACCAATTGCAGGCGTTCTACCGAAGCATCAGTCAGACTGATAGCACCCGACAGGTCCAATCGCTCATCGCCCCCAGGGCTGATAATGAGCTCCACATCCTCGTCCTCCGGTTGCGCGATCGTGCCGCCAATCAACGGGACAAGCTGACTGAGGAAGGATACCTCTTCCAGCGGTTGCAGCCCGAACAGCACCACCGCGCCGTAGCGGAACAATGCTGCGCAGCCCTCGACACCGACGCGCACCAGCAACGGCACCTCGGCGATGCAATCAGCGCGTTCGAACGCCCGCACATCGATGCGCTCGCCGATAAACAGGGCGCGTGCACGGATTCGGGGCCTGGCGAGGGAAAAGGGTTCAGACATGACCCCAGGATAATGCGTGCGCCGGACCATGAACAGCCCACCCAACACACTTCAACCCCTCCCCCGCCCCCGGTATAGTGGTTGGCCACGCACGCACCCGCGGGCCCACGGTTGGAGAATCTGTGTGAAGTTGAGTGTCGATCAATTCCGCGCCTGGCCCAACAAGCGCATCACCCTGCTCGGCATGTCCGGCGTGGGCAAGACGCGCCTGTCCTACATGCTGCGCAAGCGCAACTGGTTCCATTATTCCGGCGACTACCGGATTGGCACCCGTTACCTCGATGAACCGATCCTCGACAACATCAAGCACAAGGCGATGGAAGTCCCGTTTCTGCGCGATCTGTTGCGCTCGGATTCGATCTATATCGTCAACAACATCACGGTGGATAACCTGGCGCCGGTGTCGAGTTTTCTCGGCAAGCTGGGCAATCCCGAACTGGGCGGCTTGGGCTTGAAGGAATTCAAACACCGTCAGGAACTGCACCGGGTCGCGGAAATCGCCACCATGAAGGACGTGCCGGAGTTTATCCAGAAGGCGCAGGAGATCTACGGCTACCAGCATTTCGTCAACGATGCCGGCGGCAGTGTCTGCGAGCTGGATAACCCGGAAGCAATTCAAGTGGTCGCGGATAACACCCTGGTACTTTATCTCCAGGCCACCAAGGCGGATGAGCAGGAACTGATCCGCCGCGCCGAGGCGGACCCCAAGCCGCTTTATTACCGCGAAGCGTTTCTCGACGAGCAGTTGGCCACCTATATGCAGGAACGCAAACTGCCCTATGTCGCTATGATCGACCCGGATGATTTTGTGCGCTGGATGTTTCCGCGGCTGTTTTACTCGCGCATCCCGCGCTATGAGGCAATCGCCGCGCAGCACGGCTACACCATCACCACAACCGACTTAGCGACGGTGCAGGACGAGTCTGATTTCATGCGTTTGATCGAGCGCGCCCTGGAACAGCAGGCATAGCGGACAGCAGCTACAAACGCAAACTCGCTCTTAGCCAACACCACACTATTTCTGCCACGGAAAACACGGACATGATCAATACATATTGCTATCGGACTCAGCGCTTCCGTACGAGCAGCCACCCAGCCCATTGCGGTACCGTGCACATCCATCTTTATACTGTCTGTGTTTTCTGTGGCAAATAGGATTTTGCCCTTGCGAGAGTGATAAGCCCATGCCTTTGGTTGCCAATTCCGGTCTGCCCGCCTTCGCCCGCTTGGAACAGGAGGGTGAAACCATCCTGCCAGGCGACGAGGCCATCCATCAGGATATCCGCGAGCTGCACATCGGCCTGTTGAACATGATGCCGGACGCCGCGCTGGAAGCAACCGAGCGGCAGTTTTTCCGTCTGGTCGGCGAGAGCAACCAGATCGCCCAGTTCTACATGCACCCGTTCACTCTCAAGGAATTGCCGCGCGACGCGCGCGGCCACGCGCATGTCGATAAGCACTATGAAACCTTCGAGCAGATCAAAGCCGCCGGTCTGGACGCGCTGATCATAACCGGCGCCAATGTGCGGGGCACGGAGCTGGCCGTGCAGCCGTTCTGGGACCCGCTGATTGAGGTCATTGATTGGGCCTACGCCAACGTCACCTCGACGCTGTGCTCCTGTCTGGCCACGCATGCCGTGCTGCAATTCCGCTACGGCCAGAAACGTCGCCCGCTGGACAGCAAACGCTGGGGGGTCCACACCCACCGCCTGGTCGATCGCCGGCATCCGCTGGTAATGGGCGTGAACACCCGCTTCGATGTGCCACATTCGCGCTTCAATCAGATCGACCGTCGTCAATTCGAGGCGGCCAGGTTGAAGGTGCTAGCCGAGAGTGCGGAGGCCGGCGTGCATCTGGCGGTCAGCGAAGACGGCTTCCGGCTGGTGTTCTTTCAAGGCCACCCGGAATACGACAGCATCAGCCTGCTCAAGGAGTACAAACGCGAGGTGCTGCGCTATGCCGCCGGCAGCCGCGCCGACTATCCGCCCTTCCCTGACCATTATTTCAGCTTGCAGACCCAGGCCATCCTGGACGAATACCGCGACGCTCTGGAGGCCGCACGGACGGGCGGGCAGCCGCTGCCGGAACTGCCGGAAGAGCTGATCCTGCCGCATATCGACAACACTTGGCACGACACCGCCGAGGCGATTCTCAACAACTGGATCGGCAAGGTATACCAGGTCACTAACAGCGACCGCCGCAAGCCCTTCATGGACGATGTGGACCCCAACGACCCGCTCGGCCTGCGCGGCTAATCCCTAAATCTGGCCCGGCCTTGAGCGCACGAAACGCCCCCCGGGCGCCGCCAGGCCTGCCCAGGGGCACGCGACCCTGATTTTTTTCACCTCTAACTCAAGATAGATCTAGACAGAACGCTATGGCTGGCTAATATTCCGCAACGCGTCCCGCTCGGACGCACCCCTAAATTTGAGCGGTCACAACTCGGTAAAGGTGGAAACAATGTCGGGAAACTCGAAGAGCAAGGGCAATCTCTGGTACGGCTATTTGGACGTGGGTGAAAAGAGCAGCGCGGTCATCCGCGATGATCGGTTGGACACTGGAAACCACAAGACGCTGTTCCTGTTCAATCTCGCCCGCGGCCAGATTCTGGAATACACCCGCGAGATCGTGGAACCGAAACTGCGCGAACTCAAAGCCAGTGAAGCCGGCATGATCGACGCATTGAACGCCGCCTACGGCGAAGCGCGACGCACCCTTCAGCACCACAATGTACGCCCACTGAACATTCCCGATCGCGCCGATCTGCCCAAGTCCGCCAAGGGTAAAGGCAAGAACAATGACGAAGACAGCATTAGTGTATTCGGCGCGGGCAGCGACGACGATGAAGACGTGTGGATTGACAGCGTTGAAGAAGAGGAAAGCTGAGCTCAGAGTAAGGAACCTCGGATTAATTTGATCCCGCGAGCAGATGCAAGGCGCGGACGGTCGAAGCGGAGAGAACGGCGCTAGCCGGCCCGCAGGGCGAGGTGCGTAGCACCGAGTAACAAACGGAGTATACACAGCGTCTGCCGCTTCCCGGTCCCGTATTTTGAGCCCGGCTGCAACGCGGCAGATGCCGCTTCAACGAATTAATCATCATCATCGTGAGATATGCCCCGAGGAAGTAATCTCTAATCCGCCGATGATAAGGGCACAAGATCGTTTCGCGTCGCTCGCAATGAACGCGTATGGTGTATGAATTTGAGGTTCCACAATATCTATGGATACCCCCACGCTACTTGGCCTAAGCGCCGGCAGCCTCACTACGCTGGCGTTTGTACCGCAGGTTCTCAAAACTTGGCACAGCAAATCCGGCAACGATATCTCGCTGGGCATGTTCTTGTTGTTTAGCACCGGCGTATTGCTTTGGTTGATCTATGGCATTTTGATCGACGCCCTACCGGTCATACTCGCCAACGCCGTCACTTTATTGCTGTCGCTGACTGTCTTGATATTGAAATTGCGCTACCGGCATCTTGATCCGCGCAGCAACGCTCACAACCTGGATTGAGCATGCCAAGCAACAAAAATAAAAATCCGGCCACCATAAAATTCCTCAGTCTCCCGATCGGAGAGAAATTCTGTTGGCAGAGTGTTATCTATGTAAAGACTAGCCCGCTGATTGCGCGTGATGAGGTCAGTGGAAAAACCCAGCTGATCCAACGCGCCGCGCTGGTAGAACCACTCGATGCACTCGCGGCTGCACGCACGGCCAAGGCCGCCAATGCCAGCCAAGCAGTTTTAGAGGAATATCATCAGGTCGTTCTGACCGGCCTGGACAGCTTGGCGTCGAGCGCGCCAGCTCAGGTCATCGCGCAGTTGCGGAAGAAATTCGATGAAGCCCACCGTCGCGCCAGCAAGAAATTGGGCAACAAAAGTTGAATGGGCTCGATTATATTCTGTCGCTACCCGCAATATCACAGTGCCTATAAATCCGGGGTTCGTTACGACTCAACCCAGGCTACAACTAATCCTTAATTCCGGCACATACCGGAATGGCGAACTTGAATTGTCAGCCAAACCCGCTGCTCGTATACGACTCGCACACCGCCGCGCTCTTTGCAGCGCGCTGCTGCCGTAATCGCAGCACGCCTGCTTCCAGCCCTTGTTGCCATTCGGTTACAAACTTTTCCAACGCTGCCACGGTGGCCGCATCAGCGTTCGGTGAAGCCAAGGTACAGTGCAAACTCACTGTACCCGAGTGCACTTGTCCACCTGTGGTAAGCGTCCATTGCAGGGCATGTATCGCGCCCGGCAAGGTGAAGCGCAATCCGTTTCGAATCACTTCGCGATGTACGCGCCAGTGTGTCCAATCCGGAACAGGTTGATTGTCCACATCGCCTGCGATTGCCGGTGGTGCAGCGCACCATTCGTGCAGCGTCTCAATGCGGATATGCCGCTGTAACTCACTAGCCGGGAGATTCGCTTTCGCCGTGGTGAACCATTCCATCTTCAGAACCTCGCAATCGGTCATTGATGCGTCAGCCCAGCTAGGCTGCTCGCTGTGGTGTTACTGTCGTTATCGCACGCACACGCTCTGCGGCGCAAATACCCCCCTTACCCCCAAAGTTGACAACATACCTATTAGGAGCGGGCCTTCTTCCATCCCAGCCCACCCACCGGACAGTCCCAGCCCAAAAAAGTGATTTCCGTTAAGCCGGCGTTCAGATTCACCTTGTTAATCTATCGCCAACGCTCGGGAAAGAACCCTCGCCACCGGATAGACCGACCGGTACAGAACCCGAGCCTTTTGCCACAAGGAGAAGGAAAATGCGCAACTTGAACAAGATCCTGCTTGCCCTGGCCGTTAGCGGTACCGCCCTGCTGAACGCCCCTCTGGCGTACGCTGATAAGTACGAGGTCAACAATCATTACAGTAACGACCGCTATCAGGACAACGACCGTTATGAACACCGTCGCCACAACGAAGGCAAGCGTTGCCACAAGCACAAGAAGGTCGTGAACAATTATTACTACGACCGTGAGCCGGTGCGTGAACGCGTGGTTGTGGTGGAACGCCCGGTGTACTACGAAACAGAGGCCCGCTATGTAGAACCGCCGCGCTATTACGATGAAGGGCCGGCCAACTATCCACAGACCACCGATGGTTACCACTCTGCAACCCCGATGGTCGTCGGTGGCATCATCGGCGGCGTGCTCGGCAACCAAGTCGGCAAGGGCCGCGGTAAAGACGTCGCCACAGTCGCCGGCCTGATCCTTGGCGGCTCCATCGGTCGCGACATCAGCTACCGTCAGTAAGCGTTGTGCAGTAACTGGGAACGGGGCCATTGGCCCCGTTCTCTTTTTCACGCGTAGGGTATGGTGAGCGCAACGAACCGCACCGGCCAGCCTTGTCCGAGGCAGAGTTAGTGCGGTTCGCTGCGCTCACCACACCTTACGCCAAACTTCGCAGATAGGTCTCGACCGAATCTGCCACCGATACCTCACCCGCCTTGATGGCGTCGAGGTAGGTACGCCGCCAGGGACCGACATGCGCATGCGACACCTGCAATTCCAGGTAGATCAGCCGCGCCAACGGCCCAGCCTCGGCAAGAAAACCGCTATCGATAAAATCCTGTTCGGCCTGCGCCTTGTCGTAGGCAACCCGCGCAATCTCAGCCTTCCACTGCCCACCCATCAAGGTGAAGCGGCCATAGGAGGCACGCGCATCATCATCCATGGGCTGACCCACCGAACCGGTGTTGACCACCAGCCGACCCTCGAATTGCCTCAGCAGCGGCTTATGGGTATGCGAACCCACAAACAGATCACGTGGCTTACCCAGCTTGGAAGGCAGTTCCTCATCGGCAGTACGCGCGGAAATACCGTCGCGATTACCCAGCCGTGAGCCGTGTGTGATATGCACCGAGGCACCTTCTTCCAGAT
This sequence comes from Thiohalobacterales bacterium, assembly GCA_041739295.1. Taxonomy (GTDB): domain Bacteria; phylum Pseudomonadota; class Gammaproteobacteria; order Thiohalobacterales; family Thiohalobacteraceae; genus JAHJQQ01. The sequence goes on along the minus strand of JBGSOE010000300.1, from coordinate 4,991 downwards.
CGGTCAGATCAAGGTGATTGCCCCAGGCACGGATCTCCTCAATGGCTACACCGAGCTTGCCAACCGTCCAGTCCGCGAAGCGGTCGATATCCAGCGTCGGGCTGTCAGGATCGGCCGGCTCGTCGACACAGCGTAAAACGTAGGTTTCGTGGTTACCGGTCAGATATTGCGCCTGTGGAAAGCGCGTCTGCACCTGACGCAGACATTCCAGGCTGTAGGGCCCACGGCTGACTAGGTCACCGTTGACGATGACCTGATCCGGCCGCCAGCGCTCGATATCATCGAGCACCGCCGTCAACGCCGGTACATTACCGTGGATATCGGAAAGGATGGCAATTTTCATGGCCTGAAGGTTAACACCTCAAGCCATGCGGATGAATGCCCGCATGCAGGAACACTCACTCTACCCGCCACCGTACAATATCAGCTGGACATCACATCCGTGTGCAACCCCAATGAAGATAGCTTTTGCAAAATATACATAGGCATGCCCCGATGCGGATGGTATTCCACCAGCACGTCATGGGGTTGTTTGTTATTGAGCTCTACATCGGTGACATACTGCAGACGCCGCAACTCCTCACCGAGCTTGTCCTGTTGCCCGGGATTAAGCATCTCATTGATATGGATATAGACTGCATTCATTGATGAACCTCCAGAAATACTCACGCTGAAAATAATATGGCATCACTAAGTAGATACCTGAGTATTAAGATTTAGTTCAGGGATAGAGCGAGGTCAAGACATGCGCACAGAATTAGCATCGGCGAGACAGGGATTTCATGTCTTGTGGATAGACAGCACAAACGTTGCACCACTAATCACGGCCAACAAGTAATGGAAACTGCGCTCTGATCATGACTGAATCAGGCGGCGACGCCAAACCAGAATTCAGTATTCTTTACCAGAAATTCGTCATACGGCATATAGTGCGAACCATCGCAGGAGAAGGTCAGGCTAATCATGCCGTTGTACAGATTGATCGATGCCAGCCGTAAATAGATATTCTCATCGGTATTGCGCAACAGGCTGAAAGTTTCGAGTATCGGTGCAATTTTATCGGCCGGGATCAGTGCCTCGCCTGGATACGCCTGACATGGATAGACCAGACAGATATCCGGATCGGTGAGGGCATCTATATCAAGAATCCGGTAACGGTACGGATCGTCATTCATCCAGATCGTGGCCTGACTGCTGGAGAAATGGATTTGGGTTTGGAAGACACCACGTTCGGTGAGCATTTCCTCCAGAATGGCAAGCGTCTGATCCATCGCCCTATCCATCGGACTTTCCACGCGCGTCTGTTGAAACAACAAACCACGAATGGCCGGATCGCCTTTGATCTGGCGCCAACTCTCGGGCTCCTTATATAGCGCGGACGTGACCGGAAGATCGCGCAAATCAAAATCAACGCCCAGATAACCGAGTATGTGATCGTCACGATGCAGGCATTGCAGCGCCGTCAGGGATGGGCGGTGTACGTACAGACTGATATAGGCATCGGACAACAGAAAACCCCAGGGGGGGACGGCTTCCTGCATATACGGACGTTGCGAACGATCACGATGATAGTGTCCTGGCATCAATCCCGTACGTCCAATATTGTCGGTGACTTGGATACCATCCGTGCCGAGTACATACAGACTGGTGCAATAGGGGATGCTGGAGAAACTATTAAGAAGCACATCCTCCATCGGCTGCTTATTCGGCCACGTAGTAGCCAATTGACTGGCTACGCGCTCGATAGGCTCGCGCAACATCCGCGCCAGCTCTTCACGCTGGCGGTAGATACTGTCCTTCCACGCAACATCCATGGTCACGGCCTCCAAACTGATTACCCTAGCGCTGCCTTTTTCACTGTGCAGGACGTCGACTCAGCAAGCTAGGCCCCAAGTCGATGGGGACAAATAACGCCTCGCCCGCATCAGACACCGGCACAAATTGTTTGTTCCAAAATGATAGTTAACGTTTTGTTACCAATAGAATATATCCATTCATTCGCTGAGGCATCGGTACCTCAAGGGCCGAGTGAAGCGATCTGTCCCATTTTGGGGCAACGCTAACAGCCCTCCCTTCTCCCAGCTTTTTTCACCCCAACCATAAAGAAGTACTCACAAATTCCGATAAGTTGTGAAAACCGGCCTGAGAAAGGCATATCTCAACCTAAGGATTAAGAGGCCCGCATGGCTCCCATGACAGACCCGGCTCCCGCACCCCAGTCAGCTGTATGCGTAGAAAACCCAACGTTATTGATCGTCGACGACTCACGGCTGATGCGACACGCGCTGAAAAAAATTCTCAGCGCCGACTTCAACCTTGTGGAAGCCGCTGACGGTGAAGAAGCCTGGGAAAAGCTCCAGACCGAACCTAGTATTCAAGCCATATTCAGCGACCTGTCCATGCCCAATCTGGATGGCTATGGCTTGCTGGAACGCGTGCGCAAATCCGTCGAGGCCAGAATCAACAGTCTTCCCTTTATCGTCATCACCGGAAAGGAAGGTGACGATGCCAGCCTGCGATCAGAAGCCCAGGCGCTCGGCGCCAATGAGATCGTCTGCAAGCCGTTTAAGAGCGAAGAAATTATCGGCATGACCAACAGGTTCCTGGCAGGTGACGAGCAGGGCGACGCGGAAGCTGAAGCACTGCGTCTGGCCGAGGAAGCTGAGGCTCAGCGCCTGGCTGAGGAAACCGCACGACTGGCTGCTGAACAAGAAGCACGTCGTATCGCTGAGGAAGCCGAGGCTCAACGCCAAGCCGAAGAAACTGCCCGACTCGCTGCTGCACAAGAAGCGCGTCGCGTCGCTGAAGAAGCCGAGGCTCAACGCCAGGCCGAAGAGACCTCACGGCTTGATGCCGAAGCCGAAGCGCAGCGTGCTGCGGAAGAATCCGCTTCTCAGCAGCCAGTTCAAGAGGAATTGTTTGAGGGTGGGGCACTGGAAGACGTACAGCTCGCGGTTAAAGACGTCGCAGAACAGGCCGCCAATGACGCTGCATCAGAAGACGTAAACGCAGCAGTTGCCGAAGCTGCAAACTATACCGAACTACCCGATATAGATGACAACATATCAGATATAGCAGCCGCAGAGCCGCAGCGCTTCCCGTTCTTGACGCGGACCTGCATCCGACTGGCCATGCCCTTTATGCGCTTGTCCAATTACCTGCTGCGACTCAACAAAGACAAGCAACTCGCTGCACTGCGCGAGCGGCTTTAAAACTGCAGCCGGGACAGAGCACAACGCTCTGTTCCGGCCTTCACCCTTGGTCAAATTCTCACCTTTCTTCAGTCTCATCGATGAACCGTTTGTGGCTCTCATCATTCTCCGGCGCTATCGCCGCACTCATCGCCAAGCATTATTCGTTGCGCTTCATTTTAAGGTTTATGTTGAGGAAAAGAGGTGTTTAGCTGAATGGCACTTGCTTAGCCTCTCAGATGATCTGGCAGCGTTATACATCTAGCCACGGTATCCACGAAAGCACACTGAAAAAGGCCTTTATCTATGGTTATTTCCGTGCTCTTCCGTGGGTTCCGTGGCCATCTTTTTTGGTTTTGGACTTAAGTAAGCGCCATTCGTGTTTAGCTGGATTCACGCAGGAATCTCAGCCTCGACGAGCAGTGCCAGCAAACTGAGCGACTCCTGCCAGCCCAAGTAACAAGATTCAGTCGGAATGACCTCGGGTATGCCTTCCTGGACCACGCTCAACTCGGTTCCGCAAGAAACCTGTACCAGATTGACAGTGGTCTGCATCTCGCCCGGCAAGTTTGCATCGTCAAAGATATCTGTGTAACGCAGGCGCACATTAGGTACCAGTTCGATGTAGGTGCCGCCAAAGGCAATGCTCTGGCCTGTTGAGAAATTTGTGAACGACATCTTGTAGGAACCACCGACCTTCGGCTCCATATGCTGAACACTGCCGGTAAAGCCGTGCGGCGGCAGCCACTTGGCCATTGCGTCGGCATCGAGGAAGGCGCGATAGACCCGCTCCGGCGGTGCGCGCAGCACACGGTGAAGTCGGACGATTCCTTTCGACATGATGATCTCTCCTTTCGATTTGCTGTGTGAGTATGGCCCAGCTCGCGGTTACGGCAAAGGCATCCATGCTGGCTCGTGATGCTTAACGTGTTGCTAACCGGCGCGATGTCAGGAGCGTCCGGTTGAGCAGCGGGTTAGGCCCTTTCATTTCAGTTTCGCCCCACAATTCGGGCAAGTGCTCGGATTAAGGTTCACGCCGCGCTCATAGCCAAATGAGCTAGGATCCAATGAAGCCCAACCCGACATCGGCACCACACTGCAGGCAGGGCACCGATAGTGAGTCCGAACGATGTAGGCTAATCGGATAACTGAAACGCCGAAAAACACGAAGCAAATCACTCCAATAGACCATTTCTTAGGCGATGCCTGAACATTTATATCCCCAAAAAAGAGGACGATGGAGATTGAGCAAGCCAAGAGCAAAAGCCACAGCTTGGAAGCTGCCCATGTTTCGGCTCTCCTTCTCTGAAATTCCGCTGCCTTATTTTCCATGAACTGATTGGCCTAACATCTACAAGTAGACGTCCCAAATGCCGACTTTAAAACCCGGCTTTTAGGGCTAAATAATCCGTTGATTCCACTTTACTCAATGACTTACTAAAGTAATATACGGGTCGCGGCATTAAAAATCTGCAGCAATCTAAACATGAACAACTTGAATCATCCTCAGCAATACACAGCCTTCATTGCTTTATAGCCGCGTATACGATGCTCCTGAGTTGCCTCACTCTGCCTCATCCGACTGTGCCGCAAGTTTTTTCAACAACTGATCCAGTGTCGCGCGCATGGCTTCGAGTTGCAGGCGCAGCTCCATGGTTTCGGTGGACATCGCTACAGGCTCAGCAGCGCCGGAACTCTGTTCGAGCTCGGTGATACGCTCATCGCGGGCTGCAAGTTGATCGGTCAGCGCTTTGTTTTGACTTTCCAGTTCGACGATGCGGGATTCGTAGGTGCTGTAGG
>JBGSOE010000295.1:0-4231 GCA_041739295.1 Thiohalobacterales bacterium | reverse complement strand
CTGGTGATGCTGAAGTCGCTGGATGCACAACCTGCTCAGACCTGTTTGATATCGCGTCAGGCATGGTTGCTGGCGCTCAAGAATCGTGATGCCACAGCAAGCTTGGCATCAGCTGCGCTGTTTTATATCAGAATCCTTGGGTTTGATCAGCTCCAGAAGGCCATTGGCTATGCCCAGTGCGATGCCCTGTTGGCGGACGCGTCTGAGGCGATTATGACGTTGTTACCTGAACAGACGCTAATAGCGCGACTCGAGAATAACGTCATCACCGCGCTTGTTCATGGCGGAGACGCTGATGCCTGGAAGTTGCTGGCAAAGAATCTCTCTACTGCAATAACAGATCGAGTCTTCAGGTTTTCAGATCTGTCCCTGCGGTTGCGGTTGGCGATCGGTATCTGCCACGTAGATGATGACTGCAAAAACAGCGAACGTTTCATAACCTGGGCGGCTGAGGCCGCTGGCCGGGCTGAGCATCAGGGTGGTGTTGGTATATACCAGAACACCGTGGCGACGGTTAGTGATGATGATCATGCGCTGTGGGTAGGGCGCGTGGCCAAGGCTCTCAAAGACGACAACCTGTTTTCCATCCTGTATCAGCCAATCGTAAACCTCAATGGTGGCTCCGATGCCTGTTACGAGGCATTACTGCGTATGCATAACGAGGGTGGTGGGGAATATCTGCCCGGTAAATTCATGCCCTCCGCGCAACAGGCTGGCCTGATGGGGTTCATCGACCGCTGGGTGATCCGCCACACCTGTAAGCTGATCAAATCGGAGGCTGCGCAGGGTCGGGTTATCACCATGTTCGTGAATATCTCGCGGGACAGTTTGGTGAGCGAGGAATTCTGTGCCGGACTGACGCAGCTGATCAGCAGCTATCAGATCGATCCGCAGTCGTTTGTGTTCGAGGTTCCTGAATCTGATTTGATGCTCTATGGCAGTGGCTGCGAGCCGGTTTTATCCGGCATACGCTCTCTGGGTTGCGCCATTGCAGTAGATCATTTTTCCGGGTCAGAAGCGGCATTTTCACTGCTAGACAGTCTCGAAGTGGATTTCATCAAATTTGATGGTGTACTGGTGCGTAGTTTGAGTGACGGTCGGGTGGGTCGGGAGCGAATCTCCGCTTTGGCCCGTGATCTCACCGCACGTGGCAAGCAATCCATCGCTGGCTATGTGCAGGATGCTGAAGCTGTTGCACAGCTATGGCAGTGTGGCGTGAATTATGTACAGGGATATTTTCTGCAGCATCCCTCAAAGGCATTGGACTATGATTTCCTGCACGACGATAACGAAGTCACAGTGTCCGCGAAATCATGAGTGTGACTGGAACCTATCTCAAAATGCATCTGGCGCGCCCATGCTGTGTTGCGAACCCTGCTCCGGTGCTTATTTATTCCGTATAAACTCCACTCCTCGCAAGGTTCCCGCCTTGCCTAGGCACGCGATCTGCGATTTTGAGATAGGTTCTAGCTTGAACTAAGGCCGACATGTTTATTGTCTAGCGGGATGATGGGTTAATGCGTCAACACTTTCACCTAAGGAACCGGGTTCCCTAACCAACCATTTTACTGCTCCCGGCTTTCAGCAATCAGTGCACGCAAGAACTCCAGATAAGCAGATTCATCCCATGCTCTGCCGCCGAGCGCCTGATAACGTACCTGACCCTGTTGATCAACCACATAGGTGGCCGGTAGTCCGCGTGGTTTCCAGGCTTCTGTGGCTTGACCATCCCGATCCATCAGTGGGCGCAACTCTGGCGCAAGTGTCGCGAGAAATGTGAATACTGTGTCTTCATCTTCGGCTGTGTTGATAAGGGCAATCTTCAATCCTTCTGGCGCGAGTATCTCTGTCATGCGTTGGATGGCCGGCATTTCTTCACGACAGGGTACGCACCAACTGGCCCAGAAATGAACGAAAATCAGGGCGCCTTTGTCGTCTTGAAGATCATACGCGGCACCGTCCATATCGTTGAGTTCCAGCCTGGGTGCAGCGTATGGCTCAAGCCGGATGATTCCATCGGGCAGGAAATGTGGTTCGCTGGCAAAAACATTTAGGTTTATGCAACACGCTATCAGTCCGATCAGGAGTCCCTTATTCATGGATTTTCAGCGCACTGTACGTTATCGAAGTTAATCTGAATTGGCGCACCTTCACGATGTTCACCTGATTCGAAGCGCGCTGTGATTGTCATGGGCTTCCCCAGTCGCGGCAGAATGATATTACCGCCCTCATGTTCTCCGGGGCGAAAGTCGAGTTTTTCCGGTAGTAATGTCCAACGAAAGGTGGATTGGTGCGCCAAGGGAATTTGTGCAGTGGTCCAGCGTTCGCGCCAATAGGTTCGGTCTTCGCGTAGTACTGTGCCGTCGATATTTTTGAACTGCCATTGATTCAGATCCAACCAGATGACGTCTTTACTGGAATTGTCGATGGAGACCGTGATGAAGCACTGCTGGTTCAGAATGCCTATCGTCTCTCGACTGAAGCCGCGTGCCTCATAAAAGGCAGCCATCTGTTGCGGAGTGCGTGGCGAAAGGCTGACAGCCAATTGTGCTGATTTGAAACTGAGGTTGTCGGCCGCTACAGCATTGCCACAAATGAGCGGTAATAAGGTCGACCACAGAGAGAGGTGGGTCAGCCGCATAGGAACATCTCTGGCAGGTTGATGGCTATAGCTAACCGCATGGGATCAACTGTGATTCTGCCTGATCACCTGGGCAGGGTCTAGTTGATGGGCTGTGCCAGGCTAGGCCATGTCCGGATGCCGGTGTAAATTGCCTTGGACACTCTCCCTGTATGCGGCGCACCGATATTGCTAAACTCCCGAGACTTTATCCCGTGAACCTGCCGACTCACCGAGACCCGAGGACGTTTATGACCATTCGATCTTTCCATCCGCCGCAGCGCACGTTGATGGGCCCAGGCCCATCGGATGTCTATCCGCGCGTTCTGGAGGCAATGGGTCGGCCGACCATTGGCCATCTTGATCCCATGTTTGTTGCCATGATGGATGAGATAAAGGTGATGTTGCGTTATGCCTTCCAGACCAAGAATGCGCTGACAATGCCTGTGTCGGCACCGGGATCGGCGGGTATGGAAACGGCGTTTGTGAACTTGGTTGAGCCGGGCGACAAGGTGGTGATTTGCCAGAACGGTGTGTTTGGCGGACGTATGAAGGAAAACGTCGAACGTTGTGGTGGCACGGCGGTGATGGTCGAAGACACCTGGGGTGCGGCGGTTGATCCCAATAAGGCGGAGGATGCGCTCAAGGCCAACCCGGATGCGAAGATACTGGCCTTTGTGCATGCGGAGACCTCAACCGGTGCACAATCCGATGCGAGGATCTTGGCGGAGATCGCACGTAAACATGATTGTCTGACCATTGTCGACGCAGTGACCTCGTTGGGTGGTACACCGCTGATGGTGGATGACTGGGGTTTGGATGCGGTGTATTCCGGAACCCAAAAATGTCTGTCCTGCGTGCCGGGTCTGTCGCCGGTGACCTTCAACGAGCGTGCTTTGGAGAGCGTGAAGGCGCGCAAGACCAAGGTGCAAAGCTGGTTTATGGATCTGACCCTGGTGCTGGGTTATTGGGCGGGCGATGGCAAGCGTGCCTACCACCACACCGCACCCATTAATGCACTGTACGGATTGCACGAGGCGTTGGTGATTCTGCAGGAAGAGGGTATCGAGAATGCCTGGACAAGACATCGTCGACACCATGAGGCCTTACGCGCTGGTATTGAAGCGATGGGTTTGAGCTTTGTGGTAAAGGCCGAAGATCGTTTGCCACAGCTCAATGCCATCAGTATACCGGCTGGGGTCGATGAAGCCGCTGTACGCACACGCTTGCTGAATGAATACAGTTTGGAGATCGGTGCGGGACTCGGCGCCATGGCCGGCAAGATCTGGCGCATCGGTCTGATGGGCTGTGCGTCCAATCAACGCAATGTGCTGTTCTGCCTCGGTGCGTTGGATGCGGTGTTAAGTGATATGAAGGCACCGATCACATCGGGCATGGCGGTGGGAGCTGCGATGGCGGCATATAAGTTAAGGAACCTCTGATAAATTCGCTGAAGCGGCATCTGCCGCGTTGCAGCCGGGCTCAAAATACGCATTTACGCCGTGTAAACTCCGTTTGTTACTCGGTGCTACGCACCTCGCCCTTCGGGCCGGCTGGCGCCGTTCTCTCCGCTTCGCTTCGAGTCGCCCGTCCGCGCCTTGCATCTGCTCG
>JBGSOE010000492.1:0-23689 GCA_041739295.1 Thiohalobacterales bacterium | reverse complement strand
ATGCCCATCTCCAGTATGGTGACATCGGCCTCCGGCCAACGGCTACCCGGCCGGTTGAAGAAATGGCCGGCAAGGCCGGAGCAAAACAGCGCCATGCCGTCGCCCATCTCAATCGCCCGGTTGCGCCGGTGTTCGGGCAGACTTTGATCGCGGCCGATGGCGTGCAAGGCGCTGACCACGTCCTCGGTAATCACCTGCTCTCGCCCACTCTCCTTCACGGTCTTGGCGGCCATAAAGATGGCGTTGCGAATGAGTAGCCGATCGGCCCGGCTCATGCGGGCGTCTTCACGCTCGTCGCCGCCGGTAATCATGATCCGGGCGGCGATTTCCATTTCGCCGAGGATGTCGCGACCGCTGCCCTCGTCTTCGATCTCGTCGTCGTCATCGATCAGTTCATCCGGATCCTTGGGAAGATGCACGCGGCGTTCTTTATCTAGCACACGCAACGCATCCGCAAACGGTGGCAAGCTTACATCTGCATTCGGATTCAAGGTGACCTGGTTGACGGAGACGTCGTGGGCCTGGAAGTGCTGACCCAGTAACGAGAATGAACCACCGGCCTCGATGATGAAAATGCGCGGGCGGTACATTGCGGCCATCTGTTGCAGCAGGTAAACCAGGAGTGCCGACTTGCCCGCCCCGGTGGGACCGAGGATCAGCATATGGGCGTTCTTCTTACGGTCGGCCCGGTGCAACGGATCGAAGGTCAGGGGTTCGGCGCCACGATTGAAGAAGACCAAGCCTGGATGACCGGTTCCCTTCGATCGGCCGTATAGGGGTAACAGATTGGCGGTATGACTGGAGAAGACCAACCGCGAGCGGCGGCTGGACTTGTCCATCGACACGTCATAGGCCATCGGCAGGTTACGCATGTAGCTATCCAGCGCGAGCAGATCCGCTTCCTGCAGGATCGGTTGCAGGCCATTGGGCAGCAGCAACGCATTCAGCTGATTGACATTGGCGCGCAGCGACTTGGGATTATCACCGCGCACGTAAAAAGCAATGCCCAGTGGATAGAGCTTGTTGCCTTGTGCCATCTCCCGCTCGACGAGTTCTGCATCCTCGCGTGTCAGTGCGGCCTCGGCGGAATCCCCCACGGCGGCACGTTTGACCTGGGCGATATGGTTGCGGGTAAAATCCTGCGGTTTGACCGTCAGGGTCAGTACCATCACGGTGTGCTCCGGCATGCGATCGAAAAGCGAGAAGACGTGGTCACCGGCCTGGCGTTCGGCGGTCATGTGCCCCACCTCAGGCACCCGCCGTAGTCCTTGGATCGTGACGATCGTATGCGGCAGACCATCGAACCACCAGGTGGCGGATTCGTTATCCGAACGTGGCATTGTGAGTGTGAGTCGCTCGGCCAGGTCGTAGCCGAACGGGAGGTCCTCGTCGCACGGATACGGGGCGACCTCCAACAGCTTGTCGGGATCACCGTCTGCGATCGTGGGTTTCGGATTGAACCATTTGAGCAGCCATTCGTAGAGGTCCTTGCCGGTACTCCGTCGCACGCGAATGCCGGCCGAGGCCAATGAGGCGACCCACTTGATCGCCACGTCGTTCATCGCTTCTTCCACCTCGACCGCTGACGGCGTCTTGCCCTTCACCTTCAACCGGCGATAGAGCGTGGCACGTACACGGCGCACCTGCCCCCGCCAGTGGGTTCCCGTTACGGCGGTGTCCTCGAACAGGCCGCCGGGACGGGTGATTCGCGCCAGGTGCTGCGCAAACATATCCTGGAAGTGTCGGGTGAATGCCGTGTCTCTTGCGCCCAGCTGTGCATAGTCCGCCAGTTCTTTTTGAAACCCTTGCAGACTCGGTTCGTCCTGCACGTAGACCTGCAAAATCCAGGGGGCATCATCGTCTTCAGGAATGGCATCGGTCAGTGCCGTCTGAATAGCATCGCGCAGTTGCGTCATGAACTGGGGTGTACGGGCCTCGGTACCGACGGGGAGGATCTCAAACAAGGCCCCCACGCTGATGCCATCTTCCAGCAGAAAGGTGCGGCTGTCCGGATCGTACTCGACCCAAGGCAAGAGATCGGTGAAGGACGGCGGGCGATCATACAAACGCTTGACCGCTGCCGTGGTCACGGGCGCTTCCGCTGGGTCGTGCGCCTGCTTCGATGATGCGCGTGACAGAAATTTCGCCATGCTCATTTCCGTTGCAACCTGGTCGGCACTTCACCGGGCAGTGCGTACTCGACCCGCTCGTACATAGGAAACGTCGTCACATAGCCGGGCACCGGCACCTGCTCTTCATCTGCCAAGTGGGGAAACACATACATCACCAGGCTCGGATTCGGCAGCCGGGGGAAGGTGGTATCGATCTCGTTGTGGGCCTCGCGGGTATAGCCATAAAGCGATCCATCGCCGTCAACGATAGAACGATTTCCCAACGCGTGACGAAGCGCTAAAGGATCGCGTGCACCCAACGTCTGGATGTGTTGCTCGTAGATAGCTTTCATGGGAGGGCCGTCCTGAGGCAACACCGCGTCCTTGGTACTGGCGCACCCCGACAGCACGAGACTAATCAAGCCGAGCGCGGTGATAAGGGTTGATAGGTTTCGCATGATTGAGTTTCCTGCCTTTAAGATCGAGATCGATGGGGAGTTCGCGGTCGACGTGAATGGCGATGCCGGTACCGGCCGGCACAAAGACGGCGTCGAAGCTCTGGGACTGGCGTTCCATGAGCCACTTGGCGACCTCGTCACTGCCGCCAGCGATGGTTTTGCCGAGCACGTAGGTGCCGGCATCGCCGGTAACGTTGTTAGTCGCCGCACCGGTATCACTGACGACTGAGGTGGTCTCGGCCGCGGCTGCCGCATCGGCCGCCGCCTGCACGGCCATCACTCCAATGCGCTGGGTGAGAAATGCCGGCGCGTTGGTCTTGCGCTCGCCGCTGATGCACGGGATACCCTGTTGGTCCGAAATCCAGCCCAGGGGCCGGTTGGTACCGCCGGACTGGCCGCCGCGGTCATCACTGGAAATTGTGCGGATGGTCCCGTCGTCGAAAACGAAGGTGACCGAATCGAGTCGGCCAGTGACGCAGGACAATGTCCAATCGCCAATCGCCGTGCCGCTCCACACCATCCCCTGCACGCCCGGCACGCTGAGACCGTTGGCGGCCAGGTTATCCGCACCGGTGATCACCTTGAAGGGCATGGGGTCGCGCACCTGACCGCGCACCGGCACCCGACCGACCAGGGCGGTCATGGCCGTCGAACCGATGAGCGTGGCATTGCTCGGAACGGTGTAGACGGGTTGCAGCGTGTCCAACGCCTGAGCTATGTTGCCGGTCTGTTCACGGGCGCTACTCAGCGCCCCACCGGTGGACTGGCGGACCTGATGCAACAGACTGTTCCCGTTCGCCGCACTCGCATCATCATCGATGGCATCCAGTGGAGTGATCCAGACCAGTCCCGCGACAGGCGCTACACCCGCACCGCCACCATCGAATCCCAGTCCAATCGGGATATCGCCGGCACCCTGGGTCGGCTTCCCATGTGAAAGCGACTGCGACAAGGCATCCACCCGTGCCGTCAGTGAAGACAGCACACTCGAATCCATCCGCCCGCGCGACTCCTGATCGTGCTCGCGCGACAACAGTTCACGTTTAACGCGCGTCGTGACGTTCTCCTCGATTTGGACGCGATTGTTCAGCAGCTGCCGGTTCTCGTTGTGAAGCTGGGTGTTGTTCTGACGCAAGGCTTCGACCTCGGCGGTCATGGCCGCGACATTTGCCGTCAGCGTCTTGATGGTATCCGCTGGTGTATCGGCGTCCGGCACCGGCGCCTGCGGCACGGCCTCCATCACGACCCGGTCATTTGGCTCATTCGAGCATGACTTGAGGGTGACAAACGCCAGCATGAGCACCACGACGCCAGCGAGAAGGGGTAACAGTCGATTACTGGTTGCTATGGCCATGAGCTCACCTATCGCGAGGATTCGAACGGTCGTGCCGAGATCAGGTACACGGCCGTGGTGTCCGCCTCGCTGCCGGCGGCCAACAGGCGATTGTGCTGGAAGACCGCGGCCAACCACGCACCACGCAGATCACGCGGATCGAGGATCTGCGGCTGATCGTTTCGGTTGGTCAGTTTGACGGCCGTGACATACAGGCCATCTGCCCGCCAGGCCACCAGTGGCGTGGCGTCGACCGCATCACCGCGCAATAAGGCAACGGAGTCACGCGCGACCGGTACCCGCACAATGCCCGGTCTGTCTTGCACGAGCCGCGCGGGTGCATAGAGCTGTTGGGCTGCAAAACGGATCAGGGTTACATAACTGTATTGCGCGGGTGCCTCGTTACTGTCGACAGATGGATTCGTCTGGCCGGATTCACGCTCACTAACCTCCTCCACGAACACCTGCACGGGATTCGTCTGACCACCCTCCTTGGACGCCGACAGATCGAAGAGATAGATCTGTCCACCGTCGACCGCGCGCACCATGACTCGCGTGGCGTCAAAGGGTGCATTGGCGAGGAAGTAGACCGTGCCATTGACACTCTGGATACGCAGCTGTGGTTGCAAGGATGCGGGTACGCCCACCTTGACCGATGCCGGAAACTGTACCAACCGTTCGTGGCCAACTTTGAGCTTGAGTTGGATGGGCGTCTTCTTCCACTCGATACGCTCAGTGAGTCCCGACTCGGCATGGACGAATGACTGCATCAATAGCAGCCCGAGTCCAAGCCAGAAAATGACACTACGTTTTAGATTGTTTGCTGTACGCATACGTTGATCCCTGTTTCGTCACTTGCCTTGCGCCGACTCGTCAGCGAGTTCGGATTCGCTCAGTCGCCGGGGCCCGGTCGCCGCAAAACCATCCAACGCCAGTCCCCACGGATTCGACTCCGGGTCGACTGAAAGACGCACAACGCGAAGCGGATAACGGATGGTCGTTTTCTTCACGGTCATTCCTTTCACCGACTCGAAGAGGTCAATATCCAGCCACACTACCCAGACACCGGGTGCAAGCACATCCACCCGGCGTTCCTCATAACCATGACCGGGCACCTCTTGCACGCCACGTACACGGTAGGCCAACTCGCCCTGTTTGCCTTTCATCTCCATGTCCGCAATGAGGTCGGCCCGATAGCTCGGCGTGACGTACGGCGAAATACGAAAGATCGCTTTGCCATAATCCCGCGCACCATCTTCCGACCAATGATTGAGCTGCTGGAATATATAGAAGGCGAAGGCGTAGACGTTGGCTGGCGGCACTTGGTCGATGGTCTGCGTTGCACCGGAGCGCAGGTCCGGAGGGACGTGCACGGTGAGATGTCTGGGTGACTGACTCCAGCCAAACCACAGCGCCAGGATAACCACAACCTGCACACCGATAATGATCCAGAGCGAGCGCAGATGAGCACGGACGTTATCGATTTCGTACCGGTAGCGTCGCATCCCAGGTCCTCCCGATATCCCAGGCGCCAGTGCGCCGAACAAATGAGGAACGACGCACGCCGTGGTCATCCAGCCAAATCATGATCTGTTGCTGGTAATAGCCGTCCGGTCGGCCTCGCTTGAGACGTTGAAACAGACTGGCCATCACGATGACCGTGGCGACCACACCCACTCCGGCGATCCCAAAACCCATGGTGACCACGCCCATCAACCCTGCCAGGAGGAGACTGACAGGTAACCAGATGAGCGCGGCCACACCAACAATGATGCCCAATTCGGACGACGAACAACCCTTGAAGATCGCCGGCTCGACATTGAGCCGGTCAGCCAGAATGTCACCTCGATGTGCCATCCTTTTAGATGACGCCTGCGGCTTCAGTCAGCAGGTAGCTGGCGAAGATCAGCACGATCGCACCGACGATGCCCAGCACACCGACCTCGGCCCACTCGGCCTTGCCTTGTCGTGCCTCATTGAACTTGGAAAAAACGAGATAGGCGATCCACAGGAACCCAAGTACCGCAATGGCGAGCCCGAGCACGAGTCCGCCGTCTTTGATATAACCCTTGATCAACGAGATCCAGTCACCCGCCGCCGGCGCGGTACTGGGTGCCACCGGTGTCGGCAAAGCCGCCCACACCGATTGATACGCAAACATCGTCAACAGCCCAATTGCTGTTGCTCCTTTTTTGATTGTCTTCACCATGATTACTTTTCCTCCGAGGTAACGGGGCCATTCCCCGAATCATTGACGCAGTGATGGCCAACGCCTCACCGCAGATAAAATCCCAACACAATGAGCACAATGCTCGCGCGCAGTGCATTCCAGATCACATCGAACAAGACCACTTGACCGTTCTGCCATGCCCGGAAGGTTCCCAGCGTCACCCAGATCACCCAGATAAACGCGAGCACGAGCACCACAGACGCGATGCCGATCAGCAGTGTCGACGGAGTGACTCCGGAGCCTGCCTGAAATGCTGTGTTCTGAGCGGGCGTCATGGTCATCCATCAGCGACGGTAGTCACCGCGCAATGGCGGAAAGGTTCTTGGCTCTTCCCGAGGCACGTCGATGTGCTCCTGGATGCCCTGCTGTACTCTCAACAGGTCCTGACGCAGCCAGTCGTAGCGGAGCCGAATACGGGCATCCGGGTTGGCTTGTGACTCAGCCTCACGGATCAACGGTTCAAGCGCCTCAATCTCATGAGCAATTCTCGCGAGCGCCGTACGTTCACCATCGGTATCAGCGACGGCGAACTGAGTTGGTAAGGCAGTACTGAGAAGTCCTGCTATCAGGACATGGGCAATTCGCATCGATGTCTTCCCCGTGTTGTGCATGAAGCGCATGGTGGGGTATCGGGAAAGGACGGGCTACGGAAAATCAATTCCGTATTGTGAGGGGTTTTTGTTTAAGGAAGATTTTTAATGAAGGGTCATGACTAGTTAAGGGGCCTCTCCCGGCACAATTTCAGGATGACGGGATATAGATCCTGTTGCCTGAGATTGAACCTGAACTCACATTCTTTCAGATGCAGATAGAACGTATGCTTATTCATACCACGAAATCGAGTAAGGCGGGATTTGGCAAAGCCCCAGAAGCCTTCGATCCCGTTGATATGCGTTCTACCGCGGACGAATTCATCGTGCCCATGATCCACTCTCAGGTGTTTACCGTACCCCACATCCACCAACCCGTTGTAGCCACGCCAGCCGTCCGAATAGATGACGCTACCCAACGCCACACGACCGCGAATAATGCCTTGGAGCGTGCTTTTTCGGCAGTCTGGGACGATTTCCGTGTACACATGGCCGTTGCGTTTGAAGACGCCGAAGACTGCCGTTTTCCCGAATGCACCTCGGCCACGTTTACCTTTTACGCGCTTAGCGCCGAAGTAGGATTCATCCACTTCGATCTCGCCTGCGAATGGCGATTGCGCTTCGCAATACTCAGCGATGCGCAAACGAATGCCTTGCAGATATCGGTTCACGGTATTGCGGTTCAACGCAGCAAGTACTGTGATCTGAGTGGCATCAAGATCCAGCGCAAACAGTCGCACAATCTGGCGAAATTGGGCCTCGCTGATTCGCGAACGGATTGCATACCTGTTTTTCATAGCCATGACAGTAGGTTAGTACCATTTCACTAACCCTTAACTAGTCATGACCTTTAATGAAATAGACGACTGTTAGTAGTTCGTAACTAGGTAGCTTTAAAGTAAGCAGTCAGTCAGATTAAGAACGCGATCGACGACTCTCGGCCAGTAGTGGACTATCAGATCAATTCACCCAAATGACTGGTTTGACTATAAGCAGAAGTTTATGGCTTCTGAGGCAAGCTGCGGCTTTCGACCTATTGTGTTGAAAAACTCGGTTAGTTTCCGCAATTGTAGCGCTCGGTAATTCCAAGAATAGGATTTTGTCGAGGTTTAAACGCGCAATACTGAGAAGCGAACGCTCCCAGCACGCTGTTATGCAGGTATTTGGTTCACTTCCGGCATCCTTGGCATCAACCACTTCGCCATTCGCCGTAGATTTTGCGCGGTGGCCGCTAATAAAAACTCGTCTTGCGCACCACTGAGACCTCGTAGACGAAGCTTATCCAGTTTAAGGATGCGCTTGAGGTGAGCAAACAACATCTCGACTTTTTTGCGATCCTTGCGTGACTGTAGGTAAGCATCGGTTTTGGCGATGGCGCGAGCTACATCACGCGCAGGCTCAAAGATGCTGCGGGCAATCTTGCGATAGGGCGTATTCGGGCAACACTGCGCTTTCATCGAACAGTTTACGCAGTCGCCCAGCCTCGACTTATAGAGGATGGTGTTTTCTTTCGTGATGCGTGAGCGTGGATGGGTGAACTGTCGCCAATCACTACGGAGTAATTTACCCTCTGGGCAACGATATTCGTTGGCCTCCTCATGCCACTGGAAATCACTACGCGACAAGGTGCCGTCGTCACGCTTTGACATGTCGTGTACAGGCACATGCGGCTCAATCTTCTTCTCATCGACCAGCCAATTCAGCATAGTGGCCGTGCCGTAACTGGTATCACCGACGAAACGGTCGGGTTTTAGGTCAAACTTAGCTTCGACCCGCTCCATCATGGTCCGTGTCGCATTGACCTCTGCCGCTTTATTAACCGCAGAAGCTTCGACGTCAATGATGATGCCTGCCTTCAGATCAATTAAGTAGTTGGTCGAATAAGCGAAGAAGGCTGGACCGCCTGCGGCCGTCCATGTCGCAGCAGGGTCCGTCAGCGAAATCGCCTTATACACCGTCACTGGACCATTGGTGTCATCCAATGCCGTCAGATACTCTCGTACCGGGCGTGTCGCCTCATCAGGGTTACCCCAGTCAATCGCTTCATGACCCGATACGCCGCGCTGACGCTGCGCATCAGCCTTTATGATGCTAGCGTCAGTGGCGAAGCCCTCACCGCGCACCAGTCCTTCGGACATGCAGCGCTGCAGCACACGTTCAAACAGATGACGGAAGATACCGCTCTCGCGAAAGCGGCCATGACGGTTCTTGGAGAAGCTGGAGTGATCCGGCACGGCATCCTCCAGCCCGAGCCGGCAGAACCAGCGGTAGGCCAGGTTCAGATGTACTTCCTCGCACAGACGCCGTTCTGAGCGAATCCCGAAGCAATAGCCGATGACCAGCATGCGGATCATCAGTTCGGGATCAATCGAGGGGCGTCCAGTGTGACTGTAAAACTCAGCGAGGTGCTGGCGAAGGTCGCTTAGATCAAGGTATCGGTCGATGCCGCGAAGGAGATGCTGCTGGGGTACGTGGTCTTCAATGTTGAATGCGTAGAACAGTCGATCCTGCCCGCCCGTCGAAGATCCCATCATCGCTACGCACTCCGCATCATCCGATGACGAGAATCATAGCTGAGGTGACAGCATTATTCAGGGGTGTTTTTCAACACAATAGACCGTTGTCGGTCATACAGAAAATACTTATTTCGTAGTTACACAACGGCTGTTCTGTGTCAGAAGCAGCCGTTAACGTCGTGCTTCACGCGCGCGTTGCTTTGAACGCGTCGCGTGCAAGCACTCGTTATGCGGCATTCCTCCCACGAGTGGCCTACTGCATATGCGGCGTATCCCTAATGGCATCGGGCGCCTTACTGCAACTGCAATTGCAAGCCCCCTGGCGACATTGGCGACATTGGCGCAGAAAGTTCTGGTTCCGCCTCCCGGCGCACGGACACGATGCCGTTATGCTTGCCTTCCACCCAGTCGCTAGGCGACGGAAGCGCCTCATGGAACACTTTCCAGTCCTGCGGGCGAATTGTCAAACAGCCCTCAGAGTCCTTGTAGTCTTTGGACGTACGACCATCGTGCACATTGATGCCTGCTGCGATGTTCTTCTGGTCTTGGGCATTATTCTTGTTCAGTGTTCGTACAAACCCGCCGATGGTAGTCGCTGTGGAGGCTGAGTCAGTGGTGGGATCGTATGGTCTGCCTCGATCACCGCCAAGCAATCGTGGCACGTGGGGATTACCATGCACCGACTGTCCACCTTTGTGCAGCCCCATAACAAACGGATATCTGCCGCTCTTTAGAGCCGGGACGCGGTTGAGCACATCGAGAATATCGGCAATGTCGGCGAGATTCGTATTGCCCAACTTAGCGTCGGCATCGCGCAGTGCTGAGGTCTGTCTCTCGAAATGCTGAAACATGGAAGCGATATCTGCATCTGTTGGCGGAGTCGAGCGCTTAAGCTCGACGTTCCAATGTTGATAAAAGACCCACGCATCGGGCAGGGTTGACCCTCGCAGATCCTTTAACACGACGTCGCCATCCTTCTTGACGGTCACGCGAGCCAAGTACTTGTTGTCGACGGCCGCGGGAGACTTACTTGCGTAATACTGGAATGCTCCTTCTTCGAATATAATTTCATACGAAGCAGCATTCGCTATCTGCGAGACCACCCACATAAGCGCACTAGTGCAAAGCAAGAGCCTTCTGCGCAAGTTCAGTACTCCCTATGGAAGGACGAGAAAAAGGGTGCGCTATTAAGTGAACCATCGATATCCAATTTGCCGCAAAACTACAATAAAATGTCCCAAACGCTGACTTTAATACCCAGCTTTTTAGGACTAATTATCCATTGTGTGTTTATTTCATGCATTTAACACTTTTTTATTGGGCTTTATCAATTAAAATAATCATTGTGCTCTTAGTCTTCAGCCTTATTTGATGCTATCGATTCCATCGACTCTAGTAAGGTCCGCTTCCGCCTTATTCTGTTGAAAAACTCGAAAATCATTAGGCGCATAATTTCTGGCTTGTGTGAATTCTTCCGGCTGCTGAATGTTTATTCATTAGCAGAACTAACCAGGGGCTTCGTACGCACATATCATTGCCGCATTGCAGTCTCCCCATACATACAAAGCCATGATGTGCCTAAGCGGCTAATATTTTTTGGACTACGCTGGAAATGGAGTTTTTCAACACAATAGCCTATTTGCAGTCTCGTCTCGAGCGATCAAGAAATAAGGCCTAGGGTCTTATCGCCGGGAGCAGATCTACAGCGAATGTAGATTTCAGAATTCTGCTACAGCCGAGTTCGGCCACAAGAAGACATAACTGCTTTTCGAGTAGAGGTCTCGAACGCAGCATTAATCAGACATCTCAGTCAGTAATCGTACTTCTCAATCCGGTAATTTCCTTACATTCGACGATAGAACTCATCGGCAGCCAATCAATGCCGTCCGGTATGGCGTGAGGTTAAGGGCTAACCAAATCACGGATTTTTCTGATATGATTTTATTTTTTTAATTTTATCTTGAAGCTGCTTTTGGTCGGAATCATTTCGTTTATAAAGAACGGTTTCCCAGGAGCCATATACAGGATTTGGGAGTAAGAACCATTGTGAACCCAATCTCTGTTGATATTTTCCGGCCTCAATTATGCGCTGCTCTGGCGGTAATGATTTTATGTTGGGGATGAAATCCGCGAGGTCATCACCAATCATTCCAATGATCCAATATTTTTTTGCGATATGTTCTCGTCTTGAAGATTTTTCACTTGGCCAAGGCTCGCTAGACGAACTCTCTTTTTCATCTTTTGCAAGAATTTGACTGTCAGTAACAACTATCGGCTCTAAATCCTCAATGGTATGCGCCTCTTCGTTTTCAGTGCGGTTTGTTACAAATATTAATTCAATATTTGCAGCGCGTACTTTATTGATAAATTCTTCCGCTCCCGGAATAAAATCTGCGCTCTCTTTGTCAACCCATTTGCTCCAGTTTTCTGCGGTGTAACCTGACCTACTTTCAATCAGTCGTCCAGACATTGGAGAGTTATCCAGGACGGTTTCGTCTATGTCCATAATCACCGCATAAGGGAGGTTATTCGTATTGAATCCAGGTTGTTCAATAGCAGCGGAAGGAACACCAAAGCCGGAATCTGCCTGAGATAACATGTTTTCGACCTGATTCCACGCCTGCCTGTAAGTTTGCATACATATAGTCTCGTATTCCGCCGATGTTTGAACCCAAAGAATTGCGTTTAATCGTTCATGAGTATCTCGTCCTTGCGCTATCGCTACGGCAGGTAAAAGAAAAGCTAGACACGAAAATATAAGTCTCTTGAGCTTCATATATTCCTCTTGTGTGTGACTAGTTACTCTATGCAGCCACTAACGTGCCAAATGAGTCACGCTTGACTGCAACCGACCGAATCGGCAGCGAAGCGAAAAAGCGGTCAAGAGTTAGACTCCAATTGGCTGTTAGGTGTAGGTGTTTAGTGTTTTGCAGTCGAGTCACGATAGTGCAGTACTACTCTAGTTATGGCTTGCACGAGTTTTGAAAATCGTTGCGCTTGGATATCTCCTTCGTTTGGGGTAATCCAAGTGGCATTGATCTCTAGTTGCACTGCTGGAACTCCGTGCATGGTTGAATATTTTGTAATTGTCTCGTTTTTCGACGCGCCAAATCGATTTAATGAAATACTGCTCACGCCTTCATTGCGGAGCGAGGCAATTAGTCTTTCCACAATACTCGGATCACCTAATAGTGAGTCTCCGCCCATAGAACCCAAATCGATGTCATAAGAACGGTAAGGATGACTGCCATGGATATCCAATATCAGTTTAGGCTGAACATCGGCAATTAGTTCCGCTAAGGAAGTTTTGAATTCGTTATCATCGTAGTAATTTGGATCGGACGGACCTTCGTAAGTAGTATATATAGCCGTAGCACCGCTCAGCTGTGCTACGGCGACAGCGAGTGCAGCGGTACCTCCACCATCGGAAAAGCGTCGCGCTCCGTCCCTGAACGGTCGTGTGGCGTGAGGAGCTGTTATTATTACGGGTGTCGTACCTGATACAACCTCATACCACGAAACAGTCGGAGGCGGTTCCTCAGCCTCACGAGAATTAAGTTGCTTTTCGAAATCCATGGCCGTACTGATGCATCGCGGCTCGACGATCGCTCTATCTAGCCGAATATCATCGTTTCGACAATCGATAACAGGTAACTGTGTGCCCGCTATTCGATTTAACGTACACGCAGTGCTCCAGAACAATAAGGTCAAAAAGATTAGAAGAAGATAGGGCTTAATTTTTGTGCTCAACTACCTACTCCTAAGAGGTAATAGGCTGGCCAGTCGATCAGCCCGAGTAGAAATAAGATGTATTTAGTATTTGAAAACCACCGAGCATAGCAATTGGCAAATTATTTTAGTCTTGTCAGCATAACAAGCGGATAATAGGCTGACAAATAGTACATATAAATTGTTCCGGGCATTATGAAATTGAGTGCCCGGAATGGTTGAAAGTTCGCGGCCAGAGTCCGGCTCCGAAACGCTGCTTAGAGTATATCCCTGCCGTTCCGACATTCTGATCGAAGGTCTCCATTGGGTCGGAGGCCGTCCTTAAGATAACTCTAATATTCCAGGTGCTCGACTACCGCTTTTCGCCGGATGCAGCGGTTCCCCGCCAGCTCCCTTAGCGTCCGAATGCTACCGATAAGCGGTCATTCAGGGAGAAGGCTGCCACCGGCCGGGTTGGGTCGTAACTCGTCTATTAGAATTATCTACTTAATGAAACGCTGAATGTCGCACCAGACCGTCCACCAAGGCCAACAGACTGAACAGGAGGAACACCGGTGTTGCCAACATGAGAATCGCTAGGCGTACCGAGAACACCTGGGGCACCTGCATGGTCGCGATCACGAATTCGGCATTAGGCCGAGATGGGAAGAGTAAGCAGCTTTTCGTCAACAGCCTCCTCCATATTCGCCTAAGATTTCGTGATCGCCATTCCTCCGCCAACATTATGAAAGAGAAAGCGCCGCCTTCAAGTCCTCATGTTCAAAGGCCGAGGCCATGCGATCGATCTCGGCTTGCGTCAAACCCAGTCGCGCGGACTCTTCGCGCCAGGTTGTCACGGCCTTCCCGACTTCGGCTGCGATCACGTGCGCCTTGTCTTCATCCAGTTCAAAATATCCCACCACACTCATCGCCAGATCCAGGGAGGCCGAACCGTCATCAAGATCGATGGCCGTTGCCAGAACGCGTGGTTTGATATCCGTGGGTACCGGATTGAGATCATAGGCCGGAGCCAACCGCCAACCGTCCGAGCCGGTATAGAGAAAGGCGTGATTACGCAAGTGGTCATCGGTATTGGAAATCAGAATATTGAAGACGATACGTCGCCATAGCTCATGCATATCTTGTTTCGGGCTGGCGCCATACCGGCGCAGGGCATCGACAAATTCCAGGTAACTGCGTGACTCGTTGTCGCTGGCGCCGAGCATACTCATGGCCGAAAGAAACGGAATTCGCTGACCTTGTACCCGGTCGAACCGGCGCAGCAACAGCACCGGCTTGTTCAGTACCTGTTCAATTCGCCAGTCTGGAACGGGGATACCGGCCTTTGCCGCAAGTCGAAGTGCAACCGCCTCCCACAGAACCGTATTGATCTCGTCGTCCTTGTGTGGAAACTTGGCGATAGCGAGATGCCCGTCCCGGTCCCGAACAGACGCCTTGGGGCGCGCGCCACCCAATGATGAGCCTGGGGCCAGCAGCAGGCGCAGATCCTCGTCGCTATCCGTGTCACCAACGACATGCTCCGCCGCCGACAGCAGCTTTGGCAGATCGATCAGGGGCGGTATGCGAGCGGCTTCATGTTCGGCAAGAAACGGTCCGCCCTCCTGCCTTGCAAAGCGAAGGGCGCCTTGTCGGGCTTCATCATCGACCATGAGCAGATAGTCGATTTCCATCAAGGTGCGCGGCGTCTCGCCTGCGCGCTCTGCCCGTCGCCGTTCAGCCCGGCGCATCAGAACCCGTCCCCAACGGTCAGGAGCAGAGTCGCCGATGGTACCGAAAAGGGATTTACCTGAAGGTGTGTGAAAGGGACCAGGACCCAGCGTCAGCGCCGGTTCCAGGGAGAAACGATCTACCTTCTCAAGCCAGCCCGGATGATATTCGAACGTGGCACTTTCCCTACCTTTGTGCACGCGCGCCCACAGTCGCCCGGCCAGATGCGGCGTACCAGCAATATCCACATAGACGTACACTTCTGTTTCCATCACGCTTTACTCTTCTGTCCAGACCGGGACGACTTGCGGATACGTTGCGGCAAACGCTCTTCTTCAAGCCCAAGACCCACCGTATCCGTCTTGACGTCCGCCAAGTCACCCAACCGCTCCGCCATGCCCAACACAAAGAGCACATTGGCGTAGTTACCCAGTGAAACGCCGGGGTCGCCCTTTTCTATCTTGTTCAGGGTTGTTCGGCTGATAGAGGCCCGTTCGGCCATGACAGCCGTTGGAATACGCCGCCTGAGCCGGGCATCTCGGATATCCTGTCCAAGCTTACGCACCGCCCGTCTGACCGGAATCGGCACCATCAAGTCTAGCTGGGTTTTGCTCATGTTTCGTCCATCTTTATGGTCACTATCTTTAATAGTGTATTTAATAATGGACGTTATATCAATATATCTACAGTAACCCACCCAGATGATAATAATCGTTACGTTCATTTTACTGAACGTAATTTGATTTAACACCCAGAATTGTGAACAGTTGCAGATGATTGTGGATCTGGCTGCGGACATCACCTTACTCAGACCGATAGCGCCATTCCGCCCGTGTCTTTCAAAGGTACTTCTTAAAGCTACTCGCGGTCACTGTCACCGCGAATGCAAACAGTGCGGCGAAGGGAAGCACAATAAAGGCAGGATGCAGGCTGAACGGAAGTGCCAGATACGTAACCCAGGTGATCACGACGAGTGGTAGCACTGCGTTCTTGGCGTAGTGGTACACGAACGAACTCTCTCGCCCTCCTCCCCAGCGGCGAAGATCCCGTCGCACCAGACCGTCCACCAAGGCCAGCAGGCTGAACAGCAGGAACACCGGCGTTGCTAACATGAGAATCGCCAAGCGTACCGAGAATACCTGGGTCACTTGCATGGCCGCGATCACGAACTCAGCGAGCGGCCGGTAGATCTTGTGCAGTGTCGGCCGCATGCCTTGCTCTTCCTGTCGTAGTGGTGGTGAGACCCAATGGATAAAGGCCACGACTCTCGTAACCTCAAACAGGTAGTGGTAAGTCCCATCGGCCACCTCTTTGGCGAAGCGGGCGGGATCTGATGTCACGACACTGCGGCGGAAGTCGGTGTCCAGATAGCTGATCTCTTTGGCAAGCATTGTGCGACTGTGATCGAGGCCTTCGTCCGGCCACCAAAGCACCATACCCACCCACTCGACGATAATCGAAAACAACAGGGATAAAAGCAGCCACAGGATCGCTTGCGAGATCGTTGCCAGACCTCTGGTGAACAAGCCCTGCCGTACAGCCGTTCGCCGCGGATCGGTGGCCGCTTCAGCCATCAACACCTTCCATCAATTCGCTCGGTGCCGAAACGTCGGCCACGCCCATCCACCACGGCTCCTGCACGCGGTACCACTGGTCGTTGGTGATATAGGTCCGCTCCATCTCATTGGCAATATCCGCCAGACCCTCTGGCATGGCCTGATCCCCACGGGTATCCGGGAGTGGCATGCGCAGTTTCCAGAGATGGCCACCCTCTAACAGCGCAAAGGCCTGACCCTTGGGCAACGCCACGAGCTCCGCCGGTGTCAGCATGGGGACCTCCGAGACACTGATACGATCCTCGTTGCGGGATTTGAAATCCACCCCGGAACCCGGATCAGACGAATCGTCCACGCCCGATACGCTCATCAGGGTAAACACCTCGACCTTCGGCAGCTGGTCAGTCAGCATCTCGGCGGTGGCCAGCTCCTTGACCCTCAGCATGATCAGCGTATTGAAGTTACCCGCTACCTGCCCGGCCTTGGCACGACTGCCGATGCGGGCCTCCACGTCTGACCAGGTCTGTGTGTAGGCCGTGACCTGAAAGCCGGCACCGCCGGCCTTGTTCAACAGTGGCACGAACTCATCCCCAATCAGCTCATTGAACTCGTCGGCGTGCATGGAGATGGTCGGCAGAACATAGGACCTGGGCGTACCGATCGGATCGGCGTCGACGCCATGCTTGTAGATATGCCCGGCCACCGAGACCAGGTCGGCGAACATGGAATTCCCCACCGCACTGGCGACGGTTGTGTCAGTCAGGGCATCAAGTCCGACGTACACGATGCCCTTGCGTCGGATGACATCCATCCACTCGAAGATGGGGCGTGAATCGGTTTCGTCCAGATAATCCGGCGAAATAAGTTCCGCGATCTTTCCGGTGGTGAGTTTTTCCATCAGCGGCCCGACGGAACTCACGATCTTGTCGAAGTAGGTCTTGTCGTACTTGAAGGCCGACACCAGACCATCGAGCACAGGATCGTAGAGATCCTGCTCCTGCAGATGCCGCATCAGTGCGATGGCCTCATCGTTACGACCACGCAGCGAGTTCGGCAGGTTGCGCTCCTTGATGTTGGCGGCGATGTCGGTCACCTTCTCACGCCAATCCTCCACCCCATGCTGGCGCAGATGCTCGCGCGCGTACTCAACGAACAGCGGCTCGATATCATTGATGTAGCGGCGCACCTGCTGATAGTCCGGCCGACGTCCAAGCGCCACCAGGGCGCGTGCGATGATGTTGACGAAACGCCAGGCGAATTCCTTGAAGGCCGCCGAGTTGCCCTCGCTCGGGAGCTGATTGGCGATGCGGGTCGCCACCTCGGTGATGCGGGAGAAGTTGCCGATCGCGTTGTAGCGAGCCGAGACCTCGGGGAAACCGAGGTGGAACATGTAGAAGTCCTTGGCGCGCCCTGCCCGCTTCGCCTCGGCATACACCCGCCGCAGGAGATCGGCATCCCCCTTTGGATCGAACACGATCACCACATCGCCCCGCCGGATGTCCTGTGCGATGAGAATCTCGGCAAGCCGTGTCTTGCCGACGCGCGTGGTGCCCAACACCAGCGTATGTCCGACGCGCTCACCGATATCCATCCAGACATCCTGCTCGTCGGGTTCCACGGCATGCAGGGCCGGCTTTCCACCGACCGGTGGCAGCGGCGCCAGTGGATTCCACCACGCCCGTGCGCGAAGGAAGCGTGCCGGCAGGCTCAGTAGCAGTATCGATTCCCATGCGACTTCTTTTCGGCGTGCCCATTGAGTCAGGCGCCCCGGTTGCACGTAGTGTTGGACCTCGGGCCGCAGGGTGTCCCGCAACCGCTGGGTGTGCTGCTGGGTCCAACGAAATCCTTTGCCGAGAAACAGTTTATGCCAACTGAGCGGGATCTTCTCGGCACGTAGTCGGTAAGTGGGCAACCTGCGCATGTTGCGTTGATAACGCATGACCCGCCAGGCCTGCTTGGCCCGGATCATTCCGATCAGCATGAGCGCCGCACTGGCGCTGTAGGCCACGCCCGGTGGCATCATCAGCGCCCAAGGGGCTAGCATAGCGATGGTCGCCGTGGCGAACGCGACGAATGTCGACCACAGCTCGACCGGCGGCCGCAGCAAGGCCTCGATGGGATGACGGTTCACTGCTCGATGCCTTGTGAAGTCACCAATACCGGATAGTGCGAGATATTCAGAGCGGCGGCGATAGCGGCCGCAGATGCCGGCATGATGGGTAGCCCACCTGATAAATTGGCCGTGGTGTGCAAATCCTCGAGCGTCTCGGCCTGCACCAGCATGCCCACCGCACCGATCTCCTTGAGGCGTTCCCGGTATTCCACCAGCCACCGCCGGGATCGGTCATCGGAACCGATGAGAAAGAACGGACGAGAGAACGGCTTGTTATGAGACCTCGCTTGTACCGGCCCGGGGCTCAACCCAGGCGAGCGAATCGGCAACAACACCTGTACATCGGCGGCGCCGAGCTTGGATTGCACTCTCGCTCCGGTCACTGACGACGGACTTGTTGTCGTCTCGGTACGGTCGATGATCTCGAGGTAAGGCGCCAGCGGCCGTGTATCGCCGCTGTCGTAGATCACCGCGACTTCCGACCAGGCCGGTAGCGGTGCCAACACCATGCCTATCGATACCATGCCATAACTTAAATATAGGAATAGTCTCGCCATCGGACTGCACTACCCGTTTGCCGCCAAACGCTGCCAATGGCCGACCACGCGTGACCGGTAACGCAGTGCGCGCACCGTATCCGTAGGAGCGTGATAACAACCGATGCCCGCCCACCAGTCGTGCCGTTGCTCGAAGCATTGCCGTAAGATCACTGCCGCCACGCGCAGGTTGTAATACGGGTCCAACGCCTGCCAGGTATCGCCCAGCTTGTCCTTGTGGAACCGCCAGTTCACCTGCATCAAACCGATGTCGATGGATCGTTCACCGCGGCCGATATACGCATTCAAGGCATGCCATGCGGCCTCGCGCGACGGGTAGACATGGCCACGGCCGGCGACGTTCAGCGTCCATGGCCAGGGACGGCGCACGCCGTTATCGTTTCCGACGCCGCTTTCGGTCATGGCGACGGCATACAACATCGAGTAGGGAATGCCGTATTCGGCCGCGACGACGCGGTATCCTTCGGGAACCGATGCATCGCACCACCCGGCGATCGGCCAGACGATCCCCAACATGACGCCCAGCCAGAGGAACCGTCGCGTCGCGCACATGCTCACAGCTCCGAAGCGCGAAGTGCCGACAGGTCCTCTCCCCGTCGACGCAGCAGATAGGGAATCTCACCTTTGCCCTGGGTGAGTCGCTCCAGTACCCCGGCCTCATGGTTGAGGGTGACGCGCCGATTGCGCACCCACGCCGGATCAATTCCGTGATCGACCGCCCAGGACCTTACCGCCTGGTCATCGCCGGGTTTGATGCCAGCGATATAGAGATCGATACCGGCCAGCTCATCGATCCGCTTAAGTAACGTGCCCAGCAGGGCATCGCAAGCGGGACAATCCGGCCGGGTGAATAACAGCACGCGGTCGGTTGACTGCAAGACACTCGTCTTATCGTTGTGCGTAGGCAGGCGACTGACATCGATGAGTTGCTCATTCGGATACAAACGCTTGCCGGCTTCATCGTAGGCATGCTGGAAAGCCAGTATTCGGTCCACATCCTCGCGCATGGCGCGAGCCCACAGCTCGGCGTACCGTCGACGCTCGTCCTCGTCGCGCGCGTGGATGCCCAACACCTCGATGGGCGAGATCGTCGGCGGGCTGATACTGCCGCGTATGCCTTGCATCAACAGTTTATAGCGTTGCCATTCGGTCTGTGACAGTCCCCAGGCACGCGAACGCGCCAGCTCGGACGGCGTCAACGTATTCCTGGCCGTCGCCGACACGCTGGTGTCGGTTTCATTCGCCCGCGTGCCGGAGACTTCCACGGCGAACACCGGCGCTGTGAATACCAGCGCTAGGATCACGCCAACCCACCGCGCGCGACTACTCATCGGCGCACACGCCGCCGCAGTTACCGGCGGACTCCGTTGCAGCATGGATTTCACGCCCATGGTCGCGGGACAAATCCCGATAGATCACGTCGTGCCGGTTCAGTATGCAGTCTTGCAGTTGCGCCTCGTCGTCATCCTCGGATGCGCGCGCATCACCCGGTCCATCCTGCGATGCATTCACCGCGGCCGGCACTTGCACGATCGTTGAATCATCCTCCATTCCTTCATGGGTTGCCGACCCCAGCGAGAAGGCCCCGAACAACAATAAAATGGCAACGAACACTTCCATCAGCCTTACCTCCGTAGCGAAGTGGAATAGTCCTGACCTTCGGGACCACGAAACGCGACCTGGCTCTTGAGCCGATCGATGTGCGTGACTTGCCAACCGGACTGCTGCTCGCCTTCGCGCAGGAAGGCGACCTGTCCGTTCTGGGAGATGGCGACATAGACGGCGTCATCCCACAGGTCGATGGCATCGATGAGAAACGGCGGGACGCTGAGCGCCTGCTTGCGTCGTGCCACAGCTTTCTTCTTGCTAGCGATCTTGAGGCCGCGTACGTTCTCGGCGATCGCCTGTAACTTGGATTCTGCATCGATGATGCCCTGCTTGAGTTCATCGTTGCCTTTGCGCAGCTCGGCAAGCGATTCGTGAATCGCCTTCATGCTGGTAGCCAGGCCGGTCAGTTCGTGGTTCACACTCGATTGCTCGGTCCTCAAGGATTCGAACCACTGATCGATCCGATTTGACAGGTCTTCGATGGCGCGCCTGATCGTCTCGGAGGCGTCTGGCGCCGGCGGTGAGTTTCCTTTGATGTTATTCTTGCTCTCGGGAATCGTTGCGTGCGCATTGAGCGCCGTCGCCGGATGCTCCGGCATGGCCGCGCCGCTGTGCAGGGCGTCGTTCTGACCGCGCAACATCACGAGTGCACCGATCGTTAACACACTGATGAGGGCGGCGATCAGCAGCGTTTTCCGCGACGACCGCTTCGGGTTCGTCTGTGCGGTGACATCCGCGCGAGCGGTATCCTGCTCTGAGTCATGCGGCCGCACGGAGCGGTTCTTATTCTCCATCTTGCTGACCCTCCGGTTTCATGGTGCTTGCCTGCTCCGGGACACGTCCCGTCACTGTGCATAACTCGAAAGAGACCAGCCGATGCACCGGATCGTGAATGAGACGAAACGCCGGCCCCACAAGCGTCTCCAATGCTTGCGTCAACGTGATGGGCCCAAGATGCCGGTGCACGGCCGGCAACGGCAGTATCAACAGTTCCGCGGTTTCCGGTGATATTCGGGATTCATTGGCCAGACGGTAACCGCTTCGCTGGAGCAGGTATTGCACCGCCTCGCCTACCGTCACGATGCGTGCCGGAAACGAAACCGTGATGGTCGTCGCTAGCAGGTTGGCCTGTGCGTCTGTCGCTGTGGCGACAAGCAAGGAATAGCGCCCTACCTGGATATCCTTCGCCTGCAGGTTCACGCTGGCCACAAAACAGATGCCGGCGAGACAGATGGCGGTTGCCGCGACCGGATGGGTGGGATGGAAAATGGATCTCTTCATACTGAATTCGGCCTCGGTGGTTCTGTGTAACCAGAGCCGGCATCATGACGAAGCGTCCTCCACACAGAGAACGAAAAATCCATTCAACCCTTTGCGCCGTTTCCTGTATCTCACTCAGCGCCCTAAGTACACCGAAGTGATTTGCTCCCGTTCATGCCCGAGTTCCTGACTGATGGTCTGCCGCGCGTGCCTGTCTATCACCTTCTGCCCGGGGCTGAGCGCCCGCGTCACAGGCCCACCGGCAGCCGGTGCCTTCCATCCGGTCAGCGCTTCGTAACGCCGCTGCGCATACGCATGCCGCAGACCGTGCATTTTCGAGAGGCCAGCATTGGCCGTGTGCCGTTCGTAGATACGAAGCTGTTGCACATAGTTCCGATCGCTAGGAATGAGGGAACCGCCCGCGGCAAGCCGGCGCGCGCGATCCAACACGACGCGCTGTTCATCGCTGCGCACCGGTACGTCGCGTTTCTTGCCGCCCTTGGTCCAACTCGCTTTCAACGTGATGTGGTCACCGCGGTCGGCGTAGCCGGGATTGAACTTGATCGCCTCTTCACGGCGCAGGCCAAACGCCTGCTGCAACTCGAGGCTCATCCGCACATAGGGATCGCGGATCTTCTCCAGGTCCGGTGCGCCCACCGATTTTGCTTTCGACGCATTGGTAACGAACTGCCGATCCGGAATCCCGTAGTGGTCGTTCGATCGGGCCACGACATTCTGCTTGTCCACTTTCTGCGCCCACCAACGCAAGACCGCCATCCGGTTCTTGATGGTGCCGACGCTAAGTGCCTGCGCCATCCAATCCTTGACCAGCACCTCGACATGCTTTGGTTTCAACGAGCGCGCATTCATGCCACGAAATCCCAATGCGTCCAACTGATTCGCGATAAGCATCAAGTGATGCATACGCTTTGCTTGTGTTGCATAACTGCCGTCACGGTTACGGTGGCAGAGTTGTTTGAGTTGGTAGTTCAGATCTCTCACGGTGTAATCTCTATCTGGTAAGTGTTTATGACCACCCGGTAGCCGTAGCTAACTGGGCTCGCTTGCGCGAAACGGTCAGGGACACCACTCCCATACGACCTGAATATGCCTGGTCTCAGGCAACGCCGGTTTCCCCGTTTGGGTAATGGCCCGGCGCTGGCCAACCTGCCCGATCTCGGGCGTACTCTCAGTGTGGTTTCATCACATCACCTCCTTTCAATTGTGCGGACTCGGTCCGCGGGTTTATGGAAAATGAGGGTCGACGGGATCGCCCTGATCAAGATCATCAGGCGCGACCGTCTCGGCTCGTTGAGTAAAAAAACAGGCTTGCGCCTACGTGAAGGGTGGACCTTGCGGTCCGTGTTGGCTGGAAGATGGACCAACGGCGTATTGCCGCAGCGCGTTACATGGTCCGGATGCGCGCATGCGCCACTGTACCCGCAGTGGCCACGGTTAGATTCGATAGATCTTCGTTTCGAGGGCCAGCATAGGAACACATCATCCCGCTGTAATCCCGAAATTCGATCGCAAGCCCGCGTCATTCCCGGGACCGCCGCCCTCGTCACTACCCCGCTGCGCTCGCTAGTGACGAGGGCGCTTCGCCGCAATCCAAGCTGCCCGCCAGGCTCACGCCTGTCATGCAGCTTGAAACATGTTATTCGCGCAGGCTTTCAGAACGGATTGGCCTGACCACAGGGGTCCACAGGCGCCGCTGACCGCGGCCCCGCCCTTGGCTGCGCGAGTGAGATGCTCGCTACGCCGTGGCAGGCATGGCCTGTGGACTCTGTGGACAGCCCGAATTCTGATACATCGGTCGGTGGTGCGGTTACAAAGGATACTGAACGGGCCGGGTGGTTACAGTGTAACCACCCCCTATCGCGCGTCCTGTGTAGCTCCTCTGTTTTTTATCGTACGTGAT
>JBGSOE010000189.1:0-3244 GCA_041739295.1 Thiohalobacterales bacterium | reverse complement strand
CTTCGGCCTGAATCCGACCTACGTTTAGCTTGCGGAGTGTTGTAGGTCGGATTCAGCGGCGTTAGCCGCGCGTCCGACAACTACCAATCAGCGGTCAAACTAGCTGTGTTCGTTATTGTGTAGCGGAATCACCAGCTGCTGGTTGCAAAGCGCACTTCAGGCATTCCTGTCATTATGCGCTGCTGATCGATGCGTTCGACCCAGTCGTGGATTTGCGCCCAAGCCGCGACATCTTGCGCAACGTCACGCTGATCGAGTTCGTGTACACCCAGCCCACGTTCAGCGGCGCGGACATAATTCTGAGTATCGCGAATGCGTGCGACCACGGGTATACCGAGCGTTTCCAGGAAGCGTTCAAGCTTCACTTCGGATTCGGTGCGGGACTTGATGCGGTTAGCGATTATGCCGACCTGTTTATTCAATGCGCGGACCTTGCCGAGTAGCAACAGATCGCGCACGAAATCGGCCGTGGAGTGCATGTCGATGGATGATGGCAATACCGGTACTAGAATAATGTCAGCCTTGGCGACACGGTCTTCGAAGTCGTAGCCGGAAAATCCCGCAGGTGTATCAATGACGAGGAAGTCGGTGTCCTGGGGTAATCGCATCTGCCAGCTACGGGTCATGCCTGCGGGTGGCTGACGGAATGCCTCAATGCCGTGAATATAGGCATTCTGTGTGGGGCGCTCTCGTAACCAGCGACCGCTGGAACCTTGTGGATCGAAATCGAACAGTGATGTGCCACAGCCCTTACTAGCGAAATAGCTGGCCAGATTGGTGGCCACAGTGGTCTTGCCACAACCACCTTTGGCGTTCATCACGATCACACTGTGCACGACTGGTTGCTCCGCTTTAAATTCGGTTTTCGAGGACCCACAGGATGAGCGGATTCTAAGATGTATGCAAGCTCCGCAAGGGGTTATGCACATCTGTTGATACAGAAATTAGGGGTCGAAAAACTGACGCCGGCTGCGGACTCAACGACGTTGACCTATAAATTACGCCCGACAAACCGCCTTCCCTTTTATGGGTTTACGCGGATTCGTGTGGGTGAATAGGCGCCCTGAACGGGTCGCACAGCCTTGGCAACCGGCCTCACCGAAACTTGATGTGATCCCTTATTCAGCCGTGGTAAGCCGATCATGTAGCCCGGATGCAGCGCAGCGGACAAAAGCGCGAAGCGCGTTGAACGCCCGCAGGGCGGCCCGAAGGGCGAGCGCAGCGAGTAATCCGGGAAATACGCCTGGGGAGGCGGTGCACGATATCGTGATCGCCCCGGTCATGGCGGTACATCCCCGGATTACGCTGCGCTGCATCCGGGCTACGATTGCGACGCCGGCCCCGGTCCTGCCGGCAGTCCGGTCTTGTGAGGCTTCGTCGTGTCCGCCGTGGAGATACTCCGAACGTTGCCTGCTTACCCACACGAATCCGCGTTGAGCCTATATTCTTTTCTCGGACGCGACAGAAAAATCACTGTTTAACAGGCCAAATATTGATTTTAAATAATTTGGGTTCCCGTGACGTCATGCCGTGGACGACTTTAGGAACCTCTGATTAATTTGGTCAAGCGAGCAGATGCAAGGCGCGGACGGGCGACTCGAAGCGAAGCGGAGAGAACGGCGCTAGCCGGCCCGAAGGGCGAGGTGCGCAGCACCGAGTAAAAAACGGAGTTTACACGGAGTAAATGAGTATTTTGAGCCCGGCTGCAACGCAGCAGATGCCGCTTCAGCGAATTAATCAGAGGTTCCTTAATTCCGGTAGTGGCAATTGGAACAAGCTGTTGCTGGCTTATCTCACAGTGATGGTGATTTTTCTTGAATAGATCGGCGGATTTGTCGGGATATGATTTGCGTCGCCCATTAATAACTGCAGGGTATGTTTGCCAGGGGGTAGATCCAACATGGTTTCTGTTTGTCCCGCGCCAAAGTGTATGTGTTGCCGGTCG
Organism: Thiohalobacterales bacterium; assembly: GCA_041739295.1. Taxonomy (GTDB): domain Bacteria; phylum Pseudomonadota; class Gammaproteobacteria; order Thiohalobacterales; family Thiohalobacteraceae; genus JAHJQQ01. The sequence continues at coordinate 1,299 of JBGSOE010000189.1, read as the reverse complement.
GAGGGTATCTCCTCGTTTAGAGGTGGAAGATCCGTATCGATCAACAGATGATGGTGCCCGGTATTTGGTATATCGACACCCTTAGGCGCAACCCCCATATTGCGTAGACCGAACCAGACGCGGAAGGGCCTGCCGCCTTGGAGAATCTCACCGTCATTCGGCCAGCCGATATACAGATAGGCATTTTCCGGCGCTGGCGTCTGGCCCGCGAACACGCTACCGGCATGTCCCCCGATCGCGATCAGAATCAACACGACTCGTAGCATCATATCTCTATACTCCATGCGGCTCGTTCCATGAACTTTCTCGATGAGAATCCTTCCGTTTCGCTGCAAGCTCATTGCTATGTTTCTTGACGACCTCACTACTCCATGTACGACATAATCATGGAACAATTATCGTGATTTTCTTGGAATAGATCGGTGGATCATGTGGCTTATGTTCGAAATCACCAAGCAGCAGTTGCAGGGTATGTTTGCCCGGGGGGAGATCTTCTATACGTGCCTCAGTTTGCCCACCACCGAAATGCAGATGGTTTCGATCTGACGGTATCACTTCGTCCAATGGGGGGAGATCCGTATCGATTAGCAGATGATGATGTCCGACATTTGACATCTCCACACTTTTGGGCGCTACGCCTGCATTGCGTAGACCCATACGCACCCAGAGTTTCCCGCCATGTATGACCGCGCCGTCCGGCGGCCATATGATGTATACCTCAGTGTTTTTGGGTGCCGGAGTACTGGCCCACGTAAAATTAACGCCGCATGCCACTACCATGGCAATCATCATGACCATCCTGAGCTGCATCTTTCTTCCTCCCTGTGATGCACCATTCCAAGCAGCATATGGACAACCGGCAATATATCTCAAATAAAGTCACGAACACTGCTAGGGTATCCAATGCACTCCCTACCCAGCGGCATACAGGACCGTTGGAGAGATATAGAGTCAGACTCGCCCTCCCAAGGAGTTCCTAGACATTGAGCATAGATGACCTCTCGTGCAAATCAAGGATGCACGACCAATTGATAAAAACACCGGATCGGTCAGCAATCTGGCACAGAACAGACTAGTGCCAGGTGAATTTTATCTCCACAACACTCTCTCTGGAAAATCAGAAGCGCGAGCAAAAATATCTGGTCTGCATATAGTTAAGGAACCTCTGATTAATTTGATCAAGCGAGCAGATGCAAGGCGCGGACGGGTGAAAAAACGGAGTTTACACGGCGTAAATGAGTATTTTGAGCCCGGCCGCAACGCGGCAGATGCCGCTTCAGCGAATTAATCAGAGGTTCC
>JBGSOE010000161.1:0-3685 GCA_041739295.1 Thiohalobacterales bacterium | reverse complement strand
ACCTACCCCAGCTCAATATTCTGAAATTAGAATATTCGGGCGCGGGGTTTTCTATTGACAGCATGGCCTCGATTATCCAAATTGTGGGATACAGCATGCGCTCTGGATACCCAGGCGTTCAGCTGTCTATCAAAGGTTTTCAGGCAAGGAGTACCGTCATGATTACTTTAAACGATCTCAATGAACAAAATCATAAAATCACCGAACTGTCGAATATCCTCAACTATCTGATCAACGATCGCGCGATCTGTGACAACGGCATCACCTGCGATCTGTTCTTCACCTATATCACGCGTGTTAAGGACCATCTGGAACTCGAAGAGCGCGAACTCTACAAACCCCTGCTGACATTCAACGATACGGCGACGAAGAACACCGCCAACAAGTTCCTGTCGGGCTCAGCCGAAATCAAGCGGGTATTCAATCAATACATTCACCGCTGGTGCCATGACCATGAATTGCGTATCCGGGATCATGCCGCGTTCGTGGTGGATTCAGGGGACATGTTCAAGCTGGTGCTCAAACGCATTGAAGACGAAACGGAACATCTGTATCCACTGGTACGCAAAGTGGCCGGAGATCGGTTCGCCGCCTGACAACAACGGCCTTCACTTGGAGCGCAGTCGCGCAAGGGGAGTGACCGGGTCGCCGATCACAGAGGCGATGTCTGCAGGTCTGTGCCTCCACCAGCCCGATCTCATCACGCAGGCTCACGCGATCCTGGAATAGCGTGGCGCGTACCTTGCCATCGGCGAGATGGCGCGTTGTTATAGACCTCGCCGATGAAAATATCGGTATCCAATGCCTGATGATCGCGGGATATCATAATGCTCGATATACCCAAGGAGGATCGGTACATGGTGTCACGTAATCTGCCAAAGAGACTGAATACGATTGCCGCAGCACTTGGCGGGATCACGCTGGGTGTTTTTTCCGCCGCGACGTTCGGCGAGGAATTTTCCCGCGGTCAGGCGTTGTATGAGAATCATTGCCAAAGCTGTCACGCAGACTGGGCGCATACCCGAAGCGATCGCAAGGTCACTTCGATGAACGACCTGAATCGACGCGTCGCCGCCTGGAGTATCCATTCCGGGCTGGACTGGAGCGATGAGGATGTCGGCGATGTGGCGGATTATCTGGAACGAAATTTCTACCATATAGAAGCCAAACCCTGAACGAACCTATAAACCGCATTTGCCACGGAATCACGCGGACAAGATCATAAGCTTCACGCCAGCACCGCCAGCACCCGCAAGGTCGTAAATAGTCGCTCCAGCCAGCAGGCACTGTGTTTCAGTGTCCTTCGTGTGTTTCCGTGGCGGAAATGATTTTTTTAGGATGAAAGAGCTCGTCATACCGAGGAAACCGGGCGCCCGATAACAGGGCGTCCCGGCAAACCCTGCAGCCCGAACCGACACTGTTGTCGACGCCTTGGTCAGCCACTCAACCTGAATTGCATGAGCTAAGTCTCGGATCTTAATGCGTCTCAACAACTCATCCGAACCCTCGTCGTCGGATATTCTTATTCACAGCCAAATGTCAATAATATGACTTTCCCGTTACACCGCCTCCGGAACCCACAAGCACGCCTAATTAATCCCAACTCATTGAATAAATTAAACATAGATAGTTGGTCATAATTTGGTCACTTTAACAACCGACGTTATTTGGCGCGGCTTGAGGTCGGTTGACAGCAAATACTCCACAGAGTTATGCACAGCTTTTGTGGATAACCGGACCGATCTCCTGTCCGTTCAAAACTGACAGAATCGCCTCAGCGGAAGAACCACAGCGGCTTATGTGCTTGTTCGTGTGATTCCGTGGCAAATGCGGTTTATAGGTTAATTCTTCTGGCCGTACTGGGCTTCCAGATAGTGCCGGTATTCGCCGGAACGGACCCGATTACACCAGTCCAGATTCTCCAGATACCAACTCAGGGTCGCCTCAATGCCGGTTTCGAACTGATGCGCGGGCTGCCAGCCGAGTTCGGTTTTCATTTTCGAGGAATCAATCGCATAGCGCCGATCATGGCCGGGGCGGTCGCGTACGTACGTAATCAGTTCGCGGTAAGGCCTGGGACCGGGCATGAGCTGGTCCAGGCGATCGCAGATCAGGCCCACGATAGCGATGTTGGTCCACTCGTTGTTGCCACCGATGTTGTAGACCTCACCCAGGCGGCCGCGCTCCAGAACCGCTTCGATGCCGCTGCAATGGTCCTCGACGTACAGCCAGTCGCGGATGTTCTTGCCGTCGCCATAGATCGGCAGCGGTTTGCCTTCGAGGGCATTGAGAATCACCAGCGGGATGAGCTTTTCGGGGAACTGATACGGGCCGTAGTTATTGGAGCAGTTGGTGGTCAGGGTCGGCAGACCATAGGTATGGTGATAGGCACGGACCAGATGATCGGATGCCGCCTTTGAAGCCGAGTACGGACTGTTAGGCGCATATTGATGGATTTCCGTGAACGCCGGCTCGTCCGCAGCCAGACTGCCGTAAACCTCATCGGTCGAGACGTGCAGGAAGCGCCGCTCGCCAACATCGCCACCCCACACCGCACGCGCAACTTCTAAAAGATTGAAGGTGCCGTTGATGTTGGTCTTGATGAAGGCATCGGGACCAAGAATGGAGCGGTCTACATGTGATTCGGCCGCGAAGTTCACCACTATATCGATCTGTTGTTCACGGAACAAATTGTTCATCAAACCCCAATCACCAATATCGCCCTGCACGAAGCGATAATTGGTCCGATCCTGAACATCAGTCAGATTTTCCAGATTACCTGCATAGGTCAGGGCGTCCAGATTGATCAACCGATCTTCTGGATGGCGCTCCAACCAGTAACGCACAAAATTCGAACCAATAAATCCGGCACCGCCGGTTACTAACAGTGACTTCACGGTTGCAACTCCCGCAGCATTGTCACCAGCGATTCACGCCAGTGCGGTATCGGCCGCCCTAGCGCGGCGCGAATCTTGGTCTTGTCCAATACCGAATAGGCCGGACGTCGCGCCGGTGTCGGATAGGCTGAACTTGGAATCGGATTAACGCGCTGCGCCTTGATCGGAAAACCCAAGGCGCGTGCCTCGTCAATAATGGCCACGGCAAAGTCGTACCAGGATGCCACGCCTTCGTTGGTGAAGTGGTAGCAACCCTGCGCGTTCTGCTCCATCAGTGGAATCAAGGCAGCGGCGATATCCCCGGTCCAACTGGGTGTGCCGATCTGATCATCGACCACGTTCAGTTCGTCACGCTCGGCAGCCAGTCGCAGCATGGTCTTCACAAAGTTGTGGCCGTGCGCACCATGCACCCAGGCCGTCCGCACGACGATGGCATCCGGCAACACAGCACATACCGCCTGCTCACCTTCCCACTTAGACTGCCCGTAAACGCCGAGTGGATTTGGCGCATCCGTTTCGCGGTAGGGATGGGATTGCGTGCCATCGAAAATGAAGTCGGTGGATAGATGCAGTAGACGCCCACCATAACTGGCCACGGCCTCGGCCACCGCACGCGCGCCTTCGCGATTAATGGCGAACGCCAGCTCTGGCTCGGACTCCGCCTTATCTACCTGGGTATGCGCGGCGCAGTTTATGACCCAGTCGGCGCGCTTATCTGCAATAGCTGTGCGTAATAGATCGGTCTGAGTGAAATCAGCATCCTGCTGCGTGAAGGCGATGGCTGCATG
>JBGSOE010000139.1:0-6937 GCA_041739295.1 Thiohalobacterales bacterium | reverse complement strand
TCGACCCAACCAATCGCACATTGCAAACGCAGTATGATCGGATTCTTCAGGAATTCATTCCAATGAGCTATGACATAATTGCCAGTGAAGAGCAGCAAGCGCTCAATATTATTGCTAACGATATAAATCTTGTTACTGAATGGTTACAAAAAATGGGACGTGCATAGTGCCCAATCCAAGTTGAGCTACGCTGTGTTAAACACTGGTGCACAACTCCCGAAATGCCAGCCCGCCTACAAGAGTCCGCGTGCCGTAAACGCGATGCTCCAGTGATGCGCGCACAGCCAACCACTCCACACCCCTATCCGTTGTTTGGCATCATCGTCATCTGTTGATCGATGCCTAGCTGTCCATCGACAGTTATCGCAACCTCTTACCTTGGCAGTTCATTATTCCTTACATGCGGCACAAGTACCGCCAGCATCATTTGAGTAGCAAATCGTGTACTCTTGTCCCGCAGCCGCCGGGGGCTTATAGACTGCTTATCAATATCGGATATCGTGTCACTTTCCAACATATGTTCGACATAAGAAATAATAAGACGGTCATTGTCGCAGCGGTCGTGCTTCTCTATCTGGCCATCGGCTATTATCCCTTCCAGCTGGAAATGCCGGTACGCATTACCGAGAATGGCGCTTCATACAGCAAAACGGAAGGACTGCAACTGCGGAAGCCCGGCATCGCCTACACCGCTAACGCTCCCGACTGGCTTGCGAACGCCATTACCACCTCGACACTTGGAATCACACTTGAAATCAGGGCTGCCATTACCTGGCAGGACGGACCGGCGCGAATACTCACCCTCTCGAAAGACCCCTATCTGCGCAACCTTACCATCGCACAGAGGGGGCAGGATCTGATCGTTCGCATACGTACGCCAGCGAGTGACCTGAACGGGACGCCCGCTTACAAGGTGCAAAACGTACTGTCAGACGCCGACTGGCACCGGATCGAGGTGCATATCGTTCCGCAACTGCTGCAAGTCAGCATCGATGGGACTGTTGCCGTATCCGCTGCCCTGCCCCGTGATGCTCTCTCGAGCTGGGCGCGCGACTATCGTCTTGCGCTCGGCAATGAACTGAGCCGTGATCGCCCTTGGCTGGGGGCGATTCGTCTGGCCAAGGTCAGTGCTGGTGGGCTGGTAATCGATTACAGTCAACCAGGAATTCTGCAGGTTCCACAAGATCTCGTCGTCATTCAGGCCCATCACGCTCTAAATCCGTTCACGTGGCAAGCCGTTGCCGTAAACACGGACTTCGTTGTCAACCTACTGGGCTTCATCCCTCTGGGCATTCTGCTGATCTGTATCAGCGACGGACGCAGGACCATACTTGCGGCGACGCTAGCCTGCGCGTCAGTAAGTTTGGGAATTGAGATAGGACAACTTTTCTTTGCCGGGCGCTTCACGGAAACCACGGACCTGATCCTGAATATCCTTGGTGGGGCTCTAGGGGCCTGGATTGCCACACGGGCACGATCCTGCAGGAATCCAGTGTGATTCGAGACAAGTCGGAATAGCCATCACAACGCGTACCCACCAATGTTCTGCATCATGCCGTCGAGAACAGTGCGGACGAGGCAGTCATTCCGGAAATCCCATGCAAGGCTATCTCATCTATACTCAAGTGCATTTGAGAATCATCCGCGCACTGTTATGGCCCAGTGATTCAACGGCTGCCTATGGCGGCATTAATGCTGTCCTGCACCAACACCATGCTGCATAGGGAGTAAATGCCGGTGCGGGCTGCTTTGCGCTGATGTGCACATTGCGCTCTACTAACGCACCCTGCGGGGTATGGCTGTGCATAAAAAATATGGCTAGATTCTTATTGATCCTCTCGGCCAACATCTATAACCTCAAGAGCAAATTAAAAGGAAGGTAGTAAACACATGGCTTTTATCGATGTATTTAACGGGGATGCGGATGGCACTTGTGCCTTACACCAGCTGCGCCTGGCAAATCCGCAAGACAGTGTCCTGGTAACCGGTGTCAAGCGTGATATCAGTCTGCTGGCCAGAGTGACGGCGCAAGCAGGTGATGAAATCACTGTGCTGGATATATCTTTGGATAAAAATCGGGATGATCTTGTACGCTTGCTGGATGCGGGAGCCAGGGTGCGTTATTTCGATCACCATTTTGCGGGTGAAATTCCAGCACATGACCAGTTGGAAACCCATATCAATACGGATGCCCATGTCTGCACCAGCTTGCTGGTAAATGGCGTACTGAAGAACCGCTATCTGGCCTGGGCGGTAACCGCGGCCTTTGGTGACAATTTACATACTGCTGCCGAACTGACGGCAAAACCTCTTGCCTTGAACACCGAGCAATTGGAGCAACTCAAGTTGCTGGGTACCTGTATTAATTACAATGGCTATGGTTCATCGCTGGAAGATTTGATTTATTCACCAGAGGCGTTGTATCGGCTGATCCAGCCCTATGCTGATCCGTTTGTCTTTATTCATGATGAGCCCGGTTATCAGATTCTGCTGGAGGGTTATCAACGCGATTTTTCCCTGGTCCAGGCATTAACCGCGGAATTTGAAGATGATTCCCACGCCCTGTTTATCTTGCCCGATGAAAAATGGGCGCGACGTGTCAGTGGCGTGTATGCCAATGACATGGCACAGCAGTATCCTGATCGTGCCCATGCCATGCTAACCAGAAAAACCGCAGGCGGTTTCCTGGTGAGTGTGCGCGCACCTCTGAATAATAAATCCGGCGCTGACGATTTATGTCGCCAGTTTGAAACCGGCGGCGGACGCAAGGCGGCGGCAGGTATCAATCATCTGCCAGATAATCAGTACGACAGGTTCTTGAGTGCTTTTCAAGGGTGTTTTGTCTAGCCGATTCTGTACTGGTTTTGATCGATGCAAACGATATCGAGCAGCACCCGCCGCCATGTATGTGGGCATAGGCGCCATGATTTGCTGATGGAGGACTCTCCGGAAAGCTCATCGGCTGGTCTCTTATGATATAAAAATTCAGAGTGAAGCGCGCTGTCACCGATGTTGTAACGCTGTGTGTATATATCGGCCTATGTTCTTATAAAAACGGCGGCAAGTACTGGGACGATCTGATTGTCAGGTAAAGCAGGCTGACAGGAATTCAGGGGAGCTCGGACAAGAGCCCTGAGCCATTAATTATTTCTGCTTTGCATATACAACCGCTGCATGTATCCATGCAGCTGTGAAAAAGATGCGGAGTGAACACGGATTCACTCCGCAGCAATTCCCCGAATCAGGGGAACGCCGGGATCGTTGGCTCGGTACCTTCAAAATCCACCTCCGGATGGAGTTTCCGAATAGAGGCTTGAACCGAGTCGACGCGATCTTTCGGAACATCCACCAGAATAAGAATCTCTCCCGCCTGTAAAGAGCTCTCGAACTTCTTGACGTGACTGTTCTTCACGTCCATACCGATCATGCCACCGAGCCAAGCGCCCATTCCGGCACCCGCAAGCCCCATAGCCAACAATGCACCACCGGCAATGACAACACCCGGCAATGCAATCGCAACCAAGCCTGCGATGACACCGGTCGCACCACCCAGGGCAACGCCGCGCTCCATGGCCGGCACAAAATCACTCTTCTGCATCAAGGTTGCTTCCGGCAGATCTCCCAACTGGGTACCTTCTTTAGCGATAACGTGAATATGTCTCTCATCGATGCGGGCAAGCAGCAGTTCGTCAACCACTTGGTGGGTAATGGTCAGGTCCGGTAATAGGAAATATAAGCGTCGCATGGGATATTCCTCCTAGGCTAGAAACAAACGGGAACAGACAACAGTTTCCTGATATTACAAGGGCGATGGGGCTTTATCTCCGCCCTATTTCTTCGCTTTGGTCACCACTAATGCTGGGCAACTGAGAGCACCAATGACCTGTTGCGATACGCTGCCGAGCAGCAGCTTGGTGATACCGGTGCGGCCATGGCTGCCCAGGACCACAAGATCCGCTCCGATCTCGGTTGCCGTTGCCGCGATGACTTCGTCGGGTTTGCCGTCAATCACTAGGGCGTCCACGGTCACGCCGCGCGCCTGTAATTCACGCACGGCGTCATCGACGACTTGCTGAGTGTCGGCCTGGGTGGAACTGGGTACGGACAGCACCGTAACCGGCAGGCCTGAGATTGCAGCGAACCGCGCAGCGGCTCCCAGTGCGGCCTGACTGTGTACAGAACCATCGGTCGCCACCAGGATGCGTTGTTGCCAGAAGGTCGCGACCTCTGGAACCACAATCACCGGACGGTCGGTGAGACTGATGGCCTTCACCGTGGCATCACCTACGAACATCTGTGCCAAGCCACGCTCGCCGCGGCGTCCCATGACGATGACATCCGCGGCCAAATCCACCGCTGCGGTCGCAATCTCCTGATGCGGCGACGCGCCATAACGTATATCTGTTGTATAGCTGATGCCCGTCTCGGCCGCCAGCGCCTGCACGCCTGCGAACCTGGCCTTCGCCTCAGTCGCCTCATCGATGCGCTTACCCTGGGTATTCACGGCTTCGAGTTCCTGGTCGAGCAAGAACATGGTGATGACGGTCAGTCTGGCATGGTAAGCATCTGCCATGGCGACAGCCACGCGCACCGCGCCGTCCGACCATTTCGTACCGTCTGTGGCCAGAAGAATGTGCATCTGCTGACTGGTTTCAGGGGTTGAGGTCTGCGTCATGAATAGCTCCTTTACAGGCCCATTAAAGAACAATTGGGCCCGGAGAGCAATTGATAGCATTATCAGAGATAATCACGCGCTAGCCCTGATCAAACGCGATAAAGGAATGCAGCCATGCCAAGCAAAATGCTAATTATGATGACCAGTGGCCCGGACACACCAACCCGCCTGGGCACGCCGTTCCATCAGGCGATGACGGCCGTGGCGCTGGACGCCGAAGAAGTGACGATTGTATTCACCATGGAAGGCACGCGCCTGCTCAAGAAGGGCGTCGCTGCCGAGGTGTTTGCGCGCAAGGGTTCGGGTCACAGCGTCTATGACGCGATTCAGGCCTGCAAGGAATGCGATGTGAAAATGTTTGTCTGCCCCTCCTCGCTGGAGATGCATGACATGAAGCTGGAAGACTGCATTCCCGAGCTGGATGGCGCCATGGGTGCCGCGGGTTACGCGACTATGGGGCTGCAGGATGATGTGGTGGTGTTCTGTTATTAGGGGTGTCGCGAGAAATTCGGATGACAGGATGAGTTAAGGAACCTCTGATTAATTTGATCAAGCGAGCAGATGCAAGGCGCAGACGGGCGAAAAAACGGAGTTTACATGTAGTAAATGAGTATTTTGAGCCTGTTTGCAACACAGCAGATGCCGCTTCAGCGAATTAATCAGAGGTTCCTTAACGTATTTTGAAAAACCTACCGAAGGTCGCATAGCGGCACATCGCTTGTTACGGAATGCCTGACGGCACAACGGGTGGGTTATGGCGCAAACAGCGCGACTAACCCACCCTACATTGATGTTGATACTGATTATGGAAAACCTTTCTCTCCCGCTCTGATTCCGATCAGCTCTCCGTTGCGGAAGGTGAGGATGCGCATGAACTGGGTCGGACCGAGGTTGAAGGTCCATTCATCGATAGTCATCGACACCTGCCTCCGGCCACCCGCGATTCTTTGAGTGACAGCCTCGTAGCGCGTGTCTTTTGCATCGGGTTCGCCGCATCGCGCCGCCACCTCGCCTGGATTAGTGCCAATGGGGAAACTGTCGAAATCACATCGTCCCTTGGTCGGGGCCGGGATAAAACCGCGGCCACCGGTTTCGATAGTGGAGACAGTGCTGCCATTGAAAATGATGATCCGAATGAACTGCCTGGGCCCGGGATTGTAAACCCAGCGCTCGTTGATGCGGACAGAGCGATATTCATGGTCGGTGTCGGGAAAGTCTATGACTTCCTCACTCCAGCGGTCGACCCAATCCGGTTCCCCGCATTTGTTGACGACGGTGATCTTGCTATCGCCCGCTGATACCAGATCGTTGCCGCAGCGAAAGGCAAAAGCATTCTGATTTACCAAAACAGCCAGCGCGAAGATGGCCAGGCAATAATGAGAGCGTGACATTAGCTGTTAGCTCCTAACTTGATAAGGGAACAGGCCACATTCAGTCTAGGAAGGATGGGTGGAGCACAGCGCAACCCACCACTGCCTACTGCGTGTCTTATGGTACACCAGATACGATGGGTTGCGCTGCGCTCCACCCATCCTACTTAGGGAACCTCTGATTATTTTGCTGAAGCGGCATCTGCCGCGTTGCTGCCAAGCTCAAAATACGGGGCCGGGAAGCGGCAGACTCCGTGTAAACGCCGTTTGTTACTCGGTGCTACGCACCTCGCCCTTCGGGCCGGCTGGCGCCGTTCTCTGCGCTTCGCTTTGAATCGCCTGTCCACGCCTTGCATCTGCTCGCTTGATCAAATTAATCAGAGGTTCCTTAACTTCAGGCGGGACAGTAGTGAGTCGGGCGGCATCTTTCGCTACTATACGCAGCCGATGCTCTCTGAACCCGAATACTCGGTCATGGCAGGATCATCAGAACAGATGAACACACCTAAAGTGACTATCGGGTTAACCAATCCCAAAACACCCGCCAACGTGGGCTCCGTCATGCGCGCAGCCGGCTGCTTTGGCGTTGATGCGGTTTTCTATACTGGCGCACGCTATGAACGCGCCGCGCAGTTCAATACCGACACCAAGGCCGTCAATCGCAATATCCCATTACATAATGTAGCGAGTCTTTGCGAGAGCATTCCCAAGGATGCAAAGCTGGTGTGCGTTGAATTGGCCGAGGGCGCGATACCTTTGCCCAAGTTTGTGCATCCGGAGAATGCCTTTTATCTGTTCGGCCCCGAAGACGGCACGCTGGACCAGGATGTCATCGATAAGGCGGATGCTGTCGTTTATATCCCCACCATCGGCTGCATGAACCTGGCGGCTA
>JBGSOE010000133.1:0-7386 GCA_041739295.1 Thiohalobacterales bacterium | reverse complement strand
ATAGGCGGTCGAATCCGTTCCGAAGTTAATATCAACGTTCTGTATAAAGCGCTGAATATTGCGTAGTGCAGGTCCAGCCTGTGGATGGTTATGCCACCAGCGCTGCTGGTCATTTAGCAACCGCTTGAGCTGCGCATTCCTTTTTTGAACGCCCTGATGATTTTCTTCATACAGGGTTAGCAATTGCTGTTCCGTTTCATCCAGGGCCTTGCTGACGTCTTCTTGATTGAATGCGCCCCTGAATCCATCCCGGCTGGTTAATTTAGCGACGCTGAATAACATCAGGTCACCAAAAAACTGGCGTTCAAATTCATCGGACAGATTCACATTTTCATCTGCCTGTTCCACGCCCGGTCTGAACTGTTCTGCGGCGTCTCCCTGCAATTGCCGGGTATGCAGCATTGGCAGATTGACCGAGGCAAAGCGTTGCCTTATTTCAGCCTGAATCAATCGGCCAGCGGTGGGTCCGGACATTCTTAATCTCAGGTCGCCAAACGGAATGATGTATTTCAGGCCGCCGTAATTGACGATGTAGTTTCCCGGATAAATGGTTCTTGCCGGGGTCAATTCGGTGAAGTTGGCTTGGTATTGAAAGCTGGTTTTCCGGGTCAGGTGTTCGCCAAAGAAAAACGCATTCAGTTTTGCAGCGAAGCCTTGTAAGCAGGCCAGATTATTGTGCGGCTGCGTCATTGGACAACGATAGGGATAGGCTTTTGCTGGTTGTGTAAACCCGAACAGCTTCGCCATATCATGGTAGGCGGCATCCTGGGTGGGTGCATCGGGTGTCTGGTGAAACTGGCAAGCCTGCTGTGCATCCATTCCGGAAAGCCGGTGTAAATAAGCCAGCACATCATCCATGAAGTTGACCGCCATAACCGAGGGTGAAACCGGTGGATCACCCACCAGCTTACCGGTGAGCATGCTGGTCTCGGTGGTGCTGAAAATATGGTTGATATAGTAAAAATAATTGACTGCGTTTACGGCTTTGTCGCCGCGGTCAGTCTGGCGGTTGACAAGAAACGCCTGGTCGCTGTCGACCATATAGTAGAGGGTCTTAGTCTTGTCGTCGGTGAGTTGAAGGCACTTCAGATAACTTAAATTACGGTTGGCCGCCTGACCCTTCAGATAGAACCGGTGTTCTGGCTGGGTCGTCAAGATGGATCCCAGCTGCTGGCGTTGTTCACCGGGAATCTTCTGCAAAAGCGCATATTGCTCCTGCAGCCCAAAGTGATGTACGCGCAATCCCTTATCCGTGTATTCCTTTGCCAGTGCGATATGTTGCTCAATATTTTCTGGCTGTCGGCTGTCTTCGGCAATGACGACCTGCACCTTGTCGAACTGTCCGTTTGTGTATCCGCCATAGCTATAGGTCATGCATTGCTGATAGATACTCTCCAGGCAGCTTTTGACATGTTGCGGGCGATCAGCCACCGGGATGCTTAATATGAACTGGTAGCGCTGCTTGTCGCCCGCGAGCCGGATCAATGCCTCCTGCTCGCGGAACATGGCCTGATACAAGCTCAGCGTTTCATCAAAGGCATCGCCATGCCAGATCTCTTGTTCCACTAGCGGATACAGGGCGTGATAACTCTCTATTAGCGCCGTCAGGTCGTCCTGTTCAATGGCACGCGGAACCGATTCGGAATAAGCACCAAGCCCCGGCACTTTATCCCGATACTGCCGGATAAAATTCCATAAGGCAGCGACTTTGCTCTGCAGCATCGTAGCGTTAACGTCGTGACGAGTAGTTGGGATAGGCATCCTGATCCACCATGACTTCAATCAGATTGATATCCTTAAGTACGTCAATCTGTTTGAACACCGACTCGCAGTCTTGATCGGTTTCTATCTTGTGGTGGGTGATGCCAAAGGCTTTGGCCAGGTAGGCGAAATCCGGATTGATAAAATCACAGTCGATGAATCGCTGCTCATATTGCTGATACTGGTTTTTGCGAATCAGCCCCATGGTCTGATTGTTAAACAGCACGATATTGAGCGGTATCTTGTAGTTGACAGCGGTCATGATTTCCATGGCGCACATCTGAAAACCGCCATCGCCGATTAAGGCAAATAAGGGCTTATTAACCTTGAATCCGGCGCCAATTGCAGCGGGAATCGCATATCCGAGTGAAGACACACCGGAGTTGGGATAGAAATGGTCGCACTGCCTGACCCGATAAAAATTCTGTGCGAATACGATGTTGTCATCGAACAGGATAATACCGTCGGTAAATTGCTGTTCCAGTTGCCGGTAAAATGATTTCACCAGGTCAAACTGCTCGTTAAATATCTTATTCCCGCCTGCGGTTTCCGCCTGGATTTCGATGTCTTGTTTGTACGCCGCCAGGTCGATGAGTTTTTTGGGTGTCAGGCCCCGGTCATGAACCGCCTGTTCAAGTTCGGCCAGGTAATCGCCCAGATCGGCCTGTATGGATACATCCGCTTTAAAGACTTTTTCCAGTTGGAGAGGATTGTTGTCGACCTGGATCAGTGCCTTGCTGTGTAAAAGTTTATCGTTCCAGACATAACTGGTTCGCTCATTGAACCCGGCGCCCAGTAATATCACCAGGTCAGCTTTTTCCTGAATATACTTCAGCGCGTAACCCGCGGAGGTCACCCCCAGACTGCCGAGCGATAATGGCGAGTGCTCATCCAGCGCGCCCTTGGCTTTCAAGCTGGAGGCGACAGGGATGTTCATGTGCTCACAGAGTTTCAGCAGGTTCTTCTGGGCGCCGGACTGAATGCAGCCGTAGCCGGCTACAATAAGGGGTGATTCAGCTTGCTTCAGTAATTCGATACTGTCATCGAGCAGGACTTGTGGAATATGTGTTGTTGATCGGCGAACCCGGAAAGTCAGCAGATCCAGAATCGATTCGTCGACGAGTTCTTTCTGGACATTGAAAGGAATGCTTAATACTACCGGACCGAGGATTCCGGTCTGAAGATGTTTCATCGCCTGATTGAGCACATTCGCCAGGTAATCGGTGCGCTCTATCAGTTTGTGATAGCGAGTAATCCCGGCAAACAGGGTTACCTGGTCCACGCTTCCACCTTCACCGGAGCTTTCCTGCAAGCCGCCCTTACCAAAAATGTAGGTCGGTGCTTCGCCGGTAATGGCAATAACGGGCAGTTTATCCACATAGGCATTGGCAATGCCCGTGACCAGGTTAGTGGCCCCCGGTCCGGCCGTGGTGATGCAGGCACCGATACCCCCGGTTGCACGTGCCAGGCCACCCGCCATGAATGCGGCTCCCTGTTCATGTTTGACCAGCACACTCTGGATGTCGGAGCCATATAAGGCGTCATAGACAGGCAAAATATGCGCGCCGGGCATGCCAAAGATTGTATCTACACCCAGTCGCTCCAGAAAATGAACGATGAGCTGACTGACCTGTATTTTCATTGGCTGATGTAGCCTGAATCCTGAGCCCGGTTGTAAGGTATCGAAGGATATATTCCCAGCGTCATAAATGGAACCTGTGTCGGTGCGCTTTCAGCGCAAAACATTGGAGTTTCCGCCGTTCGTGTACCTGGCTCGGCTGCATCTTTCTATTCAGGCCAGAGCAGCCGTCTATTAACTGAACATATCGGACACATCCGACTGACCCTGGTAAAGTATCCGCTCGAAATAGAGATGTAGGGCAGATCATGAACACCGCGCAGGACCTCATCGAGCAGTTGACCGCGACGGGGGACTATAAAGTCATTCGCCGTCTTCAACCCGTCGACTGTTATCACAACAGTCCCACCGTCGACACGCAGATCGGAATTTACCTCGACACCGAAACGACCGGCCTCGATCCAAGCAAGGATAAGGTCATCGAATTGGCCCTGGTTCCGTTTGAGTACGATGCTGATGGCCGTATTTATCGCCTCCTGCCGGCCTATAACGCCCTGCAGGATCCTGGCATCCCGATTCCGGCGCTGAACACACGCATCACGGGCATTACCGATGCAATGGTGGCCGGGCAGGCCATCGACCTGGATCAGGTTGCGCGCATGCTGGCGGGCACTTCTATAGTGATAGCGCACAATGCCCGATTTGACCGTCCCTTTGTCGAGTCGCTGCATCCCGCGTTCACGACGATCCCATGGGCCTGCTCGATTGCGGACGTTAACTGGAACGAGGAAGGCTTCGAGGGCGTGAAACTGGAGTACCTCGGTTACAAATACGGCTTCTACTACGAAGGGCATCGCGCCACGGTCGATTGCCAGGCAGGCATCGAACTGTTGAGTCAAACATTACCCGTCAGCGGCGAGCGTGTTCTCAAACGACTTCTCGACACGGCCTTGCGCACGGAAGTTCGCCTCTGGGCAGAGCGTGCACCGTTCGAGAAAAAAGACCTGCTTAAAGCACGAGGCTATCGTTGGTCAACGGGCGAGGAGGGGATGCGCAAGGCCTGGTACAAAGACCTGCCCGATGGTCAAGTTGATGCGGAAATGCTGTACCTCAATCAGGCGGTTTACCATAAGGCTGTCGCGGCACTGCCGATGGATCGGTTTGATGCGACGACGCGGTATTCGCGACGCGTTTAGTGCCAAGACGGATTTATCAGAGGTTCGCTAGACGATCCGAAAATAGATGTAGGTGGGTTAGGCGCGCGTTCGTGCCGTAACCCACCAGATGTGCCGACAGTCACGCCTTAACAACCGCGATGTGTTGCCAAGCAACGCTTGGTGGGTTACGCGAAATACGCTAACCCACCCTATATTACGGTTCAATAAAGCGCCACGAGGGTCAGAACACGGATTTTATTACTTCACACGCTCGATGATGATTTCGGCAACCGGGTTGCGCCAGTCCATCGTAGCGGCATTGAGATCGCCGATACCGTGAACGCCACCGTGAATGTGCACGAAGCCTTCGCCGCTGTTATTTGGCGAATAGCCTTCACCACCAAGGCCCGCGACTGTGGAGCTGAGTTCGTCGTTGGTTTCGCTTCCAGCATCGTAGGCATTGGCCATGTAGGTCACCGTTTCTCTGCCCTTGGGTAGATCCGCGTCGCTGATGGCAAAGAAGGCATCATTCGTTGCGCCGAGCATCGCGCCGACGCTGATGTGATTCATGCCGCGCTTGGCGGAGATTGTCAGCGTGGTTGATTTGCCGGGAAACGTCAGACCCATGGTGGTGAGTTGGGCATCGCTCACCTTTGGCATGGCCAACAGTGTAGCGGCCATCGGGGCGCCATCACCGGCTTCAGCAAGCCTTGCCAGTTCATCGCTGGGGGCGCTGCCCGCCTCGAAAAACGCTATGCCGGGGCGATGCGTGGCGACCATGACAGGCGCGAGCGGCTGCCCTGGCGTGAGATTGATGATCGTGACTTTGTACTTGGCCGATTCGCCGTCGAGGGCAAACGCACTCGTAGCGGTCAGTATGGAAGCAGAAAGCAGACAGGTAGCAAATACGGATGTTGTCTTGCGCATTGGATATCTCCCCTGAAGCAATTTTGGACGTTTAAGAAAAAGCGTTGAGCGCGGTATTTGCGCTACCGACTACTTTGGGGAGTGGGGATCACGGGGTGGTCACATAAATATCACTTTTTTATCACGACGTATGGACGGTCATTGCGTATCGATCTAGGGAGCATCTGATTAATTTGATCAAGCGAGCAGATGCAAGGCGCGGACAGGCGAGAAGACGGAGTTTACACGGCGTAAATGCGTATTTTGAGCCTGGCAGCAACGCGGCAGATGCCGCTTCAGCGGATTAATCAGAGGTTCCCTAGGTCACAAGGCAAACGATGCTATGCTGCCAGCGTATATACAGCTGTCATTTGCATTGGTGGTGAGCCATGCCCGGGGTCGGTCAAACGCACCCTCCGTTCAATAACGGATAAATCAGAGGCTCACCAGAACACATAATTATTATCCATTATATGTCTATACATATCCGAGAAAGCCAACTATGAATAAGTCCCTGGCCATCATCACTCTGATCGTCATCGCGATCGCCGCCTTTCTATGGCAGCGACCGAGCAGCGATCACGAACCTGCCCCTGCTATCGTAGGTCTGCCCTGGCAAATCGAGACGCTGGCAAACGGCACTACCCGGGTGTTAGGTCTCGAGCTGTCCCACAGCACCCTCGCGGATGCGCGCGAGCGCTTCGGCGATGCCATGAAGATCGGCATTGTTGCTGCACAGGGGGAGGACGGCGCACTCGAAGCCTATTACGACAACGTCACGGCCGGCGTGATCACGGGCAAGATGATCCTGGTCGCGGAGCTCGACAAGGCGACGCTGGCGCGGCTGCGTGAACGGGCCACCCAGAAGGTTCATATGAATGACGCCACCTACCGGTACCTCCTCAATCGCGAAGATCTGCTGCAAACTATGCACGTTCCGATTGCCACCATAACCTTCATACCAGTAACCAACCTCGATGCGGACACCGTGCTCAAGCGCTTCGGCACGCCACAGGAGCGCTTGCGCACCAGTGATCAGCTTGAGCATTACCTTTACCCGGATCAGGGGCTCGACGTGATACTCGACGATAATGGTAAGGATGTCCTGCAGTATGTTGCGCCACGCGAGTTTGCGCGTTTGCGTGCGCCGCTGCAGGCTGTCGGTATGCCGGTACCGGCGGTTGATCCTTGACCGTGAATTCAGGATCGAAACAGAGATCTGCAACACCCGTTTTGCGACCATCCTGGTCATTTGCGTTCCGACCTGGCGGGGGGCGAACCGGCGTGTTAGGCGCTAAGCGGAAGTTGGATTTTCAAGCGCGCCGCCCTCTTTAATGCCGCCGCCTTTATCGATATGCCTGAATTTTCCGTGGGCAGATATTCACCGCATGCGAGTGGTCCGAGTATATGCGATGAGATGCCTGGAGCGCACAGGGTGTGATATTAGGCGCGTTATGTACTGCAGTGATTCGAATATGACGGTTGCAACATAAAATGCGGCAACTACCAGTGCGGCTAGAGTAATGCCCACGTGAAAGTTACCGGATGGCGACAGCCAACCACTCAAATTGAGTATAGTCAAAACGGCTGTGACCAACCACAGCGTAGGGTTGTACGCATAGACCTTGCCTAGCATGAATTGTCCGGCAATCAGCGCGCCGAGTGCTGTCCATCCGAATGCTGCATGCCCGATGTCACCCTGGGACGTCAGTATCGCTGCAGCGGCCATGCTGCCGGCGATCAACCAGTGCATGGGCCTTTCAGGTCCATTCCAGAGTGCAGCTTCGGTGTGTACTTCAGTGTTAGTTAACGTTGATTGAGACATTTTGAATTCCTATGGTTCGTTGCTCACGGCGCACACTTTACGGTGTGCATATGATTTGTCCCTGAAATGAAACTGAACTTGAGCTGAATCGCCACGCGGACCTCTTCAGGTCGGATCTGCGCGCTGCACGATGTACATCAGGTTGAATACCGCATTAT
>JBGSOE010000478.1:0-7129 GCA_041739295.1 Thiohalobacterales bacterium | reverse complement strand
CTTTTTTCTATGGTTATTTCCGTGTTCTTCCGTGGATACCGTGGCCAGCTCTTTTGGTTTTTGGCTTAAGTAAGCGCCATTCGGGTCAGACTCGATTGATCGTACTTGTGATATGCACATTTCCCGATCAATCGAGTCTGACCCTTTCGATTTCATCACATCGACCGTTTCAGCATCAATTCTTTTATATGACCGATGGCGCGGGTCGGGTTGAGGCCCTTGGGGCAGACCTCGACACAGTTCATGATGGTGTGGCAGCGGAACAATTTGAATGGGCCTTCAAGCTCATCAAGGCGCACATCGGTCGCCTGATCGCGACTGTCGGCGAGGAAACGCCATGATTGCAGCAACGCGGCTGGACCGAGAAATTTATCCGGATTCCACCAAAAAGATGGGCAACTCGTTGAACAGCAGGCGCACAAAATGCATTCATACAGACCGTCGAGCTTGTCCCGGTCCTGCGGCGATTGCAGACGCTCAACTTCCGGCTCGGGATCATTATTGATCAGATAGGGTTTGGCCGTACGATATTGAGTATAGAACTGAGTCAGATCAACGATCAGATCGCGGATCACCGGCAGGCCAGGTAACGGCCGCAGTTCGATCGGCGACTTCAGGTTGGCCAGCGGCGTAACGCAAGCCAGTCCATTGCGGCCATTGATGTTCATGCCATCCGAGCCGCACACGCCCTCCTGACAGGAACGACGGAAACTGAGCGTCTCATCCTGCGCCTTCAATTCCAACAGCGCATCCAACAGCATCCAGCCCGGCTGGAGCTGGTTTTCGCCCAATTCGTAATCCTGCATATAGGGCTTGCTGTCTTTATCCGGATCGAAACGATAGATGGAGAATTTCATAAAGTCAGGTCCGAGGTGCTAGATTCTAGGGCCGAGGTCGCTAAAGAGGTTATTAAACCGCCGTGTAATTAGGTATATACCTTCAACAACTGATTCCAACATATCCGCTCCTCGGCCCTAGAACCTAGCACCTAGTACCTGTATTTAATACACCCGTGGCTTGGGCGGGAATGTATCCACTGTGACCGGCTTGAGGCGTACCGGCTTGTAATCCATCCGCCGGCCTTCTTTATAGAACAAACTATGGCGCATCCATTGGGCATCATCACGGTCCGGATGATCAACGCGTGAATGAGCACCACGACTTTCACGACGCTCCAGCGCGGAACACACTGTTGCCAGCGCGATGTCCATCAAATTTTCCAGCTCCAGGGCCTCGATGCGGGCGGTATTGAAGACCTTGCTGTGATCCTTGATGTAGGCGTTTTGCATGCGCTGTTCCAGTTCGATGACTTTGTTGACACCTTCCTGGAGTACCGATTCATTGCGAAAAACGCCGCAGTATTTTTCCATGCAGGTTTGCAGCTCGCGCTTGAGAGCGTCGACAGACTCGCTACCCTCACGGCGATCCCAACGCGTCAGCCGCGCCATGGCTTGATCCACGCTATCGTCATTCAGCGGCCGGTGATAACGGCTTTCTTTCAGGTAATCGACAATGTGGTTGGCCGCGGCACGACCGAACACCAAAATATCCAGCAGCGAGTTACCGCCTAAGCGGTTGGCGCCGTGCACCGACACACAGGCGCATTCACCCGCGGCATACAAACCCAGTACCGGCTCTTCCGGACCGTTGTGTTCGGGGACCACAACTTGCCCATAGCGATTGGTCGGAATGCCACCCATTGTATAGTGCGCGGTCGGATAGACCGGGATTGGCGTCTCGGCAGGGTCCATATAGAGAAAGGTTTTCACCGTCTCGCGGATACCCGGCAAACGCTTGGAGACGACATCAACACCGAGATGATCCAGCTTCAACAGGACATGGTCCTTATTCGGGCCACAGCCACGACCTTCTTGAACCTCGGTGTAGATAGCACGGCTGACCACGTCACGACTGGCGAGGTCTTTGGCCTTGGGCGCGTAGCGTTCCATGAACCGCTCGCCTTCGCCGTTGAGCAGATAACCGCCCTCTCCCCGCGCACCTTCGGTGATGAGCATGCCCTTACCGGCTATGCCAGTCGGATGGAACTGGAAGAACTCCATGTCTTGTAGCGGTATGCCAGCACGCAACGCCATGGCCATGCCGTCGCCCGTATTGATCAGCGCATTGGTGTTGGTGCGAAACAGCTGCCCCGCCCCACCGGTGGCCAACAACGTGGTTTTGGCCTCGATGACCAGTGGCTCACCAGTCGCGATCTCCAATACCAGTGCGCCGAGTACATTGCCATCGGCATCGCGCAGCAAATCAATGGCGAAATACTCATCGAAAAAATGTGTGCGCGCGCGAATATTCTGCTGGTATAGCGAATGCAGAATCGCATGTCCGGTACGGTCGGCAGCGGCACAGGTGCGCGCCGCCTGCTCGCCACCAAAATTGCGGCTCTGTCCACCGAAGGCACGCTGATAGATCTTGCCGTTATCCAGACGCGAAAACGGCACTCCCATGTGTTCGAGTTCATACACCACGCGCGGCGCGGCGCGGCACATGTATTCGATAGCATCCTGGTCGCCGAGGTAATCGCTTCCCTTGACGGTATCGAACATGTGCCAATGCCAATTGTCGGGCAATACATTGGCCAGCGCGGCATTCACCCCGCCCTGTGCCGCTACAGTATGCGAGCGGGTCGGAAAGACCTTGGACACCACGGCAACATGCGCCTCGGCCTGCGCCAGCTGCAAAGCGGCACGCAAGCCGCCACCACCCGCGCCAATGATCAGGGTATCGAATTTGCGGCGTGGGACAGTCATAGCGTCGCTCCACGCAACACAGCGATAAACAGGACCCGCAGCGACCAGAGGCCACAACCGGTTAAGGTCAAGGCTACTGCCATGAATAAGGCGATGCGCAGGCCAGTGTGCTGGACGTAGTCCATGATGACGTCACGGATACCGACCCAAGCATGGATGAGTATCGAGAGAATGAATAAGCCAGTGGTAAGATTGACCAACGGGTCGGCAATCCAGCCCTGCCATGCGGCGAAATTCTGCACCGGATAGGTAAAGAAATATTGCAGCAGATAGGCCAGGAACAACAGCATGTACAACGCCGATATGCGCTGCAGCAGCCAGGCACGCAATCCATGCGCCTGTCGGCTCACCAGATACTCCAGAGAAACAGCAGCGCCAGTAGCGGCGCGGCAACATTCACCGCCAGCGCCGAAGCGCGTGCGGTCGGTTTGAGCACGCCGACATCTACATCGATCAGCAGAAACCGCAGTCCCGCCAGGGCGTGGTGGATAATCGACCAGGCCAATACAATCTGCAGCATACGTAACAGTGGCGATGACAACAGCTGCGCAGCCTGCTCAAACCCCGCTTGCCCCTGCAGGGACAGATCCAACAGAAACGCGGCCAGTGGCAGACTGAGGAAGAGAAACACGCCGGATATACGGTGTCCGATCGACGCGACCGCACCGACAGGCATGCGGATAAGCAGGAGATTGAGAAACTTTGGCCTTGACGGGGTGTGTGGCATAACCGACCTGAATAAGGTTTCGCGTGTTTATAACATTGCGCGCGGGCTTACGCCAGCCCGTGTTACCACAGTCGCTGTCTGGCTGACACACCCGCAGAGATTGACTACCATGATGCGTATTGAAACGAGGGTCTCCCTATGAACAGCACGTGGCAAACATTTTTGCAGAATAACGGTGCCGAATTCGATGGCCAGAGCTCTGTCGTCAGCTTCGGCTCTCAGCAACGCGAACTCAGTGTCGCGCTTACCGGCACAGTGTTTGCCGATTTATCACAGCTCGGGTTACTGGCCGTGCGCGGCAAGGATGCCGCGACCTTTCTACAAGGGCAGTTCACCAACGACGTCGTGAATCTCACCGCGTCGCACAGCCAACTGAATGGCACATGCAGCCCCAAGGGCAGGCTCTTGGCAACCTTCCGCGTTTCACGCGATACAGAGGGATTTATGCTGAGCATGCCGCGAGAGATGCTGGAATCGGTCAGTAAGCGGCTGCAAATGTTTGTCATGCGTAGTGCAGTGACCCTGGTGGATGTCAGCGACCAGAGTATCCGACTCGGTGTTTCCGGGCCAGCGGCCACGACCGAGTTATACAGCCTGATCGAGACGCTACCGACGAGCGTGGACGAGGTTGTTCAGTCGGGTGAATACAGGGTGATGCAGATACCCGGTGTGCAACCGCGCTTCGAGGTGCACGGCCCCCTGATCGCCATGCAAAAACTCTGGGATGCGTTGAACGTACGCGCCGCGCCGGTAGGCACGTCAGCTTGGGAACTGCTGGACATCCTGGCCGGTATACCGGTGATCACACCGGATATCGCCGACGCCTTCGTTCCGCAGATGGTCAATTATCAGCTGATCGGTGGCGTGAGTTTCAAAAAAGGCTGCTACACAGGGCAGGAAGTGGTGGCGCGCATGCAGTACCTCGGCAAGCTGAAACGCCAAATGTATTTAGCCAAAGTGCGTAGTGATTATGCACCACACCCGGGCAATGATCTGTATAGCGCTGACGACAAGGAACAGAGCGCCGGCAAGATCGTCTCTGCCCAGCCGCATCCCGATGGGGGTTATATGGTTTTAGCCGTTATCCAGATAGCCAGCCGGGAAGCGGGGGCGCTGCATCTGGGAAGCAGTGAGGGACCCGTGTTGGAGTTTGCGGAGTTGCCTTATCCGCTCGCCACGACTGCCTGATGGTCATTTAACGGCGCTCTAGAAAACCTCAGACCAGTTAGTACACCTTCATTCAGACAAATGCCGGAATGACGGAATAGAATTTATCAGGCAATTACTCAACCCACGCTACTGGCTTTTTCAAGTTGAGGGAGGATCCAGCGGGTATTCTCCAGGAAGCGCGCAAATTCATCCGCCGGTAGTGGCCGGCCAATGTAATAGCCCTGCGCCATATCACAACCCATATTGCGCAATAAATTTAATGTCGCCTCGGTCTCAACCCCTTCGGCAATGACGGCGAGGCCGAGATTGTGTGCGAGATCCACAGTCGAACGTACAATCACGGCATCATCGCGATCATGTTCCATGTCCATCACGAAGGACCTGTCGATTTTAAGTTCACTGACTGGCAGTTTTTTCAGCCGGCTCAGTGAAGAATGTCCGGTTCCAAAATCGTCAATGGAAAACTGTACACCCTGTTCACGCAGCAGGGACAACACGCTGCATACCCTGGCATGTTCACTCAAAAATACGCTCTCCGTGATTTCCAGAATCAAACAGGATGGCGGTGTTTTGCTGCGTTTCAGCAATGCCACCAGTTGCACTGGGAATTGCGAATCAAGCAGGCTTTCCATCGACAGATTTACTGCCACAGTCAGATCGAGATTTTCTGCATGCCATAGTGCACATTGCTGCAAAGCATGTTCAATGGCCCAGATCGTAAACGGTCTAATCAGACCTGTCTGTTCCATGATAGGTATGAATTCGTCTGGCGGAACGAAACCGCGTTTGCTGTGTGGCCAACGGGCTAGCGCTTCAGCACCGTAAAGAGCGCCGGTACGCAGATCAATTTTGGGCTGGTAATACAGCTCTAATTCCCGATTGATCAGCGCTTGGCGTAAATCGCCCACCAGAGTCAATCGACCTGGCTGATGTTCATCCGCATCGGCATCATAAATTGCGTAGCCATAGCGGGTGCGTTTTGCGGCGTACATGGCAATGTCTGCATGTTTTAGCAGCGTACCAACATCCATTCCGTGCAGTGGATAAACAGAAATGCCAATGCTTGCGGACACGGATAGCCGCATGCCGTTAATCTCGAATTCTGTGTCGAGGGCTTGCAACAATGAACTGGCCAGATGACTTGCCAACTCACTATCTGCATTGGGTATGATCACGGCGAATTCATCGCCGCCAAGGCGGCCGACCGTATCCGAGTGCCTAAGTGCCCCTGAAAAACGAGCGGCGACTTGAATGAGTAACTGATCGCCGGCCTCATGTCCTAAACTGTCATTCACTTCCTTGAAGCGGTCGAGATCGACCATCAGCACAGCAACTTTCTTCGTCTCTCGTTCGGAGACGAACAATGCCTGTTTTAGACGATCCTGCAACAAAGTCCGATTCGGTAGCTGAGTGAGCTGATCATAGAGCGCTTGGTGTTCAAGCTCGTTGTTGATATTGGTGAGGTCGTTATTCAGCTGACGCAATTCGACCTGGTAGGCCTCGGCATGCAACTTGGCTTCTTTGAGTGCGGCATAGGCAATGGCGTTTTCGATGGCAATACTTACGTGCCCGGCAAATAAAGAGAGTAGATTCAGATCCAGCCGGGTAAAATCACCCCCGCCAATTTTGTTGATACCGGCCAGGCCTCCGAGAAATTGACCTCTACCGACCATCGGCACCAGTATCAATGTACCGGCTTCACTCTCCCAGCGATTGCGCTCGATGGGTTCCAGGTCATCCAGAACGCCCCGCCACCAGGCGCGCTTATGCCGCCATACCCAACCACAGACACCGAAATCCAGCGGTAGACTCTGACCCACAATCTCGTCGGCATTTATGCCGGCTCCCGCACGATAGGTGTATTGCTCAGTATTGTCATCAAGGACCGGGATCAGCAGCGTCTCTGCTTGAATCAATTCTCGAGCACGCTCCGCCACTAGCTGAAAAACGGTATTTAAATCGAGTTCACTACCAACAGCGGTAACGGTTTCCTTGAGAAGTTCGATTTCACTTTCGCGTAAACGCAGCTCCATCTCCAGTTCCTGGAGACGCTGTTCCTGAGCATCGTTTGAACGCTGTCGGGTCACAAAAAAAGAAAACCTCGCTAAAAAATAACTATAGCTTTACAACGGGCACGACCTGAAATCTAAGGGTCGGCCTCCCAGCTAATAGTCTTTAGCGAAATTAGCGATTTAGGATGCAAATTGCAAATCGATATCGGCGCCACAACTGGGCCAGGGATGGGTCTTGAACACTAATCAATTGTTATTTACATATATGTATTATAAACATAATGTTATAAGACATTTATCAAATAGGCCGCATCTGTGGGAACAATAAAACGTCACGAATCGATGGTGCATCTGCGAACAACATAACCAGCCGATCTATACCAATTCCCTCGCCAGCGGTCGGTGGCATGCCATGTTCCAGGGCACAGATGTAATCAGCATCGAAGTGCATCGCC
>JBGSOE010000094.1:0-2001 GCA_041739295.1 Thiohalobacterales bacterium | reverse complement strand
GTACTAGCGAGCAGTTAATTTTATTCGTCGCTCACAATACCGGAACTGTCCCGGTGATAATCACGGGCTGTGGATGGTTAATCGAAACAGGCGAAAAATTTCAGGTTCTTTCACCATATCTATTAGTTTTACCCACACAGTTGAATGCACGTCGAAAAATCACTGCATATTTTGCATGCCGTTGGATTCGCGAATTGAGCGATATTGATACCGTTATTGGTTTTTATTTCTCAGATGAGGAAGGAAATGTTTGGAAAACGAAAATAACTAGAAAGCAAAGAAGAGCATGGGAAAACGCTAAGAATAATGGAGATTACTCAATTGAGTGGAACAAGAACTTGCGAACATATTACCGCGCGAAGATTTAGCAACTCGGTGGTGATTTTAGGAAGACCTATATTCGCACGGGTGTTCTAAGAACGCAACAGGTCTTGCAATCGAAGTGCGTATTCCGGCGACAATGAACAGGCTGCCCTGGAGCAGCAGGTCGGGTCCGGCGGTGCAGCCGAACGCATCCTTCCGAAATAGTAACCTGTCGCTGGTTGGTGTATCGATTGCCGCCCCGCTCCCTCCTTACCGGCGCGGGGCGAGCAGCGCGATCGCAATCGCCATAACCACCAGGCCGAGCACCCGGCGCAGGTCGAGCGGGATGGGTTCGCCGCCTGCCTTACCCAGGGTATCGACAATCACGCCGATCAGCATCTGTCCCAGGAACAGGGTCGCAATTCCCGCAGCGACCCCCATCCGCTGGAAAGAGAACGAGACTCCCATGACGATGAGAATACCCATTGCGGCGGCAATGACCGCCGATACCAGGGTGCCTCGGGAAAACTGCCACTGCTTCCCACCCTGGAGAGCGATCGCGGTCAGCACAATTGTCCCTGCCAGAATTCCAGCGATCCCATTCAGCACCAGGCTGGCTCGTGCGGGGCCGAGGGTTCGCCCGATCAGGGTGAAAAATATCGCCTGAATACCAATCATAAGGCCGCTTCCTAGTGCAATGGCTAATCCAAGGAAGCTCGAGTTTTGCATGAGCGGCTATCCTCCTGATTTCGGTATGTCATTCTGAGGTGGCGCTTCATCTGGCAGACTGGTAGCGCTGGTATACGACGCCCGTGGGAAGCGGCTGGGAGTCGATGAGTTTTAGGTTGACGCGCATCCCTTCCGGAAACAACCGCTTGCCGCTGCCCAGCACGAGCGGATAGACGTGCAAGGCGTATTCATCCACCAGGTCGTTTTCTATCAACATGTGAATCAGCACGCTGCTGCCGTCGCTCAGGATATTTTTGCCGGGCTGTTCTTTCAGCTTGCGCACTTCTTCGACGACGTTGCCGCTGATGAGGGTCGAGTTGCGCCAGCCGTCAGCCGACTTCAACGTGGTAGATACGACCACCTTGCGGACGGCGTTCATCACGTCGCCAAATGGATCGCCCTCGGGCATTGGCTCGAACGCCTCGCCGTGGGTTTGCCACGTTTTTCTTCCCAGC
The DNA here is from genome assembly GCA_041739295.1 of Thiohalobacterales bacterium. Classification (GTDB taxonomy): domain Bacteria; phylum Pseudomonadota; class Gammaproteobacteria; order Thiohalobacterales; family Thiohalobacteraceae; genus JAHJQQ01. The sequence goes on along the minus strand of JBGSOE010000094.1, from coordinate 514 downwards.
AAAATCGTGTCCGCCTGGGACATCGCTTCGAAGAAGTGGGCGCCGATGTCGTCGTGCCAGTACGGAAATGTCCAGCCGCCGTGCACGAAGCCGCCATCGGTATCTTCGTCGGCGCCGCCCGGCGCCTGAATCACGCCATCTAAAGTAATGAACTCAGCAACGATAAGTTTTCTCATGTCTGTAGCTCCTATCTGAAATTGTGACAGCATTATTGCGCACAACTTTATCATACGAACGAAGGGATGAACAGCCGCTAACACCGGACTACGTTCAAGGGCAACCCGTTATTGCCAGGGCAAGCATGTTTGGGCACGGGGTCTCACCACGCCAAACAACCCGGCTCCTTCATCGCAGTACTGTGTCTGGGCGCGCGGCTGATTACACCGCCTCTCGCCGCGCTCAGCGAATCAATCAAATGGAACAGTGGATGCTTCTATGTTAAAATTCAACTGTGAAAGTACGTGACGCAATTAAACTCATCGAAGCCGATGGCTGGTACCAGGTTGCCACAAAG
>JBGSOE010000085.1:0-2442 GCA_041739295.1 Thiohalobacterales bacterium | reverse complement strand
CTTGGCGTCCTTGGCGCCTTGGCGGTTCAAACAGGGTTTCTCTTAGTTGTTTTGGATACAGAAAGGCAGGTACACATGGAACGCAAGGTTGATGTCGCCATTATCGGCGCCGGCAGCGCCGGTCTCACTGCTACTGCAACGGTGCGCCGTTATACCGACAATGTCGTCCTGATCGACGGCGGGGAACTCGGTACCACCTGTGCACGGGTTGGTTGCATGCCGTCGAAGGCGGCGATCCAGGTGGCTGAGGATTTGCATCGGCGTACTGTGTTCAAGCGCGAAGGCATCGAGGGTGGTGAGGGCCTGTCGGCGGATATTCCGGCCTCGATGGGGCATGTGCGCGATTTGCGCGACGTGTTTGTTGAGCAGGTGTTAGCCACCAGTATCGATCAGATGGACGAAGCTATGTTCATGGCCGAGAACGCCTGCTTTCTTGAGCCAACGCTATTGCAGGTCGGGGCGCAACAGATCCGCGCCGAAAAAATCATCCTCGCCACTGGCTCTAAACCCATCGTTCCGCGTGCCTGGGAAGTATTTGGTGACCGCGTATTGACCACGGACAATTTTTTCGAGCAGGAAAATCTGCCGGCAAGTATGGCGGTGATCGGCCTGGGTGTGATTGGTCTGGAGCTTGGGCAAACGCTGCATCGCCTGGGTATTAAGGTGACCGGCATCGATATGGCGACGACTATCGGTGGCTTGCGCGATCCGTTGGTGAATGCGGCGGCCATCGAGATTATCGGCAAGGAATTCCCTCTGTGGCTGGGGCAGGCCGCTGAGATTACCGAGGAATCCGACGCTAGGTTACGCGTGACTGCCGGTGACAATAGTGTGGTTGTCGAGCAGATACTGGTCTGTATGGGGCGGCGTCCGAATCTCTGCGACCTGGGTTTGGACGGTATCGGCGTGCGCTTCAATGCCCGCGGGGTACCCGATTACGATCTGAATACCATGCAGATCGGCCAGTTCCCTATTTTCATCGCCGGTGATGTGAACGCCGATCGTCCGATTCTGCACGAAGCAAATCTGGAAGGTCGCATGGCGGCCTACAACGCCACGCACGAACCCATCGTTGCCTTTAAGCGCAAGGTTCCGCTCGCGATCACCTTCTGCGATCCCAACATTGTCAGTGTTGGTGCGGCCTGGGATACGCTCAAAGAAAAAGACATTGCGGTCGGCGAGATGAAGTTCGGCCCGCTCGGCCGCGCCTTGGTGATGGCGAAAAACAAAGGTCTGCTGCGTGTGTATGCGCGCAAGGCCGATGGCCGCTTGTTAGGCGCGGCAATGATCGCACCGAAGGGTGAACATCTGGGTCATCTGCTGGCCTGGTGTATTCAGCAGGAGCTCAGCGTCACGGATTTATTGAAGATGCCGTTTTACCATCCGACCATCGAAGAAGGTCTGCAGGGTGCGCTCTACGATCTGCGCCGCATACTGGATATCAAGGCGGAGATTCCGTTGGAGTTGGAGTTGCTCTGAGTGGGCCTTTTTGCTTTTCCTGATGGTATTTATTCAGATGCCTCTGTGGGCGCTGGCTCTGCAGCTGATTCGTCAGCTGGGTGTTCCAATTCAAACAGCGCCTTTGCGCTACCTTCCATGAGGTTGTATTGCAGTCCGAAGTCGGGACGCGCCAGTACGGTCTCGTTGCCATTCTGGCGTAGTTCGAACTGAATATGTTCACCGTTCGCCAAGTCGATGAGCACTGGCGTGCTGTTTTCTGATGTCTTGTAATTGCCTATCCAAAGAGCGCTGGACGTTGTCCAGGCCGTGACCAGTTTCGGTGCGGCATCGGCAGAGATACGCTCTGGCTCAGGTTCGATATGCCAGCTGCCTGTTTCGGATTTGGATAGTTTCAGATTGGGCAGTGTGACGCCGACGATGTCCGCACTATCCGGCAGCAGTTTGCGACTGGCGAGCTGTGTGCGCGAGCCTTGCAGAATATGTTGGAAATTATCGTTGATCAGGCTGATACGATCACCCACGCGCACGTAGCGCATATTGTCCAAAGGCTCGGTGTCGCCAAAACGCAGCTCGGTGTCATTGAGACGCAGGGTCGTTAGCGCGGGCTCCAAATGCAGCTGTGTCGAATCGAGTTCGGAGGAGGCATAACTGCGTATTGGTCTGAGGCTGGTTAAGCCTAGTAATGAATCCACTTGATTCTGGTCGGCGGGCACCGGATTGTCGCCGGTTACCCACCAGCCATTGTCGCGCCGTTCCAGACTGACGGCGTCATCGCTGCGAGTGATGTCGATGCGGTTGATCTGTTCATGGTTGAGTGTGGTGAGCGGCGCGCTTTCTGTCGGCGCCTCGATGCCTGGTTTGTAGATGGCCAGCGCGACGAGGCCGAGTACTGCGATGAGCATGAGTAGGTTGAGCAGCAGCCGTTGGTTCATGCCAATTCTCTCCGGGTAAATGTAGGGTGCCGGTGAGCGTAGCGGACCG
>JBGSOE010000078.1:0-2537 GCA_041739295.1 Thiohalobacterales bacterium | reverse complement strand
CCCCCCCACCACACCCTACGAATAGGTTATTCAAACATAGGGGTAATTCCATCATGAACACACCGCAAAGTCTCCTCATGGTCGTCACCAGTCACGACCGCATCGACGCCGAGCATCTCACCGGACTCTGGTTCGGGGAGTTTGCCGTGCCCTATACGAAGTTTCGCGCTGCAGGTTATGCCGTTATTGTCGCCAGCCCACGTGGTGGGGATACACCAATCGATGCGCGCAGTTTGGAGGGCTATGAGCCTACGGCGGCGAATGAACTCGCCAAGGCTGCTTTGTGTGGGACACGCAAGCTGGACGTCGGCGTGCATGCACAGGATTTCGCCGCGATCTTTTTCCCAGGCGGCCATGGCACTATGTTCGACCTGCCGGACAACCCGCAGGTGCAGCGCCTGGTGCGCGAATTCGCCGAGGCCGATAAGGTGATCGCTTCGGTATGTCATGGCCCAGCATGTCTGGTGGGTGTGATGCTGCGCGACGGTACGGCATTTGTGCATGGACGCAAAGTCACTGCCTTCACCGACAGCGAGGAGCGCGCTGTGCAACTCGACAAAGTCATGCCGTTTCTGCTGGAAAGTCGGTTGCGTGAACAGGGTGCGAAGTTTGTGCCGGCGGCGGACTGGGCGGATAACATTGTGGTCGATGGCAAACTGATTACTGGTCAGAATCCGCAGTCGAGTGGTTCGGCGGCAGATGCAGTCATTAACCTGCTGATGCGTGATTCATGAGGTGGCTGTATCAGGGGCCCCTGAATAATTCGTCATTCCAGAAAATGCCGGGATCCGGTGTTTTGAATTACATGGACCCCGGTATTTGCTGGAATGACAGCATAGCAATTAATCAGAGGTTCCTTAGCCGTATCACGCATGAATCCGGCACGAAGCTGATGTGATGCCCTGCGGTCGATAAATAACACAGAGATCACAACGCATGGACGAAATACAACGCAAGGAATTTATCCGCCAAACCTTTAATACGGTTGCGCCCGGTTATGACCGGCCGGCACTGCGGTTCTTCCAAGACAGTGCTGCGCATCTGGTAGAACAGTTAGAGCTTATAGGTGATGAGCATGTGCTGGATGTCGCGACAGGCACCGGTGCGGTTGCGCTGGTATTGGCGCGCTGTCTTGAAAATGGACAGGTGACCGGCGTCGATATGTCGGACGGCATGCTGCAACAGGCTAGGGAGAAAGCTGCCGCGCAAGGTCTAAGCAATGTCGCTTTTCATACCATGGATATGACCGCACTGGAATTCCCGGCGGCGCTATTCGATTGTGCAACGGCCTCCTTTGCGCTTTTCTTTGTTGAGGATATGGCGACCTGTCTGCGCGGCATTGTCGCGCAGCTGAAGCCTGGTGGGCGGATGCTGATCTGCGGATTTGCAGGTCCGTCATTTGCGCCGAATGTTGACCTGTTTTTGGCGCGTATTGAGAAATATGGCGTAATCGTTCCGCCACTAAGTTGGAAACGGCTGGGCGATGAAGCGCTCAATCAGGCCCTGTTTGCAGCGGCCGGTCTTGAGGACATACAGATACAGCGTCGCGACCTGAGTTATCACCTGCCAGATGCCGAAGCATGGTGGGATATTCTCTGGTATGCCGGTTTCCGTGGCCTGCTCAATCAGTTATCCGAAGCCGAGTTGAATCGATTCCGCGCAGAACATCTGGACGAGATCAGCGCGTTAGCAACCGCGCAGGGAATTCCACTTCAAGTGGAAGTGCTTTACACCCATGGTTATGCGCCGGATTGGGCTATGCACGAGGGTTGTTAGGTAGGCTCTGGTCAATTCGACATGCCGGTGAATGCCGGAATTCAGTGCATAAATTTAAGAATCTCTTCAGTCGTTGCAGTGGCTTGCGTGTGCCGGCTGCCTGTGTGTACCCTGATTCAAATGCCTAGTAAGTGAAAACCCATCGCAGGTGATGTGAAAATCGATAAGTACCCGTCACTAGGAGGCGCGCAGATTATGGAACGACTCATCAACTGGATCAGAACCAATTGGAACGAAGAATCCAATCTGGGTAAAGCCAAACTGGGCGCGGTGACCACGCTGGTGTTTCTGCTGATCGCGTCAGTAATGCCCGATACTAAACGTGAACCCGTTAGCACGCCTGCGCAGAGCAAGACTTTGCAGGATGCCGCACAACAGGCCGGCGAAACCTATTCAGCCTATGAGTCACGCGTGGCGGATTTAGAAAAGGCCAATCAAAGCGACGCCAAAGAGGCCGCAGAGGCCTATCAGGGTTACGAGGCGCGCATCAGTCAATTGGAGCGTGAGCGCCAGGCGTTACTGAGCAAGATGTCCGAGGCGGGGTCACTGGAAGATGCCAGTCAGGAGGACTCTGCCACCTACCAGAAATACGAAGCGCGCATTAGTGAGTTGGAACGCGAGAAGCGTGATCTTGCCGACCAGATGAACAAGCTCGACGCCGGTGGCGACGCCGCCCGCGAAGCGGCCGACGCCTATCGCAGTTATGACGCGCGAGTCACCGAACTGGAGCAAGAAACCCAAGCTGACCAGGAAGAAGCCTC
>JBGSOE010000498.1:0-3090 GCA_041739295.1 Thiohalobacterales bacterium | reverse complement strand
GGAATGACGAATTATTCAGGGTTTCCTTAGGTTAATTCCTGTCAAATGCCCGCTGCACATGTGCAGTGAACTTATCCGGGTCCATGTACCCAACCACCCGATGCCGACCCAATTCCTGGCCGCTGTTATCAAAGAACAAGATCGCCGGCGGGCCGATCAATTTGAAGTGCTGCAGCAAGGCCTTGTCGGTGTCGTTGTTGGCAGTGACATCGGCTTGCAGCGCTACGGTGTTACCAAGCGCGCGCAGCACGTCGGCATGTTGGAAGGTATTCTTCTCCATGCGATGACACTCGGTGCACCAGTCGGCGTAGAAATCCAACATGACGGTCTTGCCTTGACGATTGGCCTGTGCAATCGCCTGATCGAGATCGCCAACAGATATGATGCGCTGAAAGCTCAGTGAATCTTTCGATGTTGTAGACGATGCATTGCCCGTAAACGCAGCACCACGTAACGGTTGCAGTACGTCACTGCTGCCTCCCGCGACACCCGTCAATACCAATACGCCCTGTACTAACAGGATCAGACCAACACCCTTCCAGAGTTTGTGCCAACCAGTCGAGTCTACATCGAGCTTTTCCAGCGCACCCATATACACCGCGCTGGTGATAAGCAGCGCCGCCCACAGGGTCATGGATGCCGCAGTCGGCAGGATGCGTTCCAGCATCCAGATCGCGACGGCAAGCAACAGTACACCGAACACGGCTTTGACGGCATTCATCCAGCCACCGGCCCGAGGTAGTAATTTACCCGCGCCAGTACCGATGGCCAGCAAGGGCATACCCATGCCCATACTCAAGGCAAACAGGGCTGAACCACCGAGAACCGTGTCGCCGGTCTGTCCGATGACCAGGAGCGCTGCGGCGAGTGGTGCTGCGACACAGGGGCCGACGATTAGCGCAGATAGAAAACCCATCACGGCGACGCCGACCAGCGTGCCACCCTGTTGGCGGTTACTCAAGGCGCTCAGTCGGCTTTGCAGGGCGGCCGGCATCTGCAAGTCGTAGAAACCAAACATCGAGAGTGCCAACAGCACGAACACAGCGGCGAAGCTGCTCAGTATCCAGGGGTTCTGGAAGGCGGCCTGCAGATTCTCACCAAACAATGCGGCGATGATTCCGGCGACAGTGTAGGTCAGTGCCATCGCCAGTACGTAGACCAGTGAGAGTATGAAAGCGCGTCGAGTGGTGAGACCTTCACCCTGGCCAACGATGATGCTGGACAGGATCGGGATCATCGGAAACACGCAGGGCGTTACTGACAGGCCGATGCCGAGTCCGAAGAACAGCAGCATGCTGAGCCACAGTGGTTTATCAGTAAGAATACGCGCGATCCGATCCTGTTCCGTGACCGGTGCAGAACTGTCGGAAAGATTCTGCATTGGTGCAGGTTGGGTCGATGTTTCAGGTATGGTGACGGCGACAGTTTCCGCATTTGCGCCGCTACCTGGCGGCAATTCCACGTCCTCTATTTTGTTCTGTGGCGGATAACAGATGCCAGCCTCTGCGCAACCTTGATAACTGAGTTTGATACGGAGTGATGTCGCATCAGTCTGGCTGCGGCTCAGTGGAACACGTGCCTCAACCAGATGGTGATATACCTCGACACGACCGAAGGTTTCATCTTCCTTGAATTCGCCGGCTGGGAATTGCGCATCTTGTAGTGTTACGCCTTCACCCGCGTCTAGCGCAATGCGGAATTTATCGCGATACAAATAATAGCCATCTTCAATGTCCCAGCGTACGACCAAGCTGGAACCATCTTCTGAGGCAGTAATAGTGGGACGGAAGGCGATATCCGGATCTAGGAATTCGTTGTCGTCATTGTTAAAGCCCAGTTCACGACTGAGATTAGTCAGTTTGTCGAGCGGGCTGCTGGTGGTCGCGACGGCAGTGACGACAGGCGCTGTGCTGGGCAAACTAAGTTCAGCAGTTTGAGTATGGGGTGGGTAGCAAACACCCTGGTCAGCACAGCCTTGGGAAACCGCTATCAATTTGAACGTAGCGGGCGCGTCTGCGTTATGGGTGATAGGCACTTCAATATCGATGGGGCCGCGATAGATTTCGACCTTGCCAAAAAACTCATCATCCTTGATTTTGCCGGCTGGGAATTTTGGTTCACCGAGCTGCACGCCGGGCGTGTCCGTGCGCAGTTGGATGCGGCTGCGGTACAGGTAATAACCTTCGGCAATCTTCCACTGCACACTGAGGCGGTCTGATTTCTCGGTCGTCGCTGAAAATGCGAAGGCGGCGTCCGGCTCCAGGAGTTCATCTTCTTGCCACAGGGCTGCGGCCAGACCAGGCAGTGTCAACCACAAGGCCAAAACGGAAGTGAACCAACGGTGGGAAATTCGGGTCATGGGGAGGGTTCCAGGTTTTGGTCGAGCCAGCTTAAATAGGCAGGCAGGCCATCAATCAATGGGACTGCAATGATTTCAGGAAGTTCATAGGGATGCAGTTCGCGCAGGGTCTCGCACAAGGACGCAAAACGATCGCGGCGGGTCTTGATAAACAACAGGCATTCTACGTCTTTCTGGAGTTTACCCTGCCAGCGATAAATGGATGTGACTGCAGGCAGCAGATTCACGCACGCGGCCAATTTCGCCTCGACCAGGCTTTGCGCCAACTGCTCGCCTGTCGCGGCGTCCGGTACCGTACATAACACTATGCAGTGTTCTTCAGTCATAGTGCGACGATAGCGGATGGCGTGGGCAGGGAAAAGGGGCTGTCTGTACAGACGCCCAGTAATTCTGAATAAACCGCATTTGCCACAGAATCACACTGAAAAACACGGACAAGATCATAAGCTTCACGCCGGCAGCGTAATCACCCGCAAAGTGGTGAATAGCCGCTCCAGGAAGGCACTGCGTTCCAGCGTTTTCCGTGTGTTTCCGCGGCTGAAATGATTTTCTAGGTTGAACGTAAAATGTAGGGCGGGTTAGGCGCGTTGTTTGCGCCGTAACCCGCCAAGCGTGCCGTCAGGCACACCTTTACAAAAGCGTTGGGTTGCTGCGCAACGCCTGTCGGGTTACGCAAACTGCGCTAACCCGACCTACATTGAACCTATAAACCGCATTTGCCACAGAATCAC
>JBGSOE010000493.1:0-13003 GCA_041739295.1 Thiohalobacterales bacterium | reverse complement strand
ATATCGGATGCCTACAAGCCGCATGTGTTCGAGAAATTTACCCAGGACGATACGTCGGACAAGCGCAGCAGCTACGGCTCAGGTCTGGGTCTGAATATCAGCAAAGGAATAGTTGAGCGCCACCAGGGCCATATCGGATTCACCAGTACACAGGGACAGGGGAGCTGTTTTTATTTCGAGTTGCCGCTGGCGGATGAGGTTGCTGTTTAGTGAAGCGGTCAATGCCATTTTGCAGTTTTGCCGCTGATGCTTATGCGGGCTGACCAGGCGATACGGGATCTGGTGCGCACGACGCTGGGCTGTACCTGTCCGGAGACGGTGTTCGATCATGTCGAGCGCAGTTGCCGGCAGCAGCCAACGTCAGAGCAGCCCTATACCCTGCGCCTTGTGATTGGTGAACGTCTGCTGATCTATGTGTTGGAGCATGCTCAGTTCAAAGCGGCAAACTTGCAACTCAGCGATCTCCTCACCGCCGGGCGACGTGACCGTGATATGCAAGGTTACAACCGCTTCCGTGCTGTTCTGAGTGATAGCGTTGACGCGACAACCGAGGCATTATTGCAGGCGGAATGGCAACGGTTGGCGGCAGGTGATGAGCGTGTGCATCTGCATCTGGTGCAGCCTGCCAGCTTGGCCCGCATTGTAGCTGAGGCAACGACTTCCATCGGTGAGTAATTCCCTAAAGGGCACCTCTAGAAATTCACTGAAGGCGCGCTGGCTGCGTTGCAACCGGGCTCAAAATGCGGGGCCGGGAAGCGGCAGACTCCCTGTAAACTCCGCTTTTTACTCGGTGTTACGCACCTCGCCCTTCGGGCCGGCTAGCGCCGTTCTCTCCGCTTCGCTTCGAGTCGCAAGGTTGCGCCTTGCCATCATCGCCATGATTGAATTTTTAGAGGTGCCAGTCTGCGCGCCGATGCGCGCGGCTGATGATATCGAATCTATCCAGGGGCGATGGCCTCCCCGAACGCATTTATCGACGGCTTATCGTCAAGAACACATCCGGAACCTCATCAGTAATTTTTCTGCAGGATATTTACTCGCGTTGGACGTGCGCTGATCACCTTTGGTGCATCGGCACTCAAAGCGTGCATTGGTAACGCCACAAGAACCTGGCGCGAAAATATTCCTGCCACAGAATTCAGACTGTTGCGTCATCCAGTATAGGTCGTTCGTGTTGGCACGCAGTTTGTTTACATAGAGAGGTAGCCCGGCCGATCTACACCCGGTCGCAACAGGCGGAGGATGAACAGAGCCTATGCCAACCCTCTCCGGTACCCCACGTCGCCCCGTCGTCTTGATCATTCTCGACGGCGTCGGCGTCAACCCCAGCAAGACCAACAATGGCGTGGCCGAGGCCGCGACGCCGAATCTTGATGACTGGTTTGCCCATTACCCGCATACGCTGTTGAGCGCATCAGGACCGGCGGTCGGCTTGCCGGACGGTCAGATGGGCAACTCTGAAGTCGGGCATCTGACCCTTGGTGCGGGTGACGTCATTCGACAAGACATCGTCAGTATCAATGCGGCGATCGAAAGCGAAGAATTTTATGAGAATCCGGCGCTGACACATGCGGTCTGCGCTGCGGTTCATCGCCAGCGGCCGCTGCATCTGATCGGGCTGGTGTCCGACGGCGGCGTGCACAGCCATATCGATCATCTGCTGGCACTCATCGAACTCGCCAAGCCATATGGCGTTCGCATCTTGTTGCACATGATCACCGATGGTCGCGACACCGCACCCCAGTCAGCGCTGAATTATTTACCCTCCGTGGAATCGAAACTGCATGAGGCGGGCGGTGCCATCGCCAGTGTGATGGGGCGCTATTACGGTATGGACCGCGACAAACGCTGGGAGCGCACGGAATTGGCCTGGCGTGCGTTGCTGCTTGGCAAGGGTCAACACGCGCAATCCGCGGCGACCGCGATCCGCAGCGCCTATGCCGCCGGCGATAATGATGAATTCATCCGGCCGATCCTGTTGCCGCCCTTCGAAGCTATTGAACAGGATGATCCGGTCATCTTCTTCAACTTCCGTAAAGACCGGCCGCGCCAACTGGTCGCGGCGCTGAGTCAGCCGGACTTCTCGGGATTCGACCGCGGCGGGGCACCACTGGCTGCTGTCACCTGCATGATGCCCTATGACCGCAGTCAGCATCTGGCGTATGCCTTTGCGCCTGAACAGCCGGCAGTCACACTTGGTCAGACCATCAGCGAACTGGGGCTTGCGCAATTTCACTGTGCAGAGACAGAAAAATACCCGCATGTGACCTATTTTTTCAATGGTGGTCGCACGGTTCCCTACAGCGGCGAGACGCAGTTGATGATCCCATCGCCCAAGGTGGCAACCTACGACATGATGCCGCAGATGAGTGCAGCGAAAGTCGCCGATGCCGTTATTGGTGCAATCAGTCAGGGACGCCACGCATTGATCGTCGTGAACTTCGCCAACGGTGACATGGTTGGCCACACCGCCGTACCGCACGCGGTCATCCAGGCCATCGAGGCCCTGGATCGCGAGGTCGGTCGGGTGCTGAACGCAGCTACCAACGGTGGCTATTCAGTGTTGCTCACCGCTGATCATGGCAACTGCGAGGAAATGATCGATCCCATGACCGGCGAACCGCACACCCAACACACCACCTATCCAGTCCCCTGTCTGATTGTCGATCAGGATAATTGGCAGCTGTCCTGCGCGGGTAGCCTGGCGAACGTGGCGCCAACGGTGCTGCAATTGATGGGAATTCGTGTACCAAGTGCGATGCGGGCCGGTTCGTTGCTGCTCAAGCAACTGCCGGGAATGCGGCGGGATGCCAAGTCGGAAGAGCAGCGCTTGAGGGGCGCGGCCTGAGGTAAGGCAGGGTCTGCACGGCGGCGAATGCCGCCGTGCAGTTATGATGGGAGTATTTCCAGGTGCTGCCGGTAGAGGGTTTTACGACCGGTTATTCGTCTGGGTCATAGCCCAGATTAGGTGCCAGCCAACGTTCGGCATCGGCGAATGTCATGCCTTTGCGCGCAGCGTAGTCTTCGACTTGATCACGGTTGATTTTGCCAAGCCCGAAATACTGCGAATCAGGATGACTGAAGTACCAACCGCTGACGGCCGCCGCCGGCCACATAGCAAAGGATTCAGTGATCTCGATACCAGCGTTTTTCAGCGGATCGATCAAGGCCCACATCAGCGCCTTCTCGGTATGGTCGGGGCAGGCTGGATATCCCGGTGCGGGGCGGATGCCTTTATAGGCTTCCTTGACCAGGTCATCGTTGCTGAACCGTTCATCTGCTGCATAACCCCAAAACTCCTTGCGCACGCGTTCGTGCAGGAGTTCGGCAAAGGCTTCGGCCAACCGATCGGCTAGTGCTTTGAGCATAATCGCATGATAGTCGTCGTGGTCCGCTTCGAAACGCTGAACATGCTCGTCGATGCCGAGACCGGTAGTCACCGCGAACGCACCGATATAATCATTCAGCCCTGTGTCTTTGGGCGCAACGAAATCCGCCAGGCAACGGTTTGGACGGCCCGGTGGCTTCTGATTCTGTTGCCGTAGGTGATGCAGTGTCATCAGCACTTCGCTGCGTGTTTCATCGGTATAGAGTTCTATATCGTCATCATTTACCTGATTGGCCGGGAACAGACCGAACACGGCGCGCGCCTGTAACCAATCGTTGTCGATAATATCTTTGAGCATGGATTGCGCATCATCGAACAGTGTGCGCGCATGCACACCGACCACGCTGTCCTTGAGGATCTTCGGATAGCTGCCGGCGAGTTCCCAGGTCTTGAAGAACGGCGTCCAATCGATGTACTTGGCGATATCGTTGAGCGAATAATTTTCGAACACCTTGATGCCGGGTAATTTGGGCGTGGGCGGCTCGTAACCGGACCATTCAATTTGTTGCTTATTGGCGCGCGCGGCCTCCAGCGTAAGCCAGTCGGTCTTGCGTACCTTGCCCTTGTGCATTTCGCGGACTTGGCTATATTCGGCCTTCACTTTGGCGATATAGTCGGTCGCGTTTGCGTCGCTGACCAGATTCTGCGCGACGCCCACTGCACGTGAGGCGTCTTTCACGTACACCGTCGTGCCGGTGTAATTGGGTTCAATCTTGACTGCCGTGTGTACCCGCGAGGTAGTCGCCCCGCCGATCAATAGCGGTACTGTGAATCCCAGGCGCTGCATTTCCTTGGCGACATGCGCCATCTCATCCAGCGATGGCGTGATCAAACCCGACAGTCCAATGATGTCGACCCGCTCGGCCTTGGCGGTGTCGAGAATCTTCTGCGCCGATACCATCACGCCGAGATCAATGACCTCGAAATTGTTGCATTGCAGCACCACACCGACGATGTTTTTGCCGATATCGTGTACATCGCCTTTAACCGTGGCCATCAGAATCTTGCCCTTGGCCCGGGAGTTCACGTCTTTCTCAGCCTCGATGTAAGGCAGCAGATAGGCGACAGCCTTCTTCATGACGCGCGCGGATTTGACCACCTGTGGCAGGAACATCTTACCGGCACCGAACAGATCGCCGACGACGTTCATGCCATCCATCAGCGGGCCTTCGATCACCTGGATCGGACGCTCGAACTGGTGGCGGCATTCCTCGGTATCGACCTCGACGAAGGCATCAATACCTTTGACCAGTGCGTGTTCGAGGCGCTTGGTGACCGGCAGTTCGCGCCAGGCGAGGTCTTCTTTCTTTTCGATGCTACTACCGTCACCTTTATATTGAGCGGCGACTTCCAGCAGACGTTCGGTGGAATCCGCGCGACGGTTAAGCACGACATCTTCGACGCGCTCACGCAGATCGGCGGGAATCTCTTCATAGATCGCGAGCTGTCCCGCATTGACGATGCCCATGTCCATGCCGGCCTTGATGGCGTGATACAGGAACACGGCGTGGATCGCCTCGCGCACCGGGTTGTTGCCCCGGAATGAGAACGACACGTTCGAAACGCCACCGGAGATGCTGGCGTGCGGCAAAGTCTGTTTGATAATACGGGTCGCTTCGATAAAGTCGACGCCGTAGTTGTTGTGTTCCTCAATGCCGGTGGCAATAGCGAAGATGTTCGGGTCGAAGATAATGTCTTCGGCCGGGAAGCCAACCTGTTCAGTGAGGATTTTGTAGGCGCGGGTGCAGATTTCAACCTTGCGTGTCTGAGTATCCGCCTGGCCGTCTTCATCAAAGGCCATGACGATGACCGCTGCACCGTATTTGCGGCACAGCTTGGCATGCTCAATGAACTTGGCCTCGCCTTCCTTCATGGAAATGGAATTGACGATGCCTTTGCCCTGAATGCACTTAAGGCCGGCTTCGAGAATCTCCCACTTGGACGAGTCGATCATGATCGGCACGCGCGAAATATCCGGCTCCGAGGCGATCAGATTCAGGAAAGTGACCATGGCCTCCTTGCCGTCAAGCATGCCTTCATCCATGTTGATGTCGATGACCTGCGCGCCGTTTTCGACCTGCTGACGCGCGACCACCAGCGCCTTGTCGTACTCACCGTTCAATATCATTTTCTTGAACAGGGCCGAGCCGGTGACGTTGGTGCGTTCGCCGACATTCACGAACAATGAATCCGCACGGATGTTGCAAGGTTCTAAACCGGCCAGCCGCAGCGTGTGGTCGTGTTTGGGAATTTTGCGCGGCGGGTAGGGTGCAACCGCGTCTGCAATCGCCTTGATGTGCGCTGGAGTGGTGCCGCAGCAGCCACCGATGATGTTCAGAAAACCTGACTGCGCCCACTCGGCGATTTCCTTCGCCATGGCCTCGGGCGATTCGTCATACTCGCCGAATTCATTGGGCAGACCGGCGTTGGGGTGCGCGTTCACGCCACAGTCGGCCATGCCGGCCAGTTCATCGATGTGCTCGCGCAATTGCTTGGCGCCCAAGGCACAGTTGAAGCCGATTGATACAGGCCGCGCATGGCGCATTGAATTGTAGAATGCCTCGACAGTCTGGCCGGACAGGGTGCGGCCTGAGGCATCGGTGATGGTGCCTGAGATCATGACCGGCAAACGTTTGCCCGTGTCTTCGAAATAACTCTCGACCGCGAATACCGCAGCCTTGGCATTCAGCGTATCGAATATGGTTTCGACCAGGATGATGTCGGCGCCGCCGTCGATCAGTGCCTTGGTGGCTTCATAATAGGTTTCACGTAATGCATCGAAACTGACATTGCGGAAGCCCGGGTTGTTAACATCCGGTGACAGCGAAGCGGTTCGATTGGTAGGGCCAAGCACGCCGGCCACGAAACGCGGCTTGTCGGACGTGGAAAACGCATCCGCTGCGGCACGCGCGAGCTTCGCGGATTCAAAGTTCAGCTCGTAGACCAGATCCTGCTGCTGATAGTCGGCCATCGAAATGGCCGTCGAGTTGAAGGTGTTGGTCTCGACGATGTCGGCCCCTGCCTCCAGATAGGCACGGTGAATATCACCGATAATCTTCGGCTGGGTCAGCGACAGTAAGTCGTTGTTACCCTTGAGATCGCTAGGCCAATCTTTGAATCGCTCGCCGCGATAATCGGCCTCTTCCAGCTTATAGCGCTGGATCATGGTGCCCATGGCCCCGTCCAGGATGAGGATGCGGCTTTTCAGGAGTTCTTCAAATGAAGTCATGTGTATCGTGGCGCTGATGGTTCGGGCCGCCAAGTCTAACAGGTCAGGGCCTGAGCCCAAACCCTGGCGGGTCAGGCTGGTCCCTGCATATCGTTAAATCCCT
Source organism: Thiohalobacterales bacterium (assembly GCA_041739295.1). Lineage (GTDB taxonomy): Bacteria > Pseudomonadota > Gammaproteobacteria > Thiohalobacterales > Thiohalobacteraceae > JAHJQQ01. Next base: position 6,283 of record JBGSOE010000493.1, on the reverse strand, counting down.
AGGGCAGAGGAGAGACGGTGACGAGGGTGACCGGCCCCTGGGAGACAAATAATAGGCGTCACGATTCTCAGGGTCGGAGCAGAATGGCCCTTACTTACGTTCAATGTAGGTCGGGTTGGGGCAGTTTGCGTAACCCGACAGGCGTTGCGCAGCAACCCAACGCCGTTGTTAAGGTGTGCCTAACGGCACGCTTGGCGGGTTACGGCGCAAACAACGCGCCTAACCCGCCCTACATCGGATATGGATAGGCTTAAGTAAGCGCCATTCGGGTCGGAGCACAATTCTTCCCCTTCTATTGAGCATTAAATGTCACTGGCCGGGTTGTGACCCGAAACGAGTGGCATACCATCATCAGTGCCTTGAATATCGCCTTCGATGTCGATCATCCTCCTGCCTTACTGAGCAAGACCCAGATGGCAATGGAGAAAGCCAGTATGGCCAGTGCGATTGCAATCCGTGCAAGCCGCTTGAGCGCTTTGATTTCCTGTTCGAGTTTTGCTGCACCGGTATCGATGCCTTCGATGGTGCCCTTCAACTGCGTCGCCAACGCCTTCACAGCTTCCGCATTCTGCGTTACCGCGGACTGGAGTTCCGCAATCTGTGTCGGAATAACCTCTGCGGGTTTGTCGGCGGAGGATTTCGAGGTGAATGCCGGTATCGCAGCCGTGACAATTTGCGTGATGTAGGGAAGAGATGCTTTGAGTAAGGGAAGCCAGGCAGCCATGGGATTCCTTTTAATTGTTCGGGTGATACCGGTTTGCGCCTCTCAAGTATGACCAACGCAATACCGCCGAGTATGGCCATTGAGGCGAGTATTAGCCGCAAAGTGATGGCCTCGCCGAGGAACACAATACCACCCACGGCAGCGATGACGGGAACACTTAATTGTACCGACGCCGCACTGGTTGATTTCAAGGCAGGGAGCGCTGCGTACCAGAGCGCGTAGCCGATTCCGGACGTTAGTGCGCCCGCTGCGACCGCATACCAGACTCCGGCGGTATCCAGTGAAATGTCATTCTGCATGACGAAGCTTAATATTACCGAGATGGGCGCAGCGCGCAGAAAATTACCCGCTGTGACACGAGTGGGGTTCCCTGCACCTTTCCCGCGTATGGAATAGACACCCCAGGCAACGCCAGCGCCCAACATCAACAGCGCGCCGTAAAGCGGCGGCGCAGACAGTCCTGGTAATAACAGGCCAACGAGCCCAGCGGATGCGAGAATAAGGCCGGCGATCTGTGGCAGTAGCAAGCGCTCACCCTTCAAAATGCCATGGCTGATCATGGTGGCCTGTACGGCACCAAACAGCAGTAACGCACCGGTCGCAGCGGGCAGGCTTGCATAAGCGAAAGAAAAGCCGGCGGCATACATAAACAGCGCAATAGCCGACAGCCAATTACCATTTCCGCTACGTGTGCCGTGACTCAGCTGTACGACAACCCAAAGCATGACTGCGCCGGAGATCAAACGAATGGTCGTGAAACTGCCGGGATCAATGGTGGTATGCGTGAGCGCGACCCGGCAGAGCAATGAATTACCAGCGAAGGCAATCATCGCAAGTGTTGTGAGCGAAATGTTGCGCTCGTGTTGCATTATTTTATGTTTCTACCTACAACTGCGCCCCGTACACAAAACATCTGGGTTGTGTGGGGCATCTTATAGCATCGTCAGGCTCACACGACGTATTAGCCGATCAGACTGCCGTTCTAAAAATTCTCGCGTTCAACTTCCTGGAAAACAGAATTAATGACCCGGCCCAATTCGCTAAAGTTGTTCCAGTCTTGATACTGTTCCAGGTCATTAATGACTTTGTCTTTCATTTCGTAACTTTCGAGGCCTTGGTCGTAATATTTCGTTACCGAGGAATATAGATCTTCCAGGAAACGCAGAGAAGCCTCAGGCACTTCACGGCCACCGCTGTGACCGTGACCAGGAATATAAACATCGATTGGCCTATTTAGCATAGCTTTAATGGCAATGATCGACCCTTTGAAACTGGCATCCTGTGGCACATCTGAATTTGGAACACGCATAGCCGCCACAATGTCGCCAAAGAACAATCCCTTGTCATCGACAACTTCGATCATAAGATCACTATCGGTATGTGCATGACCGGTGTGATGAATCTTCAGTGTTACACCATCCAACACCAGTTCCTCATCGCCATTGAGGCCGATGTTCGGACCTGCTGCCTTAGTGCCATCCACAGCTCCCTCGGTCATTCCCATGAATAGCTTGATCCAGTCTTCACCCTCTCCGGCGTTGACGCGCTCGATCATGCGCCGGTGGGCGTAGATTGGTACATCGGGATAGATCTCACGGACTCCATGGTTTCCAAGCCAGTGATCACCGTGTACATGGGTGTTGAATACCGCGATAACCGGCTGGTCTGAAACTTCACGTACCTTTATCAGCAGCTGCTTGCCAATTTCTGCGCTGCTGCCAGGATCAACAATGATGACGCCATGCTCCGTCAGGACAACCGCGGGGTTATTCATGAACCCGCGATTTTTTGGATTGGGCAGTTCCTGACTTCCGTGAACAACATAAATGCGTTTGCTGACCTGATCCAGAGGGGAGTGCTCGATGGAAGACGGCAGTTGCGCATCATGCGCAAAGGATAGATTTGTCCCTGCGACAAACAAGCAGATCAACGGTAACAACCGGTGCATTGCGTTTCTCCTATCCGAAAGGCTCAAATTCGGTTGAAACCGCTATCGCCTTTGGTTGAGTGCTACTGCTGAGATTGGTCGAGCCTAGCCTGATTGAGTCCAAAACGCGACAGACGTACATCCACAGTTACCGACAGCGCCGTCAGCGCCGCAGCCTTCGCACGTCCTTCGGCGCTGGCGCGATAAAGATGTGGTGTCATCGCCAGCAAATCGGCAATCTGTTCCGCGCCGGTGAGATCCAGGGAATAGCGGATCGTTTCGGTGGACAGGTTAATAAAGCCTTCCGTCTGCCTGTCGTCCATGCGTGGTGGCTTTAGCGTAGGGTAGATGATTTCGCGCAGTTCGCGCAGATGATCCGGCCCGGGATCGACCTGCAGCAGCTGGCCGTCCGGCTTAAGCGCGCGCGCAAACTCGCCATAGACGGGGAAGCCGAAAATGCACAGCACCCGATCAAGCGTGGCAGACTGCACCGGCAGGTTGGCATTGCTGCCCACCACCCAGTTGGGTCGCTTGTCCTGCTTCGCGGCGGACAGAACGGCCCACTTGGAAATATCCAGCCCCAGCAGTGCCAGTGTTTGTTCACTATCAATCGAAGCTGCCAGCTGGCGCAGGTAATAGCCCTCACCGCAGCCGGCATCGAGGCAGCTGGAAATCGCAGTGGGTGACAGGTCCGCCAGTACTGCCTGAGTTACCGCAGCGGCAATCGGCTGGTAAAAACCGGCATTAAGAAAGCGTTGTCGCGCCGCGACCATTGCCTTGCTGTCACCCGGATCGCGCGAGCGCTTGTTCTGTACCGGCAGCAAGTTGGTATAGCCCTGGCGGGCAATGTCGAAACTGTGGCCGCTGGCGCAGCGCCATGCAGTACCCTCGCGGTGCAAAGCGGCGCCGTCCAGCGGGCAGTCCAGAGCCTGGAAAGGTGTGATGTTCATGGACTGTCCGTCCAGAGGTCTTAAATATTGAATCGAGAGGCGCACGCTTATTTTGCGGACGCAGTCGAAAAACGTGTTTGAAGTTTACTGGCTATAAGCGTCACTTGTACTCCCAAAAGCATAGACGTGCAGATTACTTTCTTCTTCTGAAGAAATTAGATTGCCGTTGAAATCATCAAAGACTATCCGCGGGTTATAGGATTCCCCGTTGACTGTGATCTCTCCTTGGTCATGCAGCATTGCAAAATCGAACACGAATTCTCCGACGATCTCTTTTGCGAGGTCGTCTTCGACAGAGAATTTATTCAGCTTTTCCTTGAGTATCGCGATCATAAGATGCTGCCATTCGATGGCAAGTTGCTCATGCTCGTCAGACGTTTTTAGTTCCATGCTGCCTCGCTATTCTCTAATAACTACTATTTGGAAGCGTAAATGCTCGGTTATGTACGGTGTATTTATTGAGCATTACATGATGGCATGACATAGATAGGCTCGGCTTGAGAACTTCGCCACCCTCTCCCCAACCCTCTCCCGCCCAGGCGGGAGAGGGGGTTATCCCCTCTCCCCGCTTGCGGGGAGAGGGTTAGGGAGAGAGGAGTTTGTGTCATCCCGATTAGTAATGATCAATAGGTTCAATAACCGGGACAGAATATTAATCTGACCAAGGATACCCGCTTTTAGTTTTCACCATCGCCATGATTTCAACACGGCTCTTCTCGAGTTCCGCGCGAAATACTGCGCTTTTTTTCAGTTCTTCTACGATTGCCGCGGCGAATATTCGGCCTCCAATCAAATCCGTCGGGTAGTGAACGCCGCCGATCACGCGTCCCCAGGCCATACTCTGCGCAAATTCGAACAGTTCAGCGCGTTTATCCGGGAAGATCTCAGCAAGTACGCCCGCCTCGACGAAGAAACTCACGGTGTGACCGCTTGGATAAGACGCTGTTTTAAAGCGCTTTAAGCAAGGCTGTACGCGGGCATCGGCGATAAATGGGCGCGGCCGCGCGAAGAAGTCCTTGCTTGCGCGGATTCCCTCATACAAGTCGGAATCGACGTCCTCCAGAAGGGCTGCCGTTACCGGGAGTTCCTCTTCCGTGAACCACTCGCCAAGGATATCAGCGAAGTCGAATAGATCGCCGATATTGGTGCGCTTGGCCCAGGCAACCTGCTCCGGCGTGCGCCAGGCCTGCACTTGCAGTACGACGTTTAGATCCGCCTGATCGGCTAATGATCCTGGCGCTGGCGGTGCGGGCATGACTTTGGCGAAGTCGAAAGCATCCGTCTGTACGAAATGGAATTCGGAGACCTGCTCTGCGTCATCGTCGAATGTTCGAGCGAGTCCGATGGGTGAGAAGCCCATCAGCAGTGCGGCCAGCCATAAAACACCTGCTGAAAGATTCTGCTTCATGTATTTATTGCCGAGTGATTTGATTGGGCTGAGTTACTCGCGCCGTTTGGAGGGGCGGTCTGTCCCCGGTCGTTTCCTGGTTGTATCTGGCGGACTAATGATACAGGCCAGGGGCACGACACACAGGGCATGCCGCTTTTCAACATCGTAGTCAGTCCCCGGTCGGCCCGACGCGCGAGCGCCATAGCGTCAGGGATTCAACGCATCGCGTTTGGTTCTTTCCCATTACCGTCACGCCGGCGTTGGGTATCCGCCGAGGTCGCACCCTGCATGGACCTGTCTGTCTGGTCCGCGGGCATGATGAGGAGGCAAGCCGAATCAGGATGTTAGGTTATGTAGCGCTGTTACTGAGGACAGGCAGACGCCGGGCCAGCCCTGGCTACGGGCACGCCCTTTTGGTCCGGCATAGAACTTGCCTTTGCTGAGTCTCACAGAATTTTCGGAGATGTCAGTATGCTGTTTGCACTAGGTTCGAGGGATCGTCATCTGCTTGGGATCCGTTCCCGGCTGTTCATCCGCATGCACCACACTGCCATCATCGGGCTGTTGGGTTGGATTGGCTATCTGTTTGTCATTCGGGAGTTAATGTAATCGTTGCGGGCACGCACTGGAAACCGTGGGCTGTGCCACGTTGTTCGGCGCTCTGAATATGCCTTCAGGCGCAGGCTGAATACGCGGCAACATAGGCTGCCTGCGGATGGGTCAGTTCGCTGCTGGGTATGATGACCAGGCGCAGTCCGAGCTGCACTTGGGGATCTCGTTCAAACAGGGCGGGGTAGAGACTAAGCAGCGCTTTATGGTGTTCGGGATTGATAAACACCACATTCGGCCGTTCACGGTGTTCGCGTTCAAATGCCTGTGCACAGGCCAGGATATGGTCCAACATGTCTAGGCTCCTCGTTCCCGATCGACGCCGTGCTGCTGGCTCGGCACAGATTGACTGAGGTGCATTGCAGGCAGATGTCCATGAGATGACAGATCGGTGAATACTGGCGGCATCTGAAATATCCTATAAACCGCATTTGCCACGGAATCACACGGAAAAACCCGGAGAAGATCATAAGTTTCACGCCGGCGCCGCCATCACTCGCAAGATGGTGAATAGTCGCTCCAGGAATGTACTGAGTTTCAGTGTCTTCTGTGTGTTTCCGTGGCAAATGATTTTTTTAGGATTATTGAGCATTACATGCTGGCATGACATAGATAGGCTCGACATGAGAACTTCGCCACCCTCTCCCCAACCCTCTCCCGCCCCGGCGGGAGAGGGGGTTATC
>JBGSOE010000465.1:0-11226 GCA_041739295.1 Thiohalobacterales bacterium | reverse complement strand
CCAGGGGAACCACCACAGCATCCACGCAGCGGTGGAAGCAATGCCGTTTGGTGCTGCGATATCATGCAGTTCAACAGTGCGGTGCGTCTGCAAGGCCTGCACCAAACCGGCAGTCTGATTTTCGTGGCCAGGTTTACCGTCGAAGAAGCGCCAGATAACTAAGGGCCGAGAGTCTAGGGATGAGGGTCTAGGAGAATTCATCCTATAAACCGGAATTGCCACGAAAAAATAGGGGTCAGAGACGAATTCAACCGCCGTGACCTATCGATTCCACAGGCAGCACTTAATTCGTCTCTGACCCCTATTTTTTCGGACAAGACCATAAGCTTCACGCCGGCACCGCCATCACCTGCAAGGTGGTGAATAGTCGCTCCCGGAAGGCACTGTGTTTCAGCGTCTTCCGTGTGTTTCCGTGGCTGAAATGATTTTTTCAGGTTCATTGTAAACACTGGCAAGTGGTCGGAGTTTTCCTGGTCCCTGGTCCCTAGCACTTAGAACCTAACTCCTGTCTTTCAACACGTAATCCGCGCCGCAATACGGACACTTGGCCTCACCGGTCGCTTCGATGGCGAGATAAACGCGCGGATGGGAATTCCACAGGCTCATGCTGTCCAGCGGGCAATGCAGCGGCAGATCTGCAAGTGTCACTTCATAACGGTTTTGGGCATTCGGTTCGCTATAGGTTGCACTACCCGCCACTGCAGCAGTATTGGGATTGGTCATAAGCTTGCTCCTACAAAAGGGACGAGGACCGAGATGCTAGGGCCGAGGTATAGAAGCAGGTTTTCCTCGGTCCTAGCACCTAGCACCTAGACCTTTATATTAACGTCAACCACTCCGGGTGTTTGGCATGTCGGCCATGCACCAGATCGAAATAGGTCGCCTGCAATTTTGTTGTGATCGGCCCGCGCGTGCCATTGCCAATCATACGGCCATCCACTTCGCGAATCGGTGTCACTTCAGCGGCTGTGCCGGAGAAGAAGGCCTCATCGGCGATATACACTTCGTCGCGAGTGATGCGCTTCTCTTTCACCTTGATACCTGCCTCATCTGCCAGGGTAAACAGCGTATCGCGGGTGATGCCATCGAGTGCCGAGGTCAGATCCGGCGTGTAGATCACACCGTTGCGCACAATGAAGATGTTCTCGCCGGAACCCTCCGCCACATAGCCTTCATTATCCAGCAACATCGCCTCGTCATAACCGTCGGTCATGGCCTCGCGCAGGGCCAGCATGGAGTTCATGTAATTGCCGTTGGCCTTGGCCTTGCACATAGTGATGTTCACGTGATGGCGTGTGAACGACGAAGTCTTGATGCGGATGCCGCGCTCCATGTTCTCGGCGCCAAGGTAGGAACCCCAGGTCCAGGCGGCAACCATGCAATGCACTTTCAGATTGTCGGCGCGCAGGCCCATGCCTTCGGAGCCGTAAAAACACATCGGGCGGATGTACGCCGATTCCAGTTTGTTCTCGCGCACCACGGCGCGTTGCGCCTCGTTGATGGTCGCCTTGTCCCAGGGCATCGGCATCATCAGGATGTGCGCGGAGCGGAACAAGCGGTCGGTGTGCGCATCCAGACGAAAGATCGCCGTGCCTTTATCGGTCTTGTAGGCGCGCACGCCCTCGAATACGCCCATGCCATAATGCAGGGTGTGAGTGAGCACATGCACCTTGGCCTCGCGCCAGGGCACCATTTCCCCATCCAACCAGATCACGCCATCACGATCGGCCATCGACATCGTACTTCTCCTCAATACATTTAACCTAAAAAATCATTTCAGCCACGGAAACACAGTGCCTTCCTGGAGCGACTCTTCACCACCTTGCGGGTGATGGCAGAGCCGGCGTGTAGCTTATGATCTTGTCCGTGTTTTTCCGTGTGATTCCGTGGCAAATGCGGTTTATAGGTTTATTCAGCAGCATATCGGGCGCGTTCAATCAGCACCCATAACCCGTTGCCACAGCGCCGTCACCCGTTCTCGCAACTCGCGGAACTCGGTGGCCGCTACCACCGCGGGCAGTTCCTGCAGGGTCAACTGGTGCACGCGGGCACGGTAGTGCCGGTAGGCGTCGGCCAGATCAACCGTGTCAGCGGGCGCGAGTAGACCTTCCGCGCCGAGGGTTTCCAGCAGACGGATATTGTCGCTCCAAACCAGCAAACCGGGGTGGGCATAGGCATACCGCAGGACGTGGTATTGCACCATAAATTCAATGTCCGCGATACCTCCGCGCCCTTGCTTGAGGTCGAAGTGTTCGGGGTCGCGATCAACTAATTCCTGACGCATGCGCTCACGCATCTCGCGCACTTCACGCTGCAGAGTCAGTGGGTCGCGTTTACGCCCCAGCACTTCGCGACGCACCACCTTGAAGGCCTCGGCCAGCTCAGGATCGCCGGCCACCACCCGGGCTCGCACCAGAGCCTGATGTTCCCAGGTCCAGGCCTCACTGCGCTGATATTCGGCAAAGGCCTCCAGACTCGTTACCAACAGGCCCGAGGCGCCGCTGGGTCGCAAGCGCATATCCACTTCGTAGAGCACACCTGCCGGGGTCAGGGTATTCAGGAAATGGATGATGCGTTGCCCCAGGCGGGCGTAGAACACGTCATTTTCCACCGGTTTCTGGCCATCAGTTCGCCCTGCTGTCCGCTCGGCACCACCCTCATCCTGATGTAGAAACACCAGATCCAGATCCGAGCCATAGCCCAACTCGATACCGCCGAGCTTGCCGTAGGCCAGGACGGTGAAGCCGGCGGGCCGCTGCTGACCGCCGCTGCGCCCGCCCGGTACGCCGTGTTTTTTGACCAGATGTTGCCAGCACAGGCTCAACACCTGTTGCAGCACGACCTCGGCGAGATCCGTCAGATGATCGCTGACCACCATTAACGGTGTCGCACCCATCACATCGGCGGCGGCCACACGCAACATCGCCGCCTTCTGAAACTGGCGCAGCGCATCCATCTGCTGCTCCAGATCCTCCGCGCCGATTTGCGCCATGCGCGCGACCAGTTGGTGCTCCAGGGCCTCGCGCTTGGGTGGGTTATAAAGGTGTCGAGGATCCAGCAATTCATCTAACAGCAGCGGATGCCGGGCCAACTGCTCGGTGATCCAGGGACTGGCGGCGCACAGACTCACCAGCTGCGACAACGCCATGGGGTGCTCGACCAGCAAGGATAGATAAGCACTGCGACCGGCAATCGCCTCAATCACCTCTAGAACGCGGACAAAGGTTCGGGTTGGTGCGGCGGTCTCCGTCACCGCACCCAGCAGCAACGGAACCAGCCGATCCATACGCGGACGGCCGCGCGCACCTAAGGATCGCAGCGCGGAACTATCACGGAAGGCCGCCAGACGACGCAGGATTTCTTCGCAATCTTCACAGCCGATTCCAGCCAGCAGATGTTTGGCCGCCGTTTCATCCAGCATACCCGCCCAGAGGGCCTCGAAATTAACGTCTGTAGCGCCTGCTTTGGTCGTCTCGGCCTGCGGGGCACTGAACACCTGCTCGAATTGACCGTGGACAAAACGACGCTGCTTGTCCAAGGCCCGCAGGAAGGTCTGCCAATCGGCATAACCCAGGGTACAAGCCAGCCGCAAGCGGCCTTCTTCATCTTCAGGCAACTGATGAGTCTGCTGGTCGGCATAGGCCTGCAAGCGGTTCTCGACCCGGCGCAGAAAACGGTAGGCCTCGGCCAGTCGCTGCGCAGCAAATTCGGGTAGCAGATTGAGTTTGGCCAGGGTCGCCAACACCTTGAGCAAACTACGCTCGCGGAGTGCCGGCTCGCGCCCACCACGCACCAACTGAAAGGCCTGGACGATGAACTCCACTTCACGGATACCACCCGGCCCGAGCTTGATATCTTGATGCAGGCCGCGCCGTTCCAGTTCGCGCTGGATCAAGACCTTCATTTCGCGTAGCTGCTCAAAGGCACCGAAATCCAGGTAGCGGCGATAGACAAACGGCCGCAATAAATCTTCCAGTTCCGCACAGGCCGCGGGGTCGCCGGCAAGTGGGCGCGCCTTGACCATCGCATAGCGCTCCCATTCGCGGCCCTGCGACTGGTAGTAATCTTCTAAAGCGTCGAAGCTCATCGCCAGCGGGCCACTGTCACCGTAGGGCCGCAGGCGCATGTCGACACGATACACAAAGCCCTCACCGGTCACGTCATTGAGCGCCTGAATCAGACGCTGCGAGAGGCGAATGAAAAACTCCTCGTGACTGATGCCACCACGCCGGACAGGACCCTCAACGGCCTTGGGGTAGGCAAAGATCAGGTCGATGTCGGAGGAAAAATTCAGTTCGCGCGCACCGAGTTTGCCCATACCCAATACCACCAGCCGCTGTGGCTGACCATTGGCGGTCTTGGGTATACCTTCATCGCGGCATTGCCAGGCCATCAGCCGTTCGAGTGTCACGCTGACACAGGCATCCGCGAGGGCTGAAAGATCTTCTAGCACCTCCTCGATCCGCGCCCAGCCGGCCAGATCACGCCAGGCGATGCGCACCATTTCGCGGCGCCGCAAAAGACGCAGCGCGACGGCGAGATCGGCATCATCGGTCGCCTCAGCTAGCGCCAGGCGTATCTTGTCCGCCAATTCGCCCACGGCATAGTCGCCCAGCAAATCACCACTTGAGAGCAGATCCTCCAATAGCAACGGGTCACGCACGCAGGCCTGCGCAACAAACTGACTGCCGGCCCAGACCTGACCCAGTTTGTGTAGAAAATCCGCCTGCTCTGGCGGGCGGCAGCCCACCGCTTCCGCTGCCGCGACATAGGCATGCCACAGGCTGGTCACGCCTGCTTGCAGCGGCCCCGGGACCTGTTTTACAACGGAATTTGCGGTCAAATTCACACCTGCGGCTCCCTAACTATTCATTCACGACTTTGTGCAGCCCTACTGCCGCAATTTGCCGCCTGTTCAACTCAAGACAATGCCTGTCAGGCCGACAGTTTAACAAGCTCACGGCCCGGCAGCGCGGAGCACTAAGCCTTGCCCGGCGCCTGCCTCCTAACAACTCACGACCAACATAAACATTTCTGGGGAACACAGATGGAATTCAAGGACTATCTGAAAATCATGGTGATGAAAGACGCCTCCGATCTCTACCTGAGCACCGGGGCGCCCGCCTGTATGAAATTTCACGGCCAGCTCAAGGTCGTCGATAAGGCCACCATGACCCCGGACCGTATCAAAGAGATCGCTTACGGGCTGATGGATGATGACCAAACCCGGCAATTCGAACACAAGCCGGAGATGAATCTGGCCATCTCCGAAACCGGCGTTGGCCGCTTCCGAGTGAACATTTTCAAACAGCGCAACACCATAGGTATGGTGGTGCGTAACATCAAGACGCAGATCCCGCAGTGGCAGGATCTCGGTTTGCCATCCGTGCTGACCGAGGTAGTCATGGCCAAACGCGGCCTGGTGCTGTTCGTCGGTGCAACCGGTTCTGGTAAATCCACCTCACTGGCCTCACTGATCGATTACCGCAATACTCACAGCGCCGGTCATATCATTACTATTGAAGACCCGGTTGAGTTCATTCATCAACACAAGAAGTCGATCGTCAATCAGCGTGAGGTTGGTCTCGATACCGACACCTACGAAGACGCGCTCAAAAACACCTTGCGCCAGGCACCAGACGTCATTCTGATTGGTGAGATTCGTGACCGTCATACCATGGAACATGCGATCACTTTTGCCGAGACCGGCCATCTCGCCATCTCGACCCTGCATGCCAACAACGCCAACCAGGCGCTGGATCGCATTATCAACTTCTTCCCTGAAGATCGCCGCAATCAATTGCTATTGGATCTGTCGCTGAACCTGCGCGCCTTCGTGTCACAGCGCTTAATTCCGACCACCGATGGCAAACGCGCTGCGGCCATCGAGATTCTGCTCGGTACACCGCTGGTGCAGGACTTGATCCGCCGTGGTGACGTACATGAGATCAAGGAAGTCATGTCGAAATCGGAAAATCTCGGCATGCAAACCTTCGACAGCGCGCTGTTCAGGATCTACATGGAAGGCCGCATCTCACTGGAAGAGGCACTGCGTAACGCCGACTCCCCCAATAATCTGCGCCTGCGTATCAATCTCAGCAACGACCAGCCGGGCCAGCCCAGCTCACTGACATCAGGCAAAGCCTCCTTCAGTCTGGAAGGCGAAGAACCGCCGGAATCCGCGCTGGCAACAGATAGGCTGAACCTAGCCGGCCTGTCACTGGCCTCGGGCGACGATTGAGCCATCCACAGTAATAACCCTAAAAAAATCATTCCAGCCACGGAAACACGCGGAAGACACTGAAACACAGTGCCTTCCTGGAGCGACTATTCACCCCATGCGGGTAATGGCGGCGCCGGTGTGAAGCTGATGATCTTGTCCGTGTTTTTCCGTGTGATTCCGTGGCAAATGCGGTTTATAAGATAACTCTTAAAAAACCTCAGCTCAAAAAAAAACCGGCCAATTAGCCGGGTAATGCCACGCAGCGATGGAGGGGGATAATTCTCGCCGCGTGGTGGAGGAGTCGCAGCACCGCCAGGTGGACTGCATAGGTTGGATGCATCTACACGATCGTTTTATTCCCAACCTGCCATCGACTCCGTATTCTTGGGCAGCTACCCACGAATGTGGAATAATCCCCAGCAAACACGCGTCTAGTTATACGCTGAGTACTCCGTAACGAAACGAAGTAATAACGCGAGATAGCCATGAACCTGCTGAATATGTTTTGCCGCAGTCAGGATTTCAAACAACGCCTTGAGGCAAGCCGGGTACGACTCTACCGGCTGGCTTATTCCTGGTGCCACGACGCGGCCCTGGCCGATGATCTAGCCCAGGAGACGCTGGAAAAGGCGTTGAAGAAAAGCGGTCAGCTGCGCGATCCGGCGGCACTGGAAACTTGGCTGTTCAGCATCCTGACCAATTGCTGGCGGGATCATTTCCGGCGTTCGCGGGACATGATGGACATCGATGATGTACCGCTGGAGAGTGATGTCACACCGGAACATGAGCAACATCAGCATCAGGTGGTCAGCGAAGTGCGCGCTGCCATAGCGTTGCTGCCCTTGGGGCAACGGCAAGTAGTGACTCTGGTCGACCTCGAAGACTGTTCCTACATTGAGGTTGCTAACATCCTGGGTGTACCGGTCGGCACGGTCATGAGTCGACTGTGCCGGGCCCGACGCGCCTTGAAAGAATCATTATTGGATTCCGAACTCATCAACCAAGAGTCCGTGAACGAGAATTCACGAATCAGGAGAATTAAGTGATGTCCGCCGACCGCAACGTCTCCGACGAACATCTGAATGCATTCGTCGATGGCCAACTGGACAAGGATGAGAAAAGCCGCATTCTAGGCGCCATCAATAATGATGCCGAGCTCAGTCGCCGCGCCTGCGGGCTACGGCGACTGCGCGAACTGGTTCAACATGCCTACGACGCACCGCCACCGCCAGCGCGTCAGCAGGCAAATGCCGCGCGCACGCCCGTTTGGCGTCAAGCCATCGCAGCCGCATTGCTGTTAATGCTGGGCAGCGCAATCGGCTGGGTCGGACATGCCCAGCAACAGCCGTTGAATCTGAACGCAATGTATTTGGATGAAGAAAAGGCCTTCCAGACGGCCAATCTGATTCAGGCGCCGGTACGCGGTGAACGCAAGATACTGCTACACATCAGCAGCGCCGAACCCGCCAAACTGGAACGTGCCCTGGATACCGCCGAGCAGCTGTTATCCACTTACCACAACTTGCACCAACCCGTCGAACTGGAACTGATTGCCAATGCCGGCGGCCTGGATCTATTGCGCGCCGATGTATCGCCCTTTGCAGACCGGGTACAGGCGCTGCAACGCCAGTATGACAATCTGACGTTCCTGGCCTGCCAGACTGCGCTGGATCGCCTGCGCCATGAACAGCACATCACACCCGATCTGCTACCCGAGGCGTTAGTCACACCGAATGCGCTGGATGAAATCCTCAATCGACTACAGCAGGGTTGGATGTACATCAGTGTCTGAACGCTTCGCGTTCAGACACTGATGTACAGGTTCTAGGGACGAGGTTCTAGGCGCTAGGCTCTAGAACAAGCGCGCATAACAAATAGCCCCGCAATGCGGGGCTATTTGTTTATTGCTCTGAGTTTTTTGCGCCTAGAACCTAGCACCTAGAACCTCGTCCCTGCTGTAATAAAAAAAGCCCCGGCTCTCACCGGGGCTTTTCTGTCTTACGTCAGAACTAACGGGAAAGTTACATCATTCCCATCCCGCCCATGCCACCCATGTCACCCATGTCCGGCGCGCCACCCTTATCTTCCTTCGGCGACTCGGCCACCATGCATTCGGTGGTGATCATCAGGCCGGCAATCGATGCGGCATTCTGCAGTGCGGTACGGCTGACCTTGGTCGGATCCAGAATACCCATCTTCACCATGTCACCGTATTCACCGGTAGCGGCGTTGTAGCCATAGTTGTCCTTGCCTTCTTCGACTTTGGACATCACTACAGAGGCTTCTTCACCGGCATTGCCGACGATCTGACGCAGCGGCTCTTCCATGGCGCGACGCGCGATGTCGATACCGACGTCCTGATCGTGATTGTCGCCCTTGAGCTTGGCGATACCGGCACGGGCACGAATCAGTGCCACGCCGCCGCCAGGCACCACGCCTTCTTCAACCGCCGCACGCGTGGCGTGCAGGGCGTCTTCGACGCGGGCCTTCTTCTCTTTCATTTCCATTTCGGTTGCAGCGCCAACCTTGATCACGGCAACACCGCCGGCGAGCTTAGCAACACGCTCCTGCAGCTTCTCTTTGTCGTAATCGGAGGTGGCATCTTCGATCTGGGTACGGATCTGCTTCACGCGGGCTTCGATGTCACCCTTCTTGCCAGCACCATCGATGAGCGTGGTGTTTTCCTTGGTGACCTGGATCTTCTTGGCAGTCCCCAGATCGTCCAGCGTGGCCTTGTCCAGGGACATACCGACTTCTTCGGAGATCACCTGACCACCGGTCAGTACCGCGATGTCCTGCAGCATGGCCTTGCGACGGTCGCCGAAGCCCGGTGCCTTGACGGCGCAAACCTTGACGATGCCGCGGATGGTGTTGACCACCAAGGTGGCCAGCGCTTCGCCTTCAACGTCTTCGGCGATAATCAGCAACGGACGACCGGACTTGGCGACACCTTCCAGTACCGGCAACAATTCGCGGATGTTGGAGATCTTCTTGTCGTAGATCAGGATGAACGGACTTTCCAGCTCGGTGGACATGCTCTGCTGATTGTTGACGAAGTACGGCGACAGGTAGCCACGATCGAACTGCATACCCTCAACCACGTCCAGCTGGTTTTCCAGACCGGAACCTTCTTCAACGGTGATGACGCCTTCTTTACCGACCTTGCCCATCGCTTCAGCGATGATGTTGCCGATATTCTCGTCGGAGTTGGCGGAGATGGTACCGACTTGAGCAATCGCCTTGTTATCCGAGCAGGGCTTGGACAGCTTCTTCAGTTCGGCGACCGCCGCAATCACGGCCTTGTCGATACCGCGCTTGAGGTCCATCGGGTTCATGCCGGCGGCAACAGCCTTCATGCCTTCGCGCAGAATGGACTGGGCCAACACGGTGGCGGTGGTGGTGCCGTCGCCGGCGATGTCGGAGGTCTGCGAGGCACCTTCCTTCACCATCTGTGCGCCCATGTTCTCGAACTTGTCTTTCAGCTCGATCTCTTTGGCAACGGACACGCCGTCCTTGGTGATGGTCGGGGCACCGAAGGCCTTCTCCAGCACCACGTTACGACCCTTCGGACCCAGCGTAACCTTGACCGCATTGGCCAGGATGTTTACGCCCTTGACCATGCGGCTGCGCGCATCGTCGCTAAATTTAACTTCTTTCGCTGACATATTATGAATTCCTCTTGAATACGTTATGCGGGGCTATGTATTGCTTAGCCTTCGATGACCGCCATGATGTCTTCTTCGCGCATCACCAGCATGCCTTCGCCGAGTTCTTTGACCTCTTGTCCGGAATATTTACCGAACAGGACCTTGTCACCGACTTTGACATCTAGGGCGCGGACAGTGCCGTCTTCCAGGACCTTACCTTTACCAATCGCGATTACTTCACCACGTACCGGTTTCTCAGTGGCTGCATCTGGAATCACGATCCCACCGGGGGATTTACGCTCTTCCTCCATGCGCTTGACGACTACGCGATCATGCAACGGACGAATTTTCATCGGAACTTTCTCCTTAAAACACCTAAACTTGGGTCAATGATGACCAGGATTGACCGAGTCGCTGTTAGCACTCGACTGCAGTGAGTGCCAATGATAGCGGCGAAGTTGGGAGAGTCAAGGGGTAGATGGGGGCCGGGCGCCGGGGATTCGGGCAGAAGCGTTACCGCCACCCGCTACTGCCAACTCCCTGAATTCCAATTGCTGATGACTAACCTGGTGCGGTTCGCTGCGCTCACCACACCCTACGTTGCTGAATCCGGCGTCTCAATCTTCCCGTTTGAATTCCCCGTCCAGCGTCACAGGGCCCTCGCCAGGCGGGGCACTCGCCTTACCCTCACGCTGCTGGGATAGGAAATAGCGGTCGAGCAGGCGGCGCACCAGCCAGCGACGCACTGCGGGGATCATGCACAGGAAGCCGAGCGCGTCGGTGAAGAAACCCGGGGTCAAGAGCAAGGCTCCGCCCAGAGTGAGGAGCACGGCTTCCAGGAGTTCCATGGCCGGGATCTGGCCACGTGCCATGCTGGCCTGGACGCGCTGCAGGGTAGCGAAACCTTGCTGGCGCAGCAGCAATGCCCCCAGCACGGCCGTGAAAACCACCATAAAGACGGTCGGCAGCGTACCAATCCAGCCCCCGACCTTGATCAGGAGATAGATCTCGATCACGGGTACGCTGAAAAAGATGAGCATCAATAGCGGCAGCGGGCGCATAGCGGCACCATACCGGAACCGCGGCGTACGGAACAAGAACCCGTTGCAGCTATAGACGCGATGAGATTAGGGATTAAAGGAATAACCCTAAAAAATCATTTCAGCCACGGAAACACACGGAAGACACTGAAACACAGTACCTTCCTGGAACGATTTTTCACCCTCTTGCAGTTGATGGCGCTGCCGGCGTGAAGCTTATGATCTTGTCCGTGTTTTTCAGTGTGATTCTGTGGCAAATGCGGTTTATAGGTTCAATGTAGGTCGGGTTAGCGCAGTTTGCGTAACCCGACAGGCG
>JBGSOE010000428.1:0-5524 GCA_041739295.1 Thiohalobacterales bacterium | reverse complement strand
GTCAGACTCGATTGATTTCGACTTCCGTCACCTGTAAACGGAACGAGAATGCCATCAATCGAGTCTGACCCTTTTGATCATAACCCCGGTAACCTGACTTGAAACACACAACGATACGCCAACCCGAATTACTCGCCCCGGCCGGCTCGCAATCCATGCTGGAAACCGCGCTCGCCTTCGGCGCCGATGCCGTCTATGCCGGTCAGCCGCGCTACAGCCTGCGCGTGCGCAACAACAGCTTCCGTAATGAAGTCGAGCTGGGCGTCGGCATCGACTATGCGCATAGCCGCGGCAAACTGTTTTATGTTGTCAGTAACATCTCGCCGCACAACAGCAAGCTGAAAACCTATCTCGCGGATATGGCGCCGGTCATTGCCCTTAAACCCGATGCCTTGATCATGGCCGATCCGGGCCTGATCGATATGATTCGCGAAACCTGGCCGGACATGCCCATTCATCTGTCGGTACAGGCTAACACCGTGAACTACGCGGCGGTGGGTTTCTGGAAAAAACTCGGCATCAAGCGCGTGATTCTGTCGCGTGAACTCTCGCTAGATCAGGTCGCCGAGATTCGTCAGGAATGTCCGGACATGGAATTGGAAGTGTTCGTGCATGGCGCGCTGTGCATTGCCTATTCCGGTCGCTGCCTGCTGTCGGGTTACTTCAACCATCGCGACCCTAATCAAGGTGCGTGCACCAATTCCTGCCGTTGGGGATACGATATCCACCCCACCAAGATCGGCGCGGATGGCGATGTGTTCTTGCTCGAAGAAAAGCAACGCCCCGGCAGTTATATGCCCATCGAACAAGACGAGCACGGCACGTACATCCTGAACTCCAAGGATCTGCGCGCCATTGAACATGTACAACGCTTAGCCGAGATGGGCATCGACTCCCTCAAGATTGAAGGCCGCACCAAGTCGCCGTACTATGTGGCGCGCACCTGCCAAAGCTATCGCCAGGCCATCGACGATGCCGTCGCCGGCCGCCCGCTCAATCCAGCCTTGCTACGCGAACTCGATGGCCTCGCCAATCGCGGCTATACCGGCGGCTTCTACGAACGTCACCCGGACCTGGAATATCAGAACTACTTGAAGAGCCATTCCGAATCAGACCGTAGCCTGTATGTCGGTGATGTCCTGAGCTATGACGCAGCGGGTCTGGCTGAAATCGAGGTGAAGAACAAGTTCTCGGTCGGCGACCGTATTGAACTCATTCACCCCAGTGGCAATCTGGAGCTGATGATCACCAACATGCAAGGCAAAGACAGCGCGCCGGTCGATGTCGCGCCGGGCAGCGGCCACCGCGTCAGCATCCCCTTGCCAGCCGGTTATGAGGGCGCCTTCGTTGCGCGGTTTGTTGCTAACGCTTAGGCCGCTTCTTTCGTAACGGCTTCTTCTCATCCTGCCCACGAATGACTCCAGAGGCGGCCAATCCCAGCAGGCGGCGGAACTTTGGGCATTCCATATGGCTCGGTGCGGAGCAGACGGCCGCATGCCGGAGACCCTCGCGCATCGCCGTCAATTTCCGAATGGTGCTATCGAGTTCATCCGCCTTGTCAGACAGTAACTGCCTATCAATCTGAGGCTGCCCGCCGGCGCCGATCATGCGGGCGATTTCATCCAACGAAAAACCGGCCGAACGCCCTAGCGCGATCAGTGCCAGCCGTTCCAGCACATTGGCGTTGAACAGGCGGCGTAGCCCCCGCCTGCCAACAGACGTGATTAATCCCTTTTCCTCATAGAAGCGTAACGCCGAGGCGGGAACGCCGGAACGTTTTGCGACTTCGCTGATATCCATGGCTACCTCTTGACTTAAAGTCGACTTGAAGTTGTACGCTATCACCACGTCCTCATCAAGACACACTCGGGAGGGAAACATGAACCAGCTGATACAGATTTTAATCCTTGGTATTGGCGCTACGGCGGTTACGGATTTATGGGGGATCGTGCGTAAACAACTGCTCGATATTCCCCCGCCCAACTATGGGCTGGTAGGCCGCTGGATCGCCCATATGTCACACGGGCGCTTTCATCATGACGCCATCGCGGCAGCTTCCCCAATGCGCGGTGAACACATCATTGGTTGGGCAGCCCATTATCTGATCGGCATCGTGTTCGCCGCCTTGTTGATCGGTATCTGGGGATTCGCATGGATGGATCAGCCGACGATCGGTCCCGCACTTGCTGTCGGTATTGGCACCGTTGCGGCGCCCTTTCTATTGATGCAACCGGGCATGGGTGCGGGTATTGCCGCCTCCCGAACACCCAACCCAAACGCAGCACGCTTGCAGAGCTTGATCATGCATGCGGTGTTTGGCCTCGGCCTCTATGCAACAGGCTGGGCGACACATCTTGTATATCCGACATGAACAGAAAGCCAGCCAACAGCAATGGTCTTATTCGGTAACCTTATACATAGGAGAATGAAATGCGTATTCCCGCTCGTTATGCCCCGATCCTTTTCAGCGCCTTGCTTTCGATCATTATGGTCAGCATCGTTTCAGCCTTCGTGCTCGTGATCTCGCAAGGGATACGCTCGGGTTTTGCTGCGCAGTGGCTCAAGAGCTGTGTAACGACATGGCCTGTAGCCTTCATAGCGGTGGCGATTGTAGCTCCCTGGGTGCGGCGAGTCGTTGGTAGGGTGACCGCTTAATTTCGGAAAAGGAAAACAGAATAAATGGGGACGGAAGGATTATTTTTTGATCAATGTGGGCGCAGATCATTATTTAATCCCTCCGCCCCCTGAAATTCGTTGACAAAAATTGCGTACCTCAGGGCATTTAAGCAAAAATGGCTTAATCTTTTCGTTAGCTTCAGGTATCCACAAAAATCTGAATTCCTGTTGCTCAGTATAGTCATCAGGCGGTTTAACAAACCCTAGTGGTCCAGAGAGTGGTTTATCTAAGCCACTATAATTTCTGGCGCCATACAAGACTTTACCAGCCATAAACTTTTTGATAGGTACGACCTGATCTAAATACTTTGTCACAGTTAATAAAAACTGCTTCGGATCTAGTATCTTTACACAGTATGTTCCAAAAGTGTCGCCAAGTTCGTTTGGTGAAAACTCTATTGTCGTGCAAAGCACATATGCATCAGGTATAACACTGACATATGTTATATCTTCAAGCCACACAGAGTTACAATTGGGGCCTATTGTAAATCCAGAGCGTCGAGCAATCTCTGCGAATCCAGGTTCGCCGCTACCACCTACAGCTAGGCCAGAATTATATAAATGCCGGGCTTCTTCTTTATCTCCCTGTTTAGGGTCTTCGTAGTTCCTGCATGTTTCGAGAGTGCTAATCCAGACATTTCCAGAAACCAAAGCATCGGCTTCCGATTCTTGCTCAAAGAATCGATATACAGGTCCATCATGTCTTAATGGCGAATCAGGGTTCTCACGCAGATAGAGAGTGGGCATTTTTTATTCCCTCTTACCCATTATTCGACCCCTTTAACCATTAGTCGCAGAACATTTCGGGTCAGTAATTATTCCAATGCCACAATTTCTATATGTTTTCCCATGTTTCGAGTCTTTGCTCTAACGCAAAATATCAGACGACGAGATGTGCATAGGTGTAGCTGGCATCGAAGTCTATTAAAGACGTCTCTGGACGTAGCCTGTTTGTTACGTCTCGGAAAGTGTGTGCATTCTCTTGCGAGAATACCTCACGGTAGTAGTAAATAACGACTAAACTCAACCCGACCACGGCATTCAATGTGTACCTAAGGTTCGCTTCTCTGAAGTACAGATCACGCTGATGCTTTACATTGTTGTAACTCCGCCACCACAGTGGATTTTCTTCACCGCTCCAATTGCTCCAAGGACGAAGTTCTAGCCCAAACCGGTGGATAAAGGCCTTCTCAGCAATTAAGCTTGGCAATGTAGCCTTTATTGTCTCCTTGTAGTCATTGATATTTCTATGCTCCTTCGCTGGCGCTTTCAATTTGCACAGAGCCTTCAGCACTACATCTACTTCCGAAGAGGCTGCGAGAAGTAGATGCGCAAGCTCTATCGAGTAAACGTTGAAGTTGTCTTCGGAGAACTCAACAAAACGAGACACTTTGCCCAAGTCTTGCTCCAGAGCCACAAAGTAGTTCCAGTGAACGAAGTTACCATTAACTTGGATGCTCATCACTTCTCCTCAATGGCTAACTACAATTAGGGTGCCTAAAAGGCTCCATTTGCCTGCATCAATGGGGTCAGTCTCGATTGATCGCGACAAACCTAATTAAATCGCGCAATAGTTCCAAACAAGCGTGAAATATAGTAATCAATCGAGTCTGACCCCCATTGATAATTGATAATCGCTTATTTATTTACACCCAATCCCGATAAACTTTTGCGGGTTCATAAGCGGTATTGGATTGGTATCCGGAATCGCGTAGCACACAATGCCATTGTCCATTTTGATTTCCAGGACGCTGAATCCGATTACGTCTTGATGATTTTCGTCGCTCCATTTCACCCAGACCTTTTCTGCGCTCGCTTTCCTTTCGTCAGCGGCTAGTTCAAGGGGTCAGTGTACTCGAAAAATTACAGTGTATATTTCGAGTACACTGACCCCTTGAACCTCATCGTCAAACGAGGGTAAGCTCTCCGCGACCTTTGTGGCGACGACGTCGAATACTTGCCGTTCCGCCACTTCGACAGGTGATGCTGCCTTTTCTGGGAACGGATATATGTTATCTTCCTTCCACTTCCGTATTTTCTCTTGGCTCTCCTCTACTAAGCGGGATGCGAAGTGTGACTTTATCTCCCCGATAGCATTTTCCGAGGCATCACGAAGGTGAGTGTTGAGTTCACCAAGACCGAGGGTTCCATCGTTACTTAGAACGCTTATGAGTTCGGATTTCAAATAGCCGGAGAAACCGAAATCACCGACACCGCGAATCTGCCTGGGATACTTGTCGAGAGGGAAAGAATTCTCTGTGCAAAGCCAGAGTTCTCTATCACCGCCGTCGCGCCATTCAACAATTTCTAGAATAACGGGGTATTCGATGTCATTGTACGTAATCGGGGAAAGGGACACCGTTTCGACGTGCCGGATTGCCGTTGCCGCATCCAGGCGTTCACCTCCGATCATTAGCGTTACACGCCGATAAGTATGGAGATACAAGGCAAATATGGGTAGCAGTTTATATGCGGCGATTTCCGGATTAAAAACAGAAAACTCTTTTAATGGCTCGGATAGTCGAACGGTTACTCCATGGGTAGTACGAGAATCTGTAGCAGAATCTTCAATTGAAAACTCTTCCAGCCGGTCCGCTAATGCGACAATCTTAAACGGTGCTTCTACATCTCCATTTGGCAATTTTGCAACGACATCCCATTCAACGGATCTACATAACGCAAATGCCTTGAATCGTCCCTGGCCTTCTTTCCCGTGTAATAACCGGCCTTCGCTCGTTTTATCTTTATGGGATTTCCAAGAGCCTCCCAATGCAGTGAATAAGGATTCCGCGTCTTTTATTGAGAAGCCAACCCCATTATCTTTAATAATTACTTCAAACGTGCCTAA
>JBGSOE010000421.1:0-14533 GCA_041739295.1 Thiohalobacterales bacterium | reverse complement strand
AGCCCGCGGCGGGAGGCGGTGGCGCAATCACTTCCAGGGCAGTCGAATGACGTAACGGCATACGTAGCTGGCCGTCGCGGGCGTAGATCCAACCCTGTGCCTCGATCTCGCTGCCGATCAGGGTATCAAAATCAGTGCCCTGAAAATTATCCAGATCACTGCGCTCGATGCGCAAAGCAAAATTGCCAACCAGGTTTATCCAGATAGCTGGGGCGCTGTTGCTGAGATGACTCACGCGGCCACGCACAATGTGGAAGCCAGTGCTGTGCAAGTTGAGTTGTGACACGGCTATAGGTTGGTATTCCGCCAGCGCCCAAATGCCGCGGCGTTG
Organism: Thiohalobacterales bacterium; assembly: GCA_041739295.1. Taxonomy (GTDB): domain Bacteria; phylum Pseudomonadota; class Gammaproteobacteria; order Thiohalobacterales; family Thiohalobacteraceae; genus JAHJQQ01. Next base: position 14,202 of record JBGSOE010000421.1, on the reverse strand, counting down.
TTGACGTGCGGCCTGTGCAGCTTGGCGATAGCAACCGGCCTGCCAGGTGTTGGGCGGCACGACGAGTTGGGTGCCCATGCCTTCGTCGAGTAGCTGCTCAGTCAGGTCTCGGCCGTCGCCTAGATAAGCATGCGCCAGGAGCCGGCCATAGCGATCAGTGCGTTCCTCATCAAAGCGCAGGTTGAGTTGTTGTTGGCTGATAAACAGGAGCTGCCGCAGGCGGTCGCGTGCCGCAATCGCGCCCGGCTCGGTGCCACTGCCTTGTTTGCCCAGTTCGGGTGTATCGATGCCAATGAGTCGCAGTCGCCGTCCATCGTTGAGCATCAGGGTGTCGCCATCCTGAACGAAGCTGATGCGTACCCGTTCATCGATATGGTCCGCTGGGCAGGGTTGGCTAGCGTTTGTCATCAATGGCAGTGCCAATAGGGCTGCCATCAGCAGGTTACCCAAACACAGAGGGGCGAGTCGTTGCCGACTCGCCCCTCTGTTGTAGCGTCCGCCCTGGAAGGGCATGAGGTTACTGTTTAATGCCGTACTTCTGGCGGAATCTTTCCATGCGACCACCAGTGTCCAGAATCTTCTGCTTGCCGGTGAAGAATGGGTGGCACTGGGCACACACCTCGATGCCGAGATCGTGGCCGCTGCTTGAGCGCGTCTGAAAGCTGTTGCCGCAGCTACAGGTGACCTTGACGTCGCTGTAATTTGGATGGATGTCAGGCTTCATAACACGTCCTCAGATGAAACGATCCAGCCGCGTTTCGGACGCAGCCGTGAAAGGCCGGCGATAATACCGGACAGTCAGCGCCCCGACAAGTCCAGATTAGCGTTCAGCTCGGAATTGTAAAACCTTGGCATGAGTCTGCGGTGGTGGGATGTGGCGACCTTCGACCAGGGTTTCCAGCAAACCACCAGGACCGGTGACGCGATCCCACATCATATGATTCATGCGGATGCAGGCTGCCATGGGGGTAGCCGAGGTGTGGCGCACCTGGTCCAGTTTCCATTGCAGACGGCGCAGACGATCCTGGGTGCGAGGTGCGGCGCGACGGATGGCTTCTTCGATGGCAAGCGCACGGCGAGCCTCGAAACCCTCCGGGTCACTGCTAGCCAAGTCAGACCAGGTTTTGAAGTCAAATGCGTGTTGTGCGGATTCAGGCATTTTAAATCTCCTAGTGCTGCCGCGGCGATGCACGGCTTCGTTATTGTTCTAGTCGCTAAGACGGTTCTGAATGTAGCACAGGGAGCGGTTGGAGTCATGCTTTTGGCGCCCGAAATATGGCGCATTGAAAAAATACGATTGTAACTAATTGTTTTTAAATGTGCCGATTTGTTGGCATGAGATTTTGTGGATAAAGCTGTGTATAGATCGTCCGTTTTGATCTTGCCGTGTTATGGAAACTCACGACAGCACGAGGTCGCTATTAATGGCGATTGATGGGCTAAATAAAACCTTTTTAATCTCAGTATATTGCCGCTCGAGTGGGGGTTTCGGGTAGAATGCGCGGGCCGTGATCGAGGTGCTCACATGCTGATACGTATGCGCATAACTCGGCCACAAGGCCTCATCGTCCTCTCTGACCGCTGGTGTTTTTACACGTGTCCTCCCAACCCAAAATTGGATTTATCAGCCTCGGCTGCCCCAAGGCACTGGTCGATTCGGAGCGAATCCTTACCCGGTTGCGCGCTGAGGGCTATGGCCTCGTACCTACCTATACCGACGCCGATCTGGTGATTGTGAATACCTGTGGTTTCATTGATAGCGCCGTGGAGGAATCACTGGATGCCATCGGCGAGGCGCTTGCCGAGAATGGCAAGGTCATCGTGACCGGTTGTCTAGGCGCGCGCGCCGACGAGGTGTTGGCCGCGCATCCGCAGGTTCTATCAGTGAGCGGGCCGCAGGCCTATGAGCAGGTGATGGGGGCTGTGCACGAACATTTGCCGCCGCCAACCGATCCTTTCACGGCGCTGTTGCCGCCTGGCGGCCTCAAACTCACGCCACGGCATTACGCCTATTTGAAAATCTCCGAAGGCTGCAATCACCGCTGTACCTTCTGCATCATTCCGTCCATGCGTGGCGATCTGGTCTCGCGCCCGGCCGGTGAGGTGTTGGAAGAGGCCGAAAATCTGGTACAGGCGGGGGTGAAGGAGCTGTTGGTTGTATCGCAAGACACCAGTGCCTACGGCGTCGATGTTCGCTATGGCACCAGTTTCTGGAAAGGTCGCCCGGTGAAGACGCGGCTGCTGGAGCTGGCCAAGTCGCTTGGCGAGTTGGGTGTATGGGTGCGCATGCATTACATCTATCCTTATCCGAATGTCGACGATTTGATCCCGCTGATGGCCGAAGGACTGATCCTGCCCTATCTGGATATTCCCCTGCAGCATGCCAACCACCGCGTGCTTAAGGCGATGAAGCGCCCGGCGGCGGCCGAGAACACGTTGCGTCGCATTGAGCAGTGGCGCGCGATCTGCCCGGACATCACCCTGCGCAGTACCTTTATAGTGGGTTTTCCAGGCGAGACGGAAGCTGAATTCGAAGAACTGCTGCAGTTTCTCGATGCCGCCCAGCTGGACCGTGTCGGCGCCTTCACCTACTCGCCGGTTGACGGTGCGGCAGCTAACGAGCTCGCAGACGCTGTCCCAGAAGAAATCAAAGAAGAACGCTATGCACGCTTTATGGAAGCGCAAGCACGTATCAGTGCCGAGCGACTACAGGCGAAGATCGGCCGTAACCTTACCGTGATCATCGACGAGGTCGATGACGAAGGCGCAGTTGGTCGTAGTATGGCGGATGCGCCGGAAATCGATGGTCAAATATTCGTTGATGCGCGGGATGTGCAGGTTGGCGATATCGTCGAGGTGAATATCACGGACGCCGATGAGCATGATCTGTTCGGTTCTTTACCCTAAGGATTGCCGCCTGAAAAGCGCTGTGCCTCGGTGATTTGATCCAGGCGGATTTCGATGCGCGCACCATGCATGGTGGTCGCGATCAAAAACTCCTCGCCTTGGCGCGTCTGGAGATCCAGCGGCATGAGTGTTTCGATGTGACTCAGGCCGGCGGTGTCCTGCCAGGCAATACGCAGTTTCCATTTGCGCATGATGGCCAGTTCGTACTCACTATATTGATCGCAATCGATAGGTGTGTAGTCACTCATCATCGCGCCGCGCGGCCAGCGAGGCGAGCTGACCATCAGTGTTGATGACGGCGTGAAGTTCGATAGGCTGGCAGCAGACCGAACAGTCCTCAATGAAATCATTGCTGCCGCTGGAGCAGTCAACGCTCAGCGAAATCATCTCGCCGCAGTACGGGCAGGTGATGCTGTATTCCTCAAGCATGTCCATCGTCGGGTACAAACTCCGTGAGCAGGTCGTTGAGAAAACGTTGGCCCTGTTCAGTGCATCGCCAGGGCTCATCTTCTTCCAGCAATCCGCGTTGGCGGGCACGTTCGAGCGCTGGCCGTAGGTAGTCGATCGTCAGTCCTGTCGTGTCTTCAATATTTGCCGTGGTGAAACCGGCATTCAGCCGTAGCGCATTCATCAGAAATTCCAGGACGACTTCCTGCGCGTCTGGTTCGCTGCGGCCACCGACATGCGTGTTGTTGTCGACTGACGCCAGATAGTGGCGTGGGTTTTTTAGCTTCCAGCTACGACGAATACTCTGTGCCGCCGCATCGGTGATTTTCTGGTGGGCTCCCGCCCCGATGCCGAGATAATCACCATAGCGCCAGTAGTTGAGATTGTGGCGGCATTCCTGGCCGGCGCGCGCGTAGGCTGACACTTCATACTGAGTATAGCCACGCTCCTGCATTCCTGCCTGTCCCCGCTGCTGCATGGCCCAGATCAGTTCGTCATCGGGTAACTCGGGCGGGTGGCGGTGGAAATAGGTATTGGGTTCCAGGGTGAGTTGATACCAGGACAGATGCGCAGGCTCCAGATCCATCGCCGTGGTGAGGTCAGCCAGGGCTTGAGTGGGCGTTTGATCAGGCAGGCCGAACATCAAATCCAGATTGAAGCTGTTGAAGCCAGCGTCATGCGCGAGTTCGGCGGCGCGAATGGCCTCGCGACGACCGTGAATGCGGCCGATGCGCTGGAGTAAATCGTCGTTGAAACTCTGCACGCCTATCGATAACCGATTGATGCCGGCGGCGCGGAATTCCTGAAAGCGGCCCTGCTCGACGGTACCGGGATTGGCTTCGAGTGTGATTTCCAGGTCCGGCTTGCACTGCAGGCGAGCGCGGATACCGGCCAGTAGACGATCAATTGCCTCTGCTGAAAACAGACTCGGCGTTCCGCCGCCAATAAAAATGCTGCTCACAACACGCCCCCACACAGCGGGCAATTCATGATCGAGATCGGTCAGGAGTGCATCAATGTACTGGCGTTCCGGCAGTCCTTCACGCACTTCGTGTGAATTGAAATCACAATAGGGGCATTTGCGCACGCACCAGGGGATGTGCACATAGAGAGCGAGCGACGGAAGTGTTGTGAATTTGAACATACTCGCCACAGTGGTGACTCGGGAGTGTCCGGCTCAGCGTAGTGCTGCAACCAGTTTATGCAGGGCCTGCCCGCGATGGCTGAGTGCGTTCTTTACGTCAGACGGCAGCTCTGCCGAGGTACAATTGTGCGTCGGCACAAAGAAGATGGGGTCATAGCCGAAGCCATTGCTGCCGCGCGGCGCGAATAAAATGCGGCCCTCCCAGGTGCCCTGACAGATGATCGGCGTGGGATCATTTGCATGCCGCATATACACCATCAGGCACTGAAAGCGTGCGGTACGCTGTTCCTCGGGAACCGCTTTAAGGTCGGCCAACAGTTTCTCCAGGTTCTCCTGATCACTGGCACCTTTACCTGCATAGCGCGCCGAATATATGCCCGGCGCGCCGTTGAGGGCGTCGACCTCGATGCCGGAGTCATCGGCAATTGCCGGCAGGCCGGTGTGTTGCGCGGCATGGCGCGCCTTGAGCAGGGCATTTTCGACAAAGCTCAAGCCGGTCTCGTCTACCTCGGATACACCGAACTGTGCTTGCGGTGCGATCTTGATCTGTTTGTCGGCGAACAGCGCATTGAACTCGCTGACCTTACCTGGATTGTTGCTGGCGAGAACGATAGTAGACATAGCTTATGGATTCTCGGCGAGGGCTTGTTTCTGTGCCTCGATCAACGTGAATATCCCGCCTTGGGCAAGATCGAGCATGTTCAGAAGTTCGTCGCGCGAGAAGGGGTGGCCTTCGGCCGTGCCTTGCACTTCAATGAAATCACCTTGTTCGTTCATGACTACGTTCATGTCAGTTTCGGCATTGCAGTCTTCAGGATAATCCAAATCCAGAACCGGTGTGCCTTGATAGATGCCGACCGACACCGAAGCAACATGTGCCTTCAGCGGATTGCTCTTAAGCACACCTTTATCCATGAGGTGTTTGATGGCATCGGCCAGTGCGACATAGCCGCCGGTGATACTGGCGGTACGGGTACCACCGTCGGCTTGAATCACGTCACAGTCGATGGCGATGGAGCGTTCGCCGAGGGCCTTGAGATCGATGACGGCACGCAGCGAGCGGCCAATCAAGCGCTGAATTTCCATGGTGCGACCGCCCTGCTTACCGCGTGCCGCCTCGCGGTCCATACGTGAGCCAGTCGAGCGCGGCAGCATGCCGTATTCCGCCGTGACCCAGCCTTGACCCTTGCCGCGCAGGAAACCAGGTACGCGTTCCTCGACGCTTGCTGTGCAGAGGACACGGGTATCGCCGAACTCGACCAGCACCGAGCCTTCGGCGTGTTTGGTGTAGCGACGGGTGAAACGAACGGTTCGCAGCTCATCGGCCGCGCGTAGACTAGGGCGCATGGTGAATCCTGATTTGAAGGGTTAGCGCCGGAGATTATACCTTCAATGCCATGTCGGGGGGTGGTTGGCAGGTCGTGCGGGGCCGATGATGTAACGCGGCAGGTTATTTCTCGTCGATCATCTCATTGGCGTATTCCTCCAACGCCTGGTGGATTTCGGCAATGGCGCGATCCACCGGATCATGTGCCTGCGCGTTATCAGGGGCTTCGGCAGCGGGGGCTGCGTCGGCGCGTATTTCTACTACTGGGCTGGTTGCCTCCCAACGCAGAGCAACACCACTGACATTGTCACTTTGCGGATAGCTGGCGCGTTCCGCGATGCCGGCCAGCTCATCGATCGCCTGAGGCAGATTGTCTACGTCCAGCGTGCTGATCAGGCGTTTCTCGGAAACGGCTGACCACAGACCGTCGCTGCATAACAGCAGGATATCGCCGGGAACCAAATAGACCTTCGGGCCGAGGCTGACCTGTGGTGGCTGTACGGTGCCGCCAAGACACAGGCTGACATGGTTGCGCAGGGGATGCAGGCGCGCTTGTTGCTCGGTGATCACGCCGGCATCAACCATCTCGGCAACGCGTGAGTGATCGCGCGTGCGTAGCACGATCTGACCCTGACGGATCAGATAGGCACGGCTGTCACCGACATGCGCCCAGAGCGCGGCGCCATCCTGGATCAGGCAGGCGACCCCCGTGGTCAGGGGTTCAATCGGCGGATTCTGTGCCTGGCCGACGCGTTGAATGGTGTAATGGGCCGCCTGGAAGGCTTCGCGAAGGAATTGCCCAGTCTCCTCCAGACCCTGATAGTTGCGGAATTTACGCTGCAGAGTATCGACAAAGGTCTGCGCCGCCAGATCGCCGCGGGCATGACCGCCCATACCGTCAGCTACCGCCAGCAGCACCGCTCCTTCACGTTCGACCACCAGACAGCGATCCTGGTTGTTGGCGCGATTCCCTAAACGATTAGCCTGTCCAGTGGCGTACTGCATGGCTCACCCCTTACCCCAGGGCAGGCTGCCGACCAGTCGGTCGAAGGCCGAGGCAGGTTCTTCCGGTATCTCGCTGGGCGGGTCTTCCGCCAGCAGGGCCGCGCGGAATTCGGCCGTGCTTTGCGGCCGCAACATCGGATCGACCTCCATGGCCCAATCAATGGCGGCCAGCAGGCTGTCGGAATAGCGTTTGCGGTAGACGCTGCGGGCACTTTTCAGAGTGTCGCGGTCGTGGCGGTCGCGTGCGGGTGGCGGCGGCTTGCCTTCAATACAGGCGCGCATCGTGGCGCCAAAGGCGTAGATATCGCTCCAGGGCCCGACATATCCGTTGGTCTCATACTGCTCAATGGGTGAGAAGCCGGGGCTGATGATCTGACCGGGTTGCGATTGGCGACTCTGTGGAAAGCCGTGCACAGCGCCGAAGTCCAACAGCAATGGTTGCCCTCCGGGTTGGATGTGAATATTGCCGGGCTTGATGTCGAGGTGCAGCAGGTCAGTGCTGTGAATCAGTGACAACCCTTCCAGCAGTGGCGGAAACACAGTGCGCAAAAATTTCTCGCTCAGGTTGCCGCGCCGCGCCGTCAGATAAGCCTGCAGATTTTTTCCTTCCTGGTATTCCATGACCATATACACCGTGCCATTGGCGCGAAAAAAGCTTAGCACGTTGACGATGTTCGGGTGTTTGAGGGTGGCTAGCGCGCTGGCCTCCTGGAAGAACAGCAGTCGGCCACGATTGAAACGGTCGGAATCCGCGTCAGTCTTGGGGACGACGCTGTGGTCTGCGCGACGTTGCGCCAATCTATTGGGGATGTATTCCTTGATAACCAGGATCTCACCGGTCTCGCAGTCGCTGGCCTGATACACAATGCTGAAGCCGCCGCCGCCAAGCGTTTTTTTGATGCGATAACGGTCGATCTGAGTACCGTCTGGGAGTGAGGGCGGGCGTTGTCTCATCAGGTCAGGCTATCGCTGGTTATCGAGGTGAATCGGGTTACTGTCGCGGTGCGGTTCCGCTCGCGCGCTGGAAGCCTTACCATTAGCCACCCATCGGCCGCGATGCCCTGAGACTTAAGCTCCAGGCACGCATAATCATCACCTTAGGAATATTTATGATCCGCAGCATGACGGCCTTTGCACGCCAGGAGCACGAGGGTGATTGGGGTGTTCTGACCTGGGAATTGCGCTCGGTTAACCACCGCTACCTGGAAGTGAGTCTGCGGCTGCCCGACGAACTGCGCAGTTTGGAGACCGCCATCCGTGAGCGCGCCTCGCGCCGGTTGGGGCGCGGCAAGCTGGACTGCAACCTGCGCTATAAACCCGCCCAACGGCGCGCGGCCTTGGTGCTCGATTCCCAGGCGCTCGCGCAGACCTTGGCCGCCTGTGAACAAATCCGTGACCGCCTGACCGGGGGTGCCGCCACCATAAGCCCACTCGACTTGCTGCGCTGGCCCGGTGTGATCCAGGAAGAAACCGCCGACTTGGCGCCCTTGGCCGAGTCTGCGCTGGCGCTGTTCGATAAGGCGCTAAAGGAACTGGTGGATACTCGCGAACGCGAGGGTGCGCAGATTCATGAGATTCTGCGCAGCCGCCTCGACGCCATGGAGCCACTAGTGGCGGGTGCTCGCGCGCGGCTACCGGAGATTCTTGCGCGTATCCGCGACAAGCTGCGCATCCGGGTCGCGGAACTAACCAGCAGCCCGGACCCGGATCGCTTGGAACAAGAGCTGGCGTTCTTTGCACAGAAAATGGATGTTGATGAAGAGCTCGATCGATTGACTGGCCACATCAGTGAAACGCGTCGGGTGTTTGATCTCACTGAGCCGGTTGGTCGCCGACTGGATTTCCTGATGCAGGAATTCAACCGTGAGGCCAACACCCTCGGTTCCAAATCGGCCGACAGCGAGACCACTCGCATCTCGGTTGAACTGAAGGTGCTGATCGAGCAGATGCGTGAACAAGTGCAGAATGCCGAATAACGACATTCCTGTTCCAGTGCAGTCTTTCCGCAGAAATATAAAAATCAGTTTCTAACATAGTTTAATTTTGCATGGACCCCTCTCATCCGCTAACACTTTTAATCTGCATGGCGGGAAACATAATTGGCCTTTCTATGTTCCTGACCCGTGTATCGATCTTCATGGGTTGCCTCGCTGCAGGACGAATCGGTCCAGCCATCCTGGAACGGGTAGTGAGCAGAATTCCCGTGGCAAGAGCAGCCTCGCTAGGTCAAAGGTAGCGGAGTAACGAACAGGTATTGCTTGGGACTGGCTGTCGCAGATCCGATGACTCGCTCAAGTGATGTCTGATTTTAAGCAAAGATCGTGACTCCTGCCCGGAGAGACCGCTTACCGGTAGCGTAAGACCAATTAATGGGAATGTTAGAAACAGCTGCTACCGGCGATTACCGGTCATTGCTGCTAACGAATTTATCGGATTGAGGTAGGTCCGGTATTTACTCGAATGAGGCATTCGCCACTTTAGCCATCACGAGGCAGAAAACCCAATCGTTTCCATTAGCGAATCATTATTTGTGGATAGGGATGCCATTATCCCTTGTAATGGATATTGGCCAAGAGCAATCTGCCGTAACGGCTTCCCTCGAACCCTCCAGACCTGCATTCCTGCAAGGTCGATCGATACCGCAAGGAACGCGCCTCAATTAAGAATGCTTGCGCGTCCGTGATGGAATGGTAATCCGTCCATCATTCCAACGGCCATAGCTACAAGCACAATAGGCAAGGGAGATGTCCATCATGAAACCCATCACACTTCATGGCGCTTACCGCACGACTGAAATCGACAAGCTATTTGCTAGGAAACCCGCACTGTCGGTGATCGCTGCCATAACAGCCGTGATCGGAGGTATGGCAGTGTTGTTCCCAACGATAGCGCTAGCTCGGCCCACGACAATCGCGTATACAAACGCGCCTACCATCGATCTCGGCTGGGCTATTCCAGGCTGGGTAGTCGGAGGGCAAGATCTGATACTGAATTTCGACGATTCAGTTGCAGACCCTTTGGTAACAGTGCAATGGGGACAGACAACCTATACGACAAATTTCGGCAATGGTGGGATTAGTAATATTCTCAACGTAACCAAAAACATTGATATACCGCTTCTGGACTTCCGTAACGCAACGCCAGTTGTAACCCCCCCCATATAGCGTTGGAGGTGATTACAACCTCTCGTTCAATAACCTCTCGTACACTAATTTCTCAGTGCATGCGGAACTAGCATTTGACCAAGATCGATATAATCACATTGGTGATGTTCTTGTCCCAGATTTGTCAACTCGGCAACAGTACCTTGGCTCATGGTCGGATTACATATCGGTCCCTCAGGACATAGTGTTTGGTGATTATTCTGGTAGCGGTTTATTACCCTCAGCAGAATATTTATGGGTGACGGGGCACGACCAAAACGGTTATTCGCTCGATCAGATGGTCGACACGCTTGCGACAGTGCTGCAACCAGGTAACTACAGGGCGTCGGTCAATGCTCAGGGTGTCGTAATGGATAATTTTAATGGGGACTACACTACAATAAGCTCGCAACCGTTCCAGATTGGGCGTGAACAAACCGTTTGGTTTATGGATCAATGGTTATCTGTCCTATTCCATGACGTGTCTCATAGCAATACGTATGAAACTCTCCTTGAACCATTCACGCTCTCCTTGGTGGGTGCGGGCATAAACACGACCGCCGGATTAAGCGCTGACAATCCGCTGTTTCCGATCAGTTACAACAATGGAAACTGGGAGTTCAATATAGGCGATCAGTCAATCGAATGGATTGCAGGTCGCGGGGCGTCGCGTGGGGCCTTCTTCGACCCTGAGGTCGCCACGGGTTACACCTACGAAGCAGGTAACGATGTTGCATTCTCAGGCGTTACGATTTCGAGCATTTTTGGTGATGGCATTTACTCGCTGTGGTTATGGGATGATACGACCTCAAGCTATGTAGACTCTTATCAAAATCTCAATGCCGGTGAGTGGTTTGATTTTCTTGCTGCCTTTGGAGGAGATGGGCTGATGAAATTTCAGGTCAGGGGTATCTCAACTGAATACCTCGTAGACCCAAACAATCCAGAGGCTTTTGTTACAGGGCTCACTTTCTTGGGTTCTGGCGACCAATTTACCATGACTGCAATGACGACCTACGTCGCTCCATTGACCCCTTCTGTGCCTGTACCGCCGGCATTGTGGCTCTTTATCTCGGGACTGTTGGGTTTAACCGGTGTGGCGTCCCGTAAGGCGGCCTGCAGCATATAGCAATCAGTTAATAAGGAGACCCCGCTTCGGCGTGTTTTTGTCTGTATGAATGTCCGCTTTTGCCTGATATGAGTCGTGGCCAAATTCTAAAATTCACCTTGAAGTTATGCCCGAGTACGGTCGGAAGCCGCTGAGCCACACTGCTGGCACCAAGGTCCGCTCTCGCGTGCATACCGGATCTTACGAGTCACTTCGAATACATCCAAGAGGTGGAGCACGGTTCTAGCTTATATACGAATGCAACGAACACAGCCGATACATCTGATTTGGCACGTCAATCACCTTGTGTATCAAACGCGGAAATTTGTGATACACAAACATAGTTACTTTCTATTTTTATCTAGAACTGTGCCCAGCCCCAACAAGGAAATACACTACTGAAATGGCCAATCACCTGCGCCTGAACGCTCCATCCGTCGCTGCTTGAATTGCTCACGCTGCTCAGGACTCGCCTTCTCCCATCGGTCGCGCATTTCACTTATCTTGGCTTCGCGCTCTTCGGGCGATAACTGCTGCCACTGCTCACGCTTTTCCCTGAATGCTTGCTTCTGCTCCGGCGTCATATTCTGCCAGCGTTTGCGTAGCGCTTCTTTGCGCTCGGGCGGCATGTCGCGAAAACGTTTGAAGTTCTCGCGGATGCGCCGCTGCTCTTCCGGCGGCAGTTGTTTGAAGCGTTCAAAACGTTCACGCAGCTTGGCCTTTTGTTCCGGGCTCAGATTCTTCCAGCGCTGGAAGCGTTCTTTGGCCTGCGCTTGCTGTTCCGGACTCATGGTCTGCCAGCGCTCGGCGCCTTGACGCAGACGCTCCTGACGTTCGGGCGGCAATTCCTGCCACTGCTTGGCGAAGGGCTTGAGAACCTGTTGCTCGGTTTCGGTCAAGTCACTCCAGGCCATACCCGCTGCCGAGGATACGATTGTCATTCCCAGCATCAGCGATAGCGCAATGGTGACCCGTAATCTGTTCAGTGTTTTATTCATGATCTTTCTCCGCGCGAGATGCGGGTTGTGTCTCATCGGTCGCAACATCATGCGATTCAGTGCTCAGCTCGGCCTCCAGCCAATCGCCATCAGCCTCGTTCCAATCGGCCAGGAATTCGAGCAGCGCGGCATCCGGCGGTGTTGCGTCCTGCGCGACGACACTCATCGGAACGGCAAGCGCCAGTATGAGCAACGTGACTTCAGCCGGCATCATTTTCACTGGATAGCCAGTCATAGAATTCCAGATCCTCATAGAGTTCGATGCCATCACCCGACACCAGCAATTCAAAATCGTCTGCACTCATGCCGCTGCTCATTGGCGCCTGTTGCCACCAGAGACTTACGGCAACGACTAGCGTGGCGGCGACGGCCCATCCGATAACGGGTTGCCAACGCGGTTTGACCTGTAACTGGTCGAGCGCACGATGCCGCGCGGCTGATAAACGCGCGGTAACGTTTGCATCCAGCGTGTCGAGTTGCGACTCCAACTCGGCGCGAACTTGTTTCTGTACTTCCGTGTCGCCTTTGTCGTTCATCGGTGTCTCTCCAGGTGTCCGCGTAAACGGGCGGTCGCACGTGATAGATGGGTTTTCACACTGCCTTGCGAGCAACCCATCGCAAAGGCCGTCTGCGCGACATCCAAACCTTCCCAGATGCGCAACATGAAGGCTTGCTGTTGCCGCTGCGGCAGTTCGCCCAGCACGCTTACAAAATCCCGCATGGCATCCGACTGGGCGAGAAGGTGCATGGGATCATCGGCCTCATTGCCGGCGAACTCCGGTTCTGTAAGCTCACCCTCATCATCACGATTTTTCCAATCGCCCCACCAACTCAACCAGCCGCGACTCACTTTGCCACGTCGATGCCAGTCGTTGATACGGTTGTTCAATATCCGGTAGAACAGTGGCGGCCATTCGTCCGGTTGTCGCCGTGCGTATTTCTGCACCAACTTCAGCATGGCGTCCTGAACGATATCCAGCGCTGCATCAGGATTGCGCGTGGCAATCTCGGCGATGCGAAAGGCCCGGCGCTCGACTTGGGCCAGAAAGGTGTTGAGCTGCCGGGCTGTGTCTGCATCATCCGTCATTCAGCGTATGCCGTGAGTATCCTTAGCGCGCCTTATGGTGCACGTGATGCTCACGATGTTCCAGGCGACGATTGATGCGATCGCCCTTCTTGTCCAAGCGATGCTCGACACGATTACCTTTGTTATCCAAACGGTGTTCGATGCGATTACCCTTGGCGTCTAAGCGGTGGGCCAGTCTGTGCTTGCCGGCATCTTCGGCACGTGCCGAGCGACGGTCGAACACATCATTGATATGATCGCCACGACGGTCCAGGCGGTTATCGATGCGCTCACCCTTCAGGTCCATCCGGTAGTCGATGCGGTCACCGCGATCGGTCTCGGCCCAGCTGTTGCAGGCCAGGGTCAGCAGGGCGGTAGCGATGATGGCGTTCAAGGTATGCTTGGTCTTCATGGGATCACTCCTGAATCTGTGGGCTTCAGGGATAACAACGCCGCTGGCGCAGATCGGTTGACAGACCTAAACCCTTATTTTTCCTGGATACCCCAGATTTTCCCAGGCAAACATAGGCCCGGATGTGTCATCCGAGGCTTTTGGGCCACCATAGAAATAAGTGGTTTTCAACCCCTGGACATAGGTTTTATGCACAGACTGGAAGAGATCTCGGCAGGCCCTGCGCCAACCCCACGCCGCCTGTCAACCCCATCAATGCAAAGATCTTATATTACTGATATTAATAGATTAAAATGATCGGCGAGGAAGTGATCGATTTAACAGAAATGCAACAATAGCGCGGCTTAGACCGGGTTGACCCCAATCCATCCACAAAGTTATCCACAGGTTTTGTGGATAACTACCCTGCCCCAATAGCAATAAGTACTTAGGTTGGTTAGGTGAGATTTAGCATCAATCATGGACAGTAAACTAGACCGCTTCGATCTTAAAAATATTTCACGACTGGATAATGCATCAGGTGTCTGAAACTATTCTTCGCATCGCCGTACCCTCTCCACTGTTTCGGCTGTTCGACTACCTGCCGCCGCGTGGATTCTCCGCGCCGCTGCAACCCGGCGTGCGCGTACAGGTACCGTTCGGCCG
>JBGSOE010000388.1:0-12417 GCA_041739295.1 Thiohalobacterales bacterium | reverse complement strand
GGTTAGGGAGAGGGGAGTTTATGTCATCCCATTTGGTAATGATCATTAGTGCCATTCACGAAAGTGAATAACACACTCGTATCCTGCACGTAGGTCGGGTTCAGGCACTTGTGCCGCGCCCGACAGACCTGAAACACCACTCCACACCAAAGCATTACCAATCGCCTTTAGCATCCGACCTGAATGGCACTTACTTAGCCTCTCAGACGACCTGGCAGCGTTATACATCTAGCCACGGAAGCACACTGTAAAAAGCTTTTTTCTATGGTTATTTCCGTGCTCTTCCGTGTATTCCGTGGCCATCTTTTTTGGCTTTGGGCTTAAGTAAGCGCCATTCGTATCCGCCCTTACATACGCGCACTCAACCGCAACCAGATATTTCTACCCGGCTCGTTGATCTGCACCTGCGTCGGGTCGAAATCATTCGACCTATTCTGATTTCCACGAATCAGCGTCACCTTGTCGTAACTGGTCAGCGGCGCATACGGCATCGCCGGGTCCATGCGATTCGGACAGCCGCCATGCACATAAACACCGTCGAGCAATATATTCACGCGCGTCTCGCCCTGACCACGCACGACCGGATCAATACCATGACCACTCAAACGCGTACCCAATGCTTCCGGCAGCGAACGCAGCCACTAGCCGGTTCCCATCGGCGCACTCTCGTCCTCCTGTGGATCAAGCACCTCGGCGAGCTGTTCGGGCAATTCATCCACTATTGGTAGAACGGGATAGGCACTAGTAGCGGCACACAGTCTGAACAAACCGGGACAACAACGCGCCGGGACATGCGGACTTCCTTCATGGAAAATTATGAATAGCGGTTACTGCGTTATTACAATCCTCGGACCAGGGCCGTGACAATGGGTTTTAAGTTGCTTACGGCGGGTTAGACACTCTGGCAGAGGGAGCGCTGTGTGATATGAAACAGCGGGGTATTAGGTATAGCTCAATCCATCGAAAGCGGGCACGATGAAGCACAGCGCGATACGGCTGCTTGCGAGTTGACCCCTTACCCAAAGAAGTCGATTCTCATACCCACTCTTCGAGCTATGGTTACCGAACCAATCCTTGACGGAGCATAGCGTTTTACACAGTATGACGAAAAAGACCGCTAGAGCGGTCTTTCTCAAAAAATTGAGGCCGGCAACCCTAAGAAATAAATGCGGTTTTCAGAAGGGTCGACTTAGGCCGCCGCAGCGGTCTTTGTCGGATAAATATGTCGCGTAATGACAAGAGAACAAATGATTTTTCTATTAACCCCGACTTTTACCGCTGGAGCCGTAATTAATTACCGCTCCAGCGGTTCAATCACCTGTTAAGTTGCTAAGGCTATGGAGTCGAGACATTACATTGGCATCGCAGTTCTTGGGGTGGGGGTAGCTCTCCAGCCCATCGGCTGGATGTACTCCACAATCATCGCTGTGGTTTCATTCATTCTCATAGCTGTTGGGGCGTTCATTTTCTTAACCCAGAGAGTTCTAGAGAAAATGGAAAAAAAGGAATTTGGTTCCACAAGCCGAGGCGGGCCGGATCTGCCTGGTGATATTCACGGCTCCAACGGTTGGGGGAGAGGCGGTCGAAGTGATGCATGGGAGTCATCATCTAATGAGCCAGGAGGACACGATGGAGGAGACTGATCGCAACTTAACAAGTCGTTCGTGTGGGACCGCTTCGCTATCGCTCGCGGCCCCACAACTCTGTCGTTAGCACTATGAAAAAAGCATTATCCATCTCAGTAGCGATAATGTTCTTAATTGTAATAGTCGCCGTATTGTTTGTTTTTGCTGGCTCCATGAAAGTATCCGATAAAGTGCTAGCCGAAAGATCACAACATGATATTTCGAAACTACAAAACGGCGATTATATTTTTGAAAAATTCCGGAGGAACGAAGACGGGGCAAGAATTTTAATTTTAAAAGATTGGGACAGTAATCTTTACGTGCATTTAGTTCCGCTTGAGCAGGAAAAAGTACCAATGCCAGAGCCATTTTGGGGCTTTGGTTATTATCATTGTAAGTACTTCGGTCCCGACCATGATGTAAACCATAAGTTATTAAAATCTGGAAAAATAAGGTGCCATGATGATGAAGCCCCAAAATGGATGGTGGACGATCAATGGGTGTGGGAATATTCAGGTAAGGCCGCTGCTGGATCATGGTCGCATGATATGATTTCACCAAAATATGAAATTAAGGGAAACACTGTCTATATAAATGGATAATAGTGCTAACAAGGCGGCCCAGTTCGGACGCCAAAACCGCTACGCGGTTTTTTGGCGCCTCCGGCCTTAAACTACATGGACTCCCCCTGTGTCAAGCAACCGCGCTCTTTTGTCATATCAGGTGTCAGACTGCGGCTCTACATTCGGCCTGTTGGTGAGCATACGCTCTGGCCATGATGATGTTGCGCGTCGGCGACTGCCTGATTCGTTAGACGGTCTTGATGCGGACCCTTAAGCCCAACAGGCGCTGTCACCGGGGTCTTGTCCCTCTCTGTCATCGAGTGCCGTTGCAGTGACTCGGTTGGATTTCTTCTCTTCCTACTCAGCGTTTGAGCGACAACAGTTACGCCGCCTTCCGTTGATACGACTCACCATGCACCATCAGCGCCCACAAGATGCGCGCATTCTTGGCCGCCAGGGCCACGGCGGCGCGTTTGTACCCGCGCCGGGCGATGAGTGCGCGTAACCACACACTGAGACGATCCTGTTTGTCGCCCAAGGTGGCAAGGACTGCACGGGTTCCGTGGATGAGTAAGGTACGGAGATACGCATCACCTTTCTTGGTAATGCGACCCAGACGGATGTTGCCACCGGTGGTGTATTGTCGCGGCGTCAGCCCGAGCCAGGCGGCGAACTGACGGCCATTCTTGAATTGATGGGCATCGCCCACGCTGGCGAGTATCGCGGTGGCCGTGACTGCCCCGACACCAGGTGTGCTCATCAGTTGCTGCGCGGGTGGACTGGCTTTCGCCAGGTGTTCCAGTTCACGGTCGTAGGCCAGGATCTCGCTATGGATACTTTGCAGGCGCAGATAAAGGTCATGCAGCAGACGTCGTGCCAGCATTGGCAGGCCGTTTTCGGCATCTTCCAGAATGCCGGGGATGTGGTGCAGCGCAGGATAGCGGCCTTGCGGCATGACCAGGCCAAACTCGCTGAGCAGACCGCGCAGCTGGTTGAGTGTGGCAGTCCGCTCTTTGATCCGTGCCTGGCGGATACGGTGTAGACAGAGTACTGCCTGTTGTTCCGCGCTCTTGATCGGAACAAAGCGCATCCGCGGACGAGCGACCGCTTCGCAGATGGCTTCGGCATCGTTACCATCGTTCTTACCGCCCTTGCGGTAGGGGATGACAAACTTAGGCGCCATGATGCCGACCCGGTGTCCGAGTTCAGTGAGTTGTCGTGCCCAGTGATGGGACCCTGAGCAGGCCTCCATGCCAATGAGACAGACGGGCTGTTGGGCGAGGAAAGGCATGAGCTTGGCGCGACTGAGGGTCTTGCGAAACACCGTCTTGCCTCGTTCATCTGCCCCATGCACACTGAAGCTGTTCTTTGCCAAATCGATCCCAATGGTAGTAACGTTCATGGTGACTCCTCCTCTTCCATTGATTGACTGGTTACACATTCAATCTGGCACATTTGATGCCGTCGGGGGAGGGGGAGTCCATATCATTCGTTAGCCTCTTAAAAGGACATTATGAGATATTTATACATTTTATTGCTTGTCTTTTTGTCATCGGCTGCATACGCAAATTTCGAGTCAAATGTCTCGCAAGAGGGTTGGGTTACAAAAGATGGTAAGCCCGTCCCTAACACGGACAACATGAAAAGCATTAAAGGCTTTGGCGGCTGGCTTATCATTACCCCCGATAAAGATTGGGAAGAAAAATGGAAAACCCCATCACATACAACTCCATACTTCAGTGAAGCAAATGAAGTTGAATATGGACAGCAATTATCAATTCTCACATTCTTTATTAATCCACTCGTGGACAAACAAGGAAATGTAAATATAACTTGTGGAATCAAAATCACTCGCCCGAACAATACCGTATCAATTAATGATCAAAACATTAAATGTATTAACGGTAAATTCTCAGGCAATCCACGCAGCGTTTACTTGTCGCCTGTAGTCATAAAATATAGTGGCGATGCAGGAGACCCGCCAGGGGAATGGTTAGTTGAAGTCAGTCTCACTGACAACAATAGAGGTGCACACGTACCATTGAAGAGCAAATTTACCTTAGTTAAATAGGCATACAAGGCGCCCCAGCCGACGCCAAAAAGCGGCGCGGCTGGGCTTTGACGTTAGATGCAAAATGAACAATCCATTCGCATGGGCAAGCAGTGAATTGAAGCGATTGAGTCCCAATCGCAGGGGCTTAGGCGTGATGACTCTCGGGTTCTTATCCGCAGTTGCGGGGAGCGCCTTTAGCAGTTGCTTCGGCCCATCTGTTTGGGCTGCAGGTTACGCTGGAAAACCAGGGACAGGAATTCTTTCTAATATTAGTAACAATTGCTCTGACTCTGATTGTTCTGATTGTTGCTGATTGTTGTGACCCTGATTGTTCGCAGCGACATCATCTCAGGGTATGAGAGTACGCACACCCGGCCAACAACCCCTGTCCGCAATGCAAACAGGGCCGGCTGGTCATCATTGCCACCCTGGCACCGAAACGACGAACGGAGGCAGTCGCCATGCACCACTGGAAATGCACCAACACCGGCGGCTATCTCAACGAGGCGGCAATCCTCGGGCCTGCGCTTGGCCATGAGCCCGGCAAACAGTCGCTTGCGCCTGAATTCAAGCCGTAGAAACAGGGCGCTAGCAGAGCGAAAAACCAGACTAGATGCTGGCAAAGCTGCTGCGGAACGCGAAACGGCTTAGACATCCCCAGTCCCGCACAATACAATCCCCCTTCAAATCAGGCAGCCGTGGAGACGCGGTTTAGTCCAACAAACATTTATACGCCATGCGCTGCACGGCGTAAAAATGCTTAGATGTTGGGCTGCAAAGAAGGTGCTATGACAATTCTCAAAGTTCCGGTCCTTTTTCAAACCATCTTGCTTCTATCGCTTTCAAACGTCTTCATGACGTTCGCTTGGTATGCCCATCTCAAGGAATTGAACAA
This sequence comes from Thiohalobacterales bacterium, assembly GCA_041739295.1. Classification (GTDB taxonomy): domain Bacteria; phylum Pseudomonadota; class Gammaproteobacteria; order Thiohalobacterales; family Thiohalobacteraceae; genus JAHJQQ01. The sequence continues at coordinate 7,281 of JBGSOE010000388.1, read as the reverse complement.
CAAACCGTGGGTGGTCGCAGCACTCGTGAGCTGGGGTGTTGCTTTGTTTGAGTATCTATTCCAAGTGCCGGCAAACCGCATCGGGTACACGCAATACAGCGTGGCACAGCTCAAGATTCTTCAGGAAGTCATTACGCTGTCAGTTTTTGTTCCGTTTTCGCTTTTCTATCTTCGGCAGCCGCTGAAGCTCGACTACCTCTGGGCCGCGTTGTGTATTCTGGCAGCCGTCTATTTCGTGTTTCGTGGCAGCAGTGTCACCACCTAGAGCCGAGTTGCAGCCCATCATGGCGCTCCAGCGGACGGGCTACTCGCTGGAAAACCAGGGTCAGTGAGGAATTCTTTCTAATATTAGTAACAATTGCTGACCCTGATAGTTTCTGATTGTTTGTTCTAAAGGCAATCGACAATTTGGAAGACGCGCTCGGATGGTTCGGAGCTGCGCCAGCCAACAAGCGGGATGCAGGTGACGGCAAATAGCGGCGCCTGATCCACAACGTTCGGCTTGAATGGCGCGGCGACGTTCCGCACGAGCGCAGGCCCTGATTTATTCATTCAGGAGGTTTAAGACCATGCGTCAACTATTGATTGCGACCGGCCTTGTGACAATCTTTCTCGTGGGCCATCAAGCGATTGCCGCTGACCAGGCGCAGAAGGCTGAAGCCGCTGAGAGCAAGGCGGAGGTACTGGAAGAGAACGCGGCGGCCGGGGGCAGCAAGGCACGCCCTTCACCGTCCGAGCTCATCACGCAACCTGAAACGCAGGCGGTCGATCCCGTCGGCACAGAACCCTTGGACGAAGCAATCACCTGTCTTTCACGCACCCTCTATTGGGAGACCAAGGGTGAGGATGCCGCCAGCATGGAAGCAGTCGCCAATGTAGTTATGAACCGGTTAGGACATAAGGGCTTTCCAAACACGATTTGTGAAGTTGTCAAGCAAGGCCAGGAGCAGGGTGCCTGCCAGTTCTCCTGGTGGTGCGATGGCCGTTCAGATGACGCAGAGGATGAAAAATCCTACGCGATAGCCAAGGAAATCGCTCGAAAAGCGCTCAACCGACAATTAACAGACCGAACCGGTGGCGCAATGTATTTCCACAGTGGGAATGCAACCACCAGTTGGTCGGCGGAATATATCAAGACAGTCGAGATCGGGAAGCTTAGCTTCTATAAGCCGCACGGCGGAGCAGCCAAATGATCTCCTTTGGCCGAACAAGATGGACACTTCGCGCTCTCGCCCGCCGCGCCTTTTGACTCGTTAGGCCTCACACAATATAAGGAGCAAGCAATGCTTCAGTTACGCCCGAACTGTGAGTGCTGCAACAAGGATCTCCCCCAGGAATCCACGGAAGCGCGAATCTGTTCTTTCGAGTGCACGTTCTGCGTGTCATGTGCCGAGTCCATTCTTGATGGCACATGTCCGAACTGCGGTGGTGAGTTATTACCTCGTCCTCGTCGCCCGGTAAATAAACTTACCAAATACCCCGCCTCCACTGAGCGCATCTATAACCCGACGGGTTGCGGCAAGATGGCTTGACGACTAGATTCACAGAGTATCTATCGCGCAGGAGATCGACTATGACCAGTCTCTACGACGAACCGCACCGCAACCTGCAAGACCGCTTCGATACGCGCCGCCTGGCCGATCGCCTGGAAGAATCGCTGCTGCACGATGCGCTGACCGAGTCCGAGAAGGCGTTCATCGAGACGCGCGATATGTTCTTTCTCGCCACCGTGGACGCGCAGGGACATGCCAACTGTTCCTACCGCGGCGGCAGTCCAGGTTTCGTGCGGGTGGTCGACGCGCACACCATCGCCTTCCCCAATTACGATGGCAATGGTATGTACCTGTCCATGGGCAATGTGCTCGGTGTGGGGCAGGTCGGGATACTGTTCATCGACTTCGAGAACCCGCAACGCATGCGCTTCAACGGCGAGGCGAGCATCGACTTCGACGATCCGCTCCGGGATAAATTCCCAGAGGCGCAGTTCGTAGTGCGTGTACGGGCGCGCGAGATTTTCACCAATTGCCCGCGCTACATCCATCGGATGAAGCGCGTCGAACGCTCGCGCTTCGTGCCCAAGTCCGGCTGTGTCACGCCGGTGCCGGCGTGGAAGACCGGCGATTGGGTCGCGGACGATTTGCCCGCCGACGATCCGGCTCGCGACACTTCGCGCGAGGTGTTGTGAGCGCGCGATAAAGGGGACGTAGGGAATATTTATTAATCCCTCCGTCCCCTTTACGCACCTTAACGCAAAGCAAAAACTCTCGACGGACTTTGGCTGCGCCTGCGCTGGGGGCAACTCGATCAGAGTGGCGTCGGCGCGGACGATATTACGGACACACGAGGGTAATCGGGGACAGGCCACGGTTTACTGGGAGAAAATGTCGGACGCGGCCTTCGGCCTGAATCCGACCTACGGTTAGCATGCGCAGTATTGTAGGACTGATTCAGCGACGTAAACCGTGTGTCCGACAATACCACCGAGGTAAATTCGGTAATCTGAATTAGTAACCTGGAACGAGCGAGCGTGAAACCCAGGCCATGCTTTTTCACACTACGATAAAATGATCAAAACGCCATCGTCGCCCCAACCATATACGCCTGGTCCGCAGTGAGCTGTATGCCGTTGACATATTGGTACAACGGGACCTGCACAAAACCATAGATACGCGCTGTTTTGGTCAGCGCATAGCTCAGGCCGGGGCTGAGTGACAAGGTCTGCGATCCACTGTCTTCACGCTCTGCTTCTGTGCCACTGTCGCGCCCCTTGATCTGGACGTTCAATTGCAACAGGCCAGCCAAGTGCTCGGTTAATCCGTATTGCAGGCCACCATCGATCGCCAGCTGATAACCAGCGCGGTAATCCGCGCGATCGTTTAGCGGTTGTTGCCAAAGTGTCTGGGCAAACCAGTGCAGCGAGCTGCCGACAACAGGGCGTTGATAATAGGCACCGAGGATCAGATCCGTCGTGCCGGTACCGGGTTGTAGAGAACGTTCGGCCAGATCGCCATCGTCGTTCGCCACATCATAATCGCCGGTTGGCAGTTTCAACCCAAACTTCACGCCGACGGCGCCACTCTGGAACGGCTGCTGATTAAACTTGTAACGTCCCACCACGCGCATATCGCCCGCCTCGGTGAAATCCCAGGCCTCGGGAATCTGATTGCCGTGATGGTTGTGGATATGGTCGTGCGAGCGATCCATATACGGAAGTGTCAGTGTCACGCCCCAGTTGCTGTCAAACCCATAATCCAGATTCAGCAGCCAGTTGCGGTTGATGGTCCGCACCTCATCGTGATGGCGGGGCAGTGCGCCAACGGCAACCTTATCACTGCCACTGCGCGGTTGATCCTGATCGATATACTCAAAGCGCAGATCGGCATTCAGTCCCGGTTTATCCCACAGGCCCTGCGCATCCCACTGGGTATTCACGCCACAGAAGGCACTGCCACAACTCGCCCAGGCCAGACTTGAACATCCAAGTTGCGCGATGACCAGCACAGAAACTCCATACCTCAGCCGTTGCCCGGCCAGCATTGCACCCGCCATCATCTCGAATCCTCCGATGTATTTATTGGTTTTTTTGTAACACGCAGGTGTGCCGTCATTCGGGACATAGCGCGCCAGCTGGACAGTGCAAGGGTTGGGCCACCAAAGCTGATTGATAATTATCAATACGTTGCAGGGTTACGATTGGTATTGGTGTTCACCGACTGCGGCATATCACACAGCGGAGTCGGATTTCTTTGCATAAGATAGCTTGGTGCGGTTCGCAGCATTAACTGCATCTTAAGGAGTTAAAAATACCAGAGGAAATGTCGGACACGCGGCTAGCGCCGCTGAATCCGACCTACGATAATTCGCCTTATATATCTAGGTCGGCTGAACCAACCCCGCGAACAAGCGCGGAGTTGTTACGGTAAGGAAGATAACCATTTTAAAGCCCGTCACGCGACCGCTGTGACGGGCAGCCTATCAGGCCGGAGGCCGCGTCCGACTGCTTTCCGTTTGGAAAACTTAGTGGCTGGTGCCTTCGGAATAGTGCGTCTTGTTCCAGACGTTGTATTTGCCGGAGGGTTTCTTCATCGGGATGCGCTTCACTTCTTCCAGGGTGTTGGCGTCGTAGACAATCACGGCACCGTCCATGTCCCAGATACTCAGCAGTGCATATTTTCCATCCTTGGTGAATTCGACATGCGCGGCGGTCTTGTCCGGCGCGGGGCGCAGGGTTTTGACGATCTCCAGGGTGCGCTTGTCGATGACATGCACGGCATCTTTGTTCGGGCCGAAGAATACGTCCACCCAGGCATAAGGCGAATTCTCGTGGCTGCGCATAAAGAAGCCCGGCCCCAGGGTCTCGATACGTTTGATGGTCTTCCAGGTAGTCAGGTCGATCACGCTGACCTCGGCATTTTTGAGATTGGGCGTCGCCAGGACGCGATGGCCTTTGTAATCGAAGGTGATACCCGAGCCCAGATGCGGCATACCGTTCAGATCCAGGTCGGCGATCTTTCGACGCACAGTAAGATTTACCACCTGGCCGTTTTTGGCGTTACGCGCCGCGCCGATCAGATGCGTATAACCGGGATCAAAAAAGAAATCATCGAGATAATCGTCCAGCACGATGCGCTGAATAGGGAATAGGCCTTTTTCAGCCAGCCCTTCCTGGTATTGATAGTCATGCACCATGCCGCGGAATACCGGCTCGGGGTTGTCCGAATAGCTGATCTCCCAGACTTCCGGCAAATCCTTCAGGGCAACCACGAAACTGGAACGAGGCGGCGCGGTGTAGACTGCGCTGACGCGCGAACTCTTGCCGTGATCATCCACAACCGGGATGACGCGGATCGGATCGAGATTACGCGCGTCCAGCAACACCAGGGTATTGGGCAGATAATTTCCCGCCATTACATATCGGCCGTCGTGCGAGACAGCGATATTACGCATATTGATACCGGCGCGAATCTCGGCAACGATTTTGAGATTGTATATATCGAACTTGCTGATCCAGCCGTCGCGTGAGCCGAAATAGACATAGCGCCCGCTGGGTGAATATTTCGGTCCGCCGTGCAGGGCATAGCGCGTCGCGAAGCGGTGAATAGGCTCAAAGGTATCGCCATCCAGCACCGTCGCGTGATGATCACCGACCTCGACAACGATGAACAGATTCATCATATCGGCCTTGTACTGCGGCTTGTCGGGAAGTTTACCTTCGGGATACTGAACGATATGGCTGGCCTTGATGTCATTCAGCGTCCACTGCGGCGCGACAGCGGGTTCTGAAAAAACGAATTCCGTGAGTGCGGCGATTTCCTCCGGCTTTAATTTATCGGAGAAGGCCGGCATCTGCGTGGCAGGGCGGCCATGCGTGATGACTTCAATAGCTTCAGCTTTCTTCAAACGCCCGAGATTATCCGGCAGCAATGCCGGTCCCATACCACCGAGGCGCCCCTTGCCGTGACATTCGGCGCAGTGCTGCTGAAAGATCTGCTGCGCATCGGGCACTGCAAAAGCATTTTGAACCGCCAAGACGCCAAGGACGCCAAGAAAAACTTTTTTGAACCGCCAAGAACGCCAAGATTTTTTAAGGAACCTCTGATTTATTACTAAACCGTCATTCCGGCGCAGGCCGGAATCCATGTGATTCAAGGCACTAGATTCCGGCCTGCGCCGGAATGACGAATTATTCAGAGATTCCTTAGTTAAAAAAGATTTTCTTGGCGTCCTTGGCGGTTCCCAATCTTTCTTGGCGTCTTGGCGGTTCAACAAAAACATATCAGGCCTGCTTGATTTTAATAGTCCGGTGATAGGGTGTGACCTGCAGGCGTTCGTGGTCGCCGCTGGCGCCAATCTCTTCGTCGGTGAGATAACATGCCGGGTCTTCCTGCCAGGGATCGCCTGTGAGTGACCAGGCACGCACACGGGTGTTGCCGCCGCAGATATCGAGATGCCGGCATTCACCACAACGGCCCTTGACCGGACGTGGTTGCTGTTTGAAGCCCGCCATCAGGGGATCAGAGGTGTCCTGCCAGATTTCCGAGAACGGTCTATCGCGCACGTTGCCGAGGTTGTAATCCCACCAGAAGGTATCCGGGTGAACATTACCCAGGTTATCGATGTTCGAAATCCACAGACCCGAGGCATTACCGCCCCACTGCGCGAGACGCGCCTGCATAGCCGGTGCTTTCTCAGGGAAGCGTGCGCGCACCCACTGCAGCATATACACGCCATCGGCGTCGTTGTTGCCGGTGACGAATTCGCGCGGGTTGCCATTCTGGATACCATCCCAGCAGCGCTCGAACAGCAGGTCCATGGCATTTCGGGTAAGCTGATGAACAACATCGTCCTTGCGATTACGGTTTCCACGTCCGGCGTAATTCAGATGCGAGAGATAGAATTTGTCGATATCCATCTCATCCATCAGATTCAGAATATCCGGCAATTCTGCGGCGTTGTCCTGGGTAAGCGTAAAGCGCAGGCCAACCTTTATGCCGTGCTGCTGACATAAACGGATGCCGTGCATGGAGGCTTCGAAGGCACCTTCCAGGCGACGGAATTTATCGTGAGTCTCGCGCAATCCATCAATGCTGATACCGACGTAGTCGTAACCGACCTCGGCAATCTGGGCGATGTTGCTTTCATCAATCAGGGTGCCGTTGGTCGACAGACCGACATAGAATCCCATAGCCTTGGCGCGCTTTGAAATGGCGTAGATATCCGGACGCAACAACGGCTCACCACCGGAGAGAATCAGCACCGGCACGCCGAAGCCCTTGAGATCGTCCATCACGGTATAGACTTCCTCGGTATTCAACTCACCGGGAAAGTCATGGTCAGCGGAAATGGAATAGCAGTGCTTGCAGGTGAGATTGCAACGCCGGATCAGATTCCAGATCACGACTGGACCTGGCGGCGTGCGCTTAGGGCCGAGCGGCGTGTCGTTGGCCAGCGCCTGCAGATATTGTGTGATCCGGAACATGGTAGCCTCCAGGCAACTCTCGAATTTTCATTCACACCTAAGCGCGCAAAGAACGCCAAGTTAGTTAAGGAACCTCTGATTAATTCGCTGAAGCGGCATCTGCCGCGTTGCAGCCGGGCTCACAATACGGGGCCGGGAAGCGGCAGACGCCGTGTAAACTCCGTTTGTTACTCGGTGCTACGCACCTCGCCCTTCGGGCCGGCTAGCGCCGTTCTCTCCGCTTCGCTTCGGGTCGCCCGTCCGCGCCTTGCATCTGCTCGCTTGATCAAATTTATCAGAGGTTCCTAAATGCTTTTCACTGC
>JBGSOE010000363.1:0-6227 GCA_041739295.1 Thiohalobacterales bacterium | reverse complement strand
TGGCCGACCCGGAGATTTTCCAGAATCTGCCGCGCTACGCCAACTGGCCGACCTTTCCGCAGGTTTATATCAGTGGTGAACTCGTCGGTGGTTGCGACATTACCCTGGAACTGTTCCAGAAAGGTGAATTGCAGAAACTGGTCAAGGAAGCGGTCGCTAAGAGCAGCGCCAAAGCCTCCTAAGCCCCGGCTGTATAGATCACAAAAACCCCGTCGCGGGAAACTGCGGCGGGGTTTTTGTTTGTGGGCATTCGGATTCAGCTATGTAGGGTGTGGTGAGCGCAGCGAACCGCACCAAGCCGCACCAAGCCAGGATCAAGGAGTCAGCAATCAGCTACTAGGATTCAGCATTCAGGGATCAGGGAGTTGATTGGAATAGAGCCGCGGTAACGTTATTGCCCGAATCCCCTCCGTTCACGTTCATTTCAGGTTGTCGGTTTAGTCTGAGCATGCTGGTCGGGGGTCAGCGTTTGTCAAACGCCATACTCTTTTGGCCGGCTAGATGGACGCCAGATAGCGTCTCTGCAGGTTGAGTTTGTATCGCTCAACAATCGACTATAGGTAATCCGTTATGGCGACGACTGATGTACGCGAAGTAAAGGTCTGGGACCCGCTGGTGCGAGTGTTTCACTGGTTTCTGGTGCTGGGTTTTTTCACTGCCTACTTCACTGAAGGTGAGGATGATACGCTGACGCTGCACACCTGGTCCGGATATGTTGTCGCCGGATTGATTCTGGTGCGCTTGGTCTGGGGTTTCATCGGTACGCGACATGCACGTTTCGGTGATTTCGTGACGCGCCCTGCCGTAGTCAAAGACTATCTGTTGAGTGTATTGCGGATGCATCCGCGCCGTTATCTGGGGCATAACCCGGCCGGTGGGTTGATGATCATTGCGCTGTTGATCAGTTTGTTGGTCACGGTCAGCACTGGCATGGGCCTGTATGCTGTAGAGGAACAGGCTGGCCCCTTGGCCGGCTGGTTGGGTGGACTTGGCGAATCCTGGGAAGAGGTCTTTGAGGGCTTGCATGAATTCTTCGCAAACTTCACTCTGTTCCTGGTGGTAGTGCATGTGGCTGGGGTGCTGGTCGATAGTCTGCTGCACGGTGAGAATCTGGTGCGCGCAATGGTTACCGGTCGCAAGCCGGAACAACTCTGATGGTATTGCTGCAGGCTGGTGTAAGTGCGGACAGGGGCGGGATTACATCGTTCAGTATGTCCGCATGCGATGTGTCTGGAAAGGTTGAAAAGCGCAGGATGGGCAGGTCGTTTTATTTCACTATGATAATGTTTCTGGCGATCCTGCCAACGGCCGGGGCTGTTGCGGCTAACGGTAATGACCAGGATCGCGCGCGTGCATTGAGTTCCGCAGGGACCATCGTGCCGCTGGGAAATATCACCTCGCAGTTGCGTGATCGGCGCATTGATCACATCCTGGAAGTGGAATTGGAATCCGACGATTCAGGTCATTATTACGACATCGAGGCCCTGGACGATGAGGGTCGGGTGCGTAAACTAAAATATGACGCGACGACGGGGCAGCTTTTGGGCGAACAAGACGACGACTGACGCTCCGGTCGTTGCCTAGGGAGACTGTGCGCATGCGCCTTTTGATCGTGGAAGATGATGCTGGCCTCGGTGCCAGTCTCAAGGCCGAGCTGGAGCGGCAGGGTTTCGCGATTGATTGGCGGGATAACGGCATTGATGGGCAATTCATGGGTGAACAGGAACCCTATGATGCCATCGTGCTGGACCTGGGCCTGCCGAAACGTTCCGGCCTGGAGGTGTTACGCAACTGGCGTAGTGATGGTTTGGCGACTCCAGTGCTGATCCTCACGGCGCGGGATGCCTGGCATGAAAAGGTCGAAGGTTTTCAGGCCGGCGCGGATGACTATCTGGGCAAGCCATTTCATGTTGAAGAGCTGGTCGCGCGTTTGAATGCCTTGATACGCCGCGCCTCTGGCGTTACCAGTCCCGAATTGACCAACAATGGTTTGATGCTGGATGACAGTCGCCAGTCAGTGCGCTTGCTAGATGGTCGTGATATCGAACTGACGGGTACCGAATTCCGGTTATTACGCTATTTCATGCTTCACCCTGGTGTGATCCTGTCCAAGAGCCGGTTGGCCGAGCATGTTTATGATTACGACTCCGATAAAGACAGCAACGTGATAGAAGTCTATGTGCGCCGCCTGCGTCAGAAACTCGGTGATGACCTCATCGAAACGCGTCGCGGCCAGGGTTATGTGTTCGGTATAACCTCCGCATGAGATCCATTCAGGCGCGACTCAACAGCGGCCTCGGCATCAGTCTGTTACTGGTGTTTGTGGTGCTGGGCATGGCGATGAGTTATGCCTTCCGCACACTGGCCGAGAATTACATCCTGACGCGACTGGAACACGATGCTGAAAATCTTCTCGTGGCATTGGTGCTGCGGCCGCGTGAGAATCCGGTTGGCTTGCGTACCGAGCGTGTGAATCCCATTTATCAGCAGGCCTACTCCGGTCATTACTACCGGGTGCAAGTGGGTGATATCGTGCTGCGTTCGCGCTCGTTGTGGGATCAGGATTTGCGTGTACCTGAGCTACCCATGGGGGGGGTTGAAAGTACCCGCATGCTTGGGCCGGAAGATCAGTTATTACTGGTGCGGATAGCCAGCTATAGCAAAGCCGGGCAGCAGATCAGTATCGCCGTGGCCGAGGACTTGTCGCCTATCCGCACCGAAGTACGCCGATTCCAGATTCGCTACGTCCTGTTTGGTCTGGTCGCTCTGGCGCTGTTGCTATTGCTGCAGCGGCGTTTTCTCCGCCGCGGTCTCGCACCACTGCGTGCTACCGCCGAAGAACTCGACGAACTGGAACGTGGTCGCCGTCAGCAGTTGGGTGAACAGGTGCCTCAGGAAGTATTGCCATTGGTACGTCAGATCAACCAGCTGCTGGCGACACTGCAACAGCGCTTGACGCGCTCACGTAATGCCATGGGCAACCTGGCGCATGCGTTGAAGACCCCGCTGACGTTGCTTGGGCAGATATCCGACCGCGATGACAATTTTCGCGATACTGCCAAGGCCACTCAGGCGCGTGAGTTGGTCGAGAAAATCCGCGCACTGACCGAGCGCGAACTCAAGCGTGCACGCCTGGCGGGTGCGATCGGTTCAGGTGAGCGGCTGCGGTTGGGTGCGGAACTGGAGGTGCTGGCCGCGGTGTTACGGCGGCTCTATCGCGAACGTGATGTGCAGATCAGTATCGCGATACCGGATGAGTTGAGTTTCGCGGCTGACCGTGAAGACATGCATGAGCTATTCGGCAATCTGCTCGACAATGCCTGTAAATGGGCCCGCAGTCGCGTGCGTGTGAGTGCTGAGCAGGTAGAAGCCGGGCTGAGGGTGCGTATTGAAGATGACGGGCCAGGACGTGCGCCAGATGAGCTGGATAAGCTTAATCAGCGGGGTCTGCGCATCGACGAAGATGAAGTCCCCGGGCATGGCTTGGGCTTGGCTATTGTGCAGGATGTGGTGAGTAATTATGGCGGGCAGCTGACGTTGGGTCGTTCAGCCGAACTGGGTGGCTTCCTGGCGGAGGTGGTCTTGGGCGGCAGAGATTAGCCAGCTTGTGTCAAAGCGTCACGTGACATCCGGATTAAATTGCAGACCAGCGCTGCGCCAGGGCGGTTCGCGATTCTCTCCGTACCCTAAAAAAACCATTTCAGCCACGGAAACACACGGAAGACACTGAAACACAGCGCATTCGTGGAGCGATTAATCACCAGCTTGCAGGTGATGGCGGTGCCGGCGTGAAGCTTATGAACTTGTCCGTATTTTTCCGTGTGCTTCCGTGGCAAATGCGGTTTATAGGTTTAACGTTTGTAAATGGTTTCCTGACGCCGTAAACGGAGAGTCCCCTCTCCCCTCGCGGGAGAGGGCCAGGGTGAGGGGGCTGTCTGAAACTGACTCACCCTCTCCCTGACCCTCCCCCGTCAAGGGGGAGGGGACTTCCTTATTAGCCTAAAAATCATTTCAGCTACGGAAACACACGGAAGACGCTGAAACACAGTGCCTTACTGGAGCGACTATTCACCCCCTCGCGGGGGATGGCGGTGCCGGCGTGAAGCATATGATCTTGTCCGTGTGATTCCGTGGCAAATGCGGTTTATAGGATTGCATGCTCCGCGCCATCAATGCGCTTCGAGTTTGGCCAATTCGCGCAGTATTCCCAGCACAAGTTTCTGACCATCATCCCCCATGCCCTGGCAGAGTTTGTCAGCGTCGCGCTCACCGGTGACCAGCGGTCGGATCAGGCCGGCGAGGCGGGCCATATCACCACCGGCCTGCATCATCTGCGTGGCCATGTTGGCGACGAGCTGCAGGGCTTCCATGCTGCCGCCGCGTGCAGCGTGGATGATCGACGCCAGACCTGGCGCGGCCATGTTGGCATCAAATCCTGCTGCAAGGTCGGGTAGTGCGGCGGGGTTCTGAATACCTTGCAGTATGGCATCGATGATCGTGAAGTCTTCCGCGTCTAAATGACGGAAGGTGGCGACGTCGCGCTGTCCGGCCAGCACTTTGCGGATGGCGGCGACCAGATCAATCCAGCCGTTATCCGCTGCCTGTTTCAAAATCTCTTCCAGGTCGGGTACCGCTGCACGGTTTTGGCAGGCGATGACCACACGATGAATGAGCCCCGTATGGGCCTGGAGGATCTGTTCGGTCTTTTCCGGTAGTGAAGGCATGCGGTGCTCCATCCAGATGTGTTCAGGTGAGTGTAGCGGATGCCTCCAGTCTCTGGAACCGAGGCATCGGTTTAAAAATAAGCTATTACTAATATAGACTTAATCCAATTCATATATAATTCAGCAAGGTTTAGTACCCTGCAGCCTTCTACATAAGGAGAGTGGCTATGAAACGCTTAACAACATCTGTCCTGACCTTGGCGCTGGCAGGGGCCTCATTGTCCGCTGTATCAGCCGATTGGCAGGCCCTTCCGGAGCAGGCCCCGGCCCCGGCGGATAATCCGAGCACCCCCGCCAAGGTTGAGCTGGGCAAGATGCTGTACATGGACCCGCGTTTTTCCTCTACCGGCACAGTCTCATGCAATACCTGTCATAACGTGATGCTGGGTGGTGAAGACAATCGCGAGGTTTCCATGGGTGTACATGGCCAGATGGGTGGACGCAGCTCCCCCACAGTGTGGAATTCCGCCTTCAGTTCGGTACAGTTCTGGGATGGTCGCGCGGCGAGTCTCGAAGATCAGGCCAAGGGTCCGGTGTCCAATCCGATTGAGATGGGCATGAAGGATGTCGAGGTCGCGATGAATCGCGTGCGCCAGATCCCCGGTTACAAAGCCCATTTCGAGAAGGCCTTTGGTCCCGATTCACTGAGCGTCGAGAATGCCGCCAAGGCAGTAGCCGCGTACGAACGCACGCTGATTACGCCGAACAGTGCTTATGACCGTTACGTGAAGGGTGACAAAAAGGCCATGAGCGAGCAGCAGGTCCGCGGTATGAATACTTTTGCGAGCACCGGCTGTACATCCTGCCACTCCGGGGCTGCTTTCAATGGCCCGACCCTGCCGCAGGGAACGGGTTTCTTTATGAAGTTTCCGACTTTCGGCGACAGCGATTACGTGAAGAAATATGACCTCACGAAGGATCTAGGTCGCTTCGATGTGACCAAGAATGAAGCGGACAAGCACCTGTTCAAAGTGCCCACACTGCGCAATGTCGCCCTCACCGCACCGTATTTCCACAACGGTGCGGTCAAGCAGTTGGATGAGGCCGTGAAGGTGATGGCCAAGACACAACTTAATAAAGATCTGAGTGAGCAGGAGGTTGCGGACGTTGTGACTTTCCTGACGGCGCTGACGGGTGAGTTCCCCGTTCAGACCTTGCCACAGTTACCGCCGACGGAAGGTTGGACGTTCGAATTTACCGCCGACAAATAAGCGTTAATCCTATAAACCGCATTTGCCACGGAATCAAACGGAAAAACCCGGACCAGATCATAAGCTTCACACCGGCACCGCCATCACCCGCACGGGGTGAATAGTCGCTCCAGGATGTACTGTGTTTCAGTGTCTTCCGTGTGTTTCCGTAGCTGAAATGATTTTTTTAGGTTAAAAGGAAGTCCCCTCCCCCTTGACGGGGGAGGGCCAGGGAGAGGGTGAGTCAGTTTCAGACAGCCCCCTCACCCTGGCCCTCTCCCGCGAGGGGAGAGGGGACTCTCCGTTTACGGTG
>JBGSOE010000351.1:0-17659 GCA_041739295.1 Thiohalobacterales bacterium | reverse complement strand
CCAATAATAGAAAAGGCCCCCTCGTGGGGCCTTTTCTATTATTGGCGGAGAGGGCGACAACGGTCGGGTGCTTGGCTATGACAACGATCATGGGCATCATCACAGGCATTGTTCTGGTGAAACCGAGCCGATCAGATTCACAACTTTTGAACTGATCGAGAAACGTTTCGAACGCGAATTCTGGGAGATCTACAATGTGCATCACGGTAACAAACGCAACCGCTGACGAGTTCTTCCGTCGTGGTCTGAAGCTTGCGAAGGCTGTGGATGCTGGTGAGCGTATTGAACCCAGCATCACGATCTCATTCGAGAGCGCTGACGAGTTTGCGCTACTGCTGTCGGAAAAACGAACCAGGTTAGTGACCGTAGTCCGCGACAATCCGGGAACGGTTAATGAGATTGCGGCGCGCGTACACCGGTCGCGTGATGCTGTTGCTAAGGATATTTATGTTCTCACCAATGCAGGAATTCTTAAAATATTCAAAATCATGAATCCTAAGCACGGTGAAATGAACATCATCAAGCCGGCAACTAAGAAAGTACGGTTGGTTGCAGAGATTTAATAACAACATGCCCCTTCAGGGATGTCGTTCTTCTGTGTCACTTCATAACATGCCTCACATTCGTGGAGGGCAGGCTCTTATTGCTCTGTCGTGGGACGAGCTGAACCGCTTACCATCATTGTAGCGGGTGATGCGGGCGTCGGTAGCGGAGCGTCGAGATCGAAATGTATCGGTGGCGTGTAGTCGATGGCGCATCAATCTACGCGCGCGCATTATAAATAGGCGCGCTCAAAAACCAAGTACAACATTATCCCTCATAAATGTTGCACTTGGTTTTTGAGCGCGCCGAGTTATATCCAGCGTATTATCCTTAAAATATCAATCCCAATCTGCAGATGTATTATGCAGAATGACTGAACTATTCCCCTGATTCCGTTATCAGAGTTACATGCTGATATAGATACTACGCTACAGCACACTATGCAAAAGGAGTTGTTATGACGGCTAACACACTGGTGAGTCTCTCTAACCTACGCCAAAGCATCTGGCTGGATTACATTGATCGTAAATTTATACAGGATGGTACGCTGAAAAGTCTGGTCGATAATGATCGACTGGCTGGATTGACATCCAATCCGGCGATCTTTGAAAAGTCGATCGCTCAGGGCGGGGTCTACACCGACGCGATAAACCGTTTGAAGGCTAAGGGGGCCACTGTTGAAGATCTGTACGATCAACTGGTGTTGACCGACATCGGTCTTGCGGCTGATATATTTCTCCCCGTGTACGAAGCCAGTGAAGGGCGAGACGGCTATGTCAGTATCGAGGTTTCTCCACTACTGGCACGCGATACCGAGGATACTCTGGTCCAAGCGCGTGAGCTGTGGCAGCGCTTGTCCAGGCCCAACATCATGATCAAGGTGCCGGGTACCCACGAAGGCATACCGGCGGTACGCCAGTTATTACTGGAAGGTATCAATGTCAACGTGACATTGCTGTTTTCCGTTGGCCGTTATCTGGATGTGTTGACCGCCTATATTGAGGCATTGGAGGCGCGTCGATCCGCGGGGCAGCCGCTTGCAGGCGTTGCGTCAGTGGCCAGCTTTTTCCTGAGCCGAATTGATGTAAAGGTCGATGCCTTGCTGGACGGCATCGTCAATGCAGGTGGTGACCGTGCCAAGGTTGCGCGCGAGTTGCGGGGCAAGGCAGCAATCGCCAGCGCGGGGTTTGCTTACCGTCGTTTCAAGGAAACCATCGCAGAGCCGCGTTGGCAGGCGTTAGCCACGGCGGGTGCCAGCGTACAGCGTCTGTTGTGGGCCAGCACCGGCACCAAGGATCCGCTTTACAGTGATGTGAAATATGTAGAAGCCCTGATTGCGGCGGATACGGTCAACACCTTGCCTCTCGAAACACTTGATGCCTACCGCGACCATGGCAAACCAAAATTGCGTATCAATGACGCGATTGAGCAGGCGTCCGCTGTGATGCATGGTCTTGCTAATCTAGGCATCGACATGCGTGATATCGACGATGCGCTTGAGCAAGAAGGGATAGAGAAATTCATCAAGCCCTATCAATCATTGCTTGAGACATTCAGAGGTATAGGGCTGCAGACTGCGTAGATCGCTGATGAATATGTAAGTGAGCACGCACCCGGTGCGCCTGGCATGTTACCTAACTGGGGAGAACATATATGAATATGAATTTTATTATGGTGAGTCCGCCGCTGATATCGTTGCTGGCGGGTATTTCAATATTGATATGGCCTAGGTTATTGAGTTTTATCGTTGCATTTTATCTGATCCTGTTTGGATTGGTGGGGCTTTTGCCGTTGGTATTGTGAATATGGGGTCATTGATGAATGACTGAACCGTCATTCCGGCCTTCGCCGGAGTGACGATTTATTCGATGTTTCCTTCAGACATATTTCTGCGATTATCGTAAGCCATAGGGTGATGCTTGGTTAGGCAAAATTCATTAACTCCGTCCTTAGTTCAGGCGCTGCTTATTCTCAATGCCGGCATGTTTTTACTGGAGCTTATAACCGGTGACTCGTCGATTAATGTGTTGGCGCTTTGGCCCATAGTATCGCCAGGTCCGATGATGTACGGTCAATCGGTGCCGCATTTCCAGTTCTGGCAATTGGTTAGCTATTCGTTTTTACACGGCAGTGCCATGCACTTGCTGGTAAATATGTATGCATTGTGGATGTTCGGCTCACGTATGGAACGCGTCTGGGGTTCGCAGAACTTCGCTATATACTATTTTTTCTGTGTTATAGGTGCCGGTCTGGTGCAGTTGGTTGTCGCTACGCTTGGCGCCTCCGGTGGAGGCGCCATTTACCCGACTATTGGCGCCTCAGGCGGAGTGTTCGGGCTGTTGCTGGCCTTTGGCATGACCTTCCCGAATGAACGCTTGATGTTGATTTTCCCTCCCGTGGTGTTGAAGGCGAAATGGTTTTTGCTGATCTATGGCGGTATCGAATTATTAGCCGGCGTCACTGGAACCCAAGCCGGCGTCGCGCACTTTGCGCACCTTG
This sequence comes from Thiohalobacterales bacterium, assembly GCA_041739295.1. GTDB lineage: Bacteria > Pseudomonadota > Gammaproteobacteria > Thiohalobacterales > Thiohalobacteraceae > JAHJQQ01. The sequence goes on along the minus strand of JBGSOE010000351.1, from coordinate 14,617 downwards.
GCGGCATGCTGTTCGGTTTCATTCTGTTGTGGTACTGGCGGCACAATCTTTCCGATTACCGCTAAGGAAACGCTGGTTACTACGCTGAAGCGGCCTCTGCCGCGTTCGTTGCTGCCAGGCTCAAAATAGGGGGCCGGGAAGCGGCAGACACCGTGTAAACGCCGTTTGTTACCCGGTGCTATGCACCTCGCCCTTCGGGCCGGCTGGCGCCGTTCTCTCCGCTTCGCTTCGAGTCGCCTGTCCGCGCCTTGCATCTGCTCGCTTGATCAAATTAATCAGAGGTTCCCTAAGTCATATTCGCGATTATAGGGTTACTCACGATAATTCCTTGCATGGCGATCATGTTTAGTAGTGATGATCCTACTGTCGAACATGATCCGCGAGGCTCTCATGCAGGTCGCGGTTGGGGCCGATGCGAGGGAGGCAGAGACAGCAAGTAAACAGCGGTGCTGATATGCGGGTCATACTCCGCGATCCAAGCGGTACAGGGTCGCTACCAGTAAGCATGTGCCGGCAAACAGCCAGATAGGACCGAACAGCCATAGCAGCAATGGTATGGATAGGTAGTAAGCACGCATGCCCAGAAAATAATGCGTTGCGCCACGCTCAAGGATTTCAATAACATCTCCGACGCTGATTTCAGCGTTCGTTTCTTTGGGGAGGTTTATCATGAAGCCCGTATGATTGTAGTAACGAATGGCGAGTGAGAAATTGAAGAAAGCAAACAGGAAGTCGGCGCCCAATAGAATAAGTTTGCTTAGCCATAATCCTGGATGTGCGCTGCCAAACTGACCTAATACCTGTGACAGCTCGCCTTGTTTGTCGGCGGTTACAGCCAGGTTGAATGTCCCCAGACTGATCAGGATTGCTGTAGAGGCTAGAAAGGTCGCACCCATTGTCCAGTTGCGTAGTGTCTGGATAGCAAGAATATCTCTACTACCTGCTATTACGTCCCGGACCCATAGTTCGCGGGTGTGGCGTGTCAGTCCCTGGGATGTACTCAAGGGATCTTTGCGCATCTTGCGCGCCAGAAAGATGTGGTAGATAAACACCAGCAAAAAGGCCGCCGGGCTGATGCCATATTCAAAGTGCTGTATGAGTTCCGCGTTCATTACACAATGCCTTTCTGGGGTGTTAGAACAATTTGTGGAATTCTAATCCTATTTAGTTTCGGTTGTTTTACCCACGGGCTGCCCCCGGCCTGGTCGCATATCCGTAATCAGCTTGAAGAACGTTGGCACGAAGAAGATTGCCAGGAAGGTGGCTGCGAGCATGCCGCCCATCACGCCGGTTCCGACTGAAAGCCGTGCGCCTGCGCCCGCGCCGGTGGAGAAGGCGAGCGGCGTTACACCCAGGATGAAGGCCAGTGAGGTCATCAGGATGGGACGGAAGCGTAGGCGCGCGGCTTCCAAGGCCGCTTCGACGGTGCTCATGCCTTCATGTTTCTTCAGCACGGCGAACTCCACGATTAGGATCGCATTCTTCGCGGCGAGTCCGAGTAATGTGACCAGACCGATCTGGAAATACACATCATTGGTCATACCACGCAAACTGACTGCCACCAACGCACCAAAGGTACCGAAAGGCAGGGCAAGCAGTACGGATAGTGGCAGTGACCATTTCTCATATTGTGCGGCCAGAATCAGGAACACCATGACGGCGGCAAGGCCCAGCGCGAATGCACTCGAGCCTTTGGAATTCTTTTCCTGAAAGGATGCGCCACTCCAGTCGTAACTGAAATCACTCGGCAGGGTCTCGGCGAGTAATTGCTCGACGCGTTCTATCACCTGACCAGTGGATATGCCGGGCTTACCGCTGCCGAACAGTTTCACTGCGGGCAGATTATTGAAACGATCCTGCGAATCCGGTCCGGAGGTGTATTCCACTTTGGCGAAGGCGGAGAGCGGAATCATTTTGTCTTTATCGGATCGTACGTAGATGTTGACGATATCTTCCGGGCGCGTTTTATAGTCCGGGTGGGCGGACATGAGTACCTGCCAAGTGCGGCCATATTTATTGAAATCGTTGACGTAGTAACTGCCCAGTGTCGCTGACAGGCTGGCAAAGGCATCGTCAATGGATACGCCTAAGGCTTTGGCCTTCTCGCGGTCTACATCGACGTTTAGCTGCGGTGTACCGGCGCGCCAGAAGGTCGCAACGTTCATCAGCATAGGATCGGCATTGGCCTTGCCAATGAAAGCCTGACTGATTTCCTGAAGGCGCTTCGCACCACCTTCGCCGCGATTCTGAATATACAGTTCAAAACCACCGGCACTGCCCAAGCCAAAGATGGGCGGAGGATTGAAGGCCAGCACCAGCGCCTCTTTAATGTGTGCGGTCTTCATGAACAACTCGCCGACGAGATCCTGCGTGCTCATGGCACGGTCGTCCCAGTGTGTCTGGGTGACGAAAATGGTCGCGGCACTGTTCTTGTAACCGCCGCCGAGGAAATCGAAGCCGGTGAAGGCGATGGCATATGCATTGGCGGGATTCGACTTGATGGCCTCGACTACTTGCCCGACCACGGCGTCGGTACGTTCTAGAGTGGCACCGTCCGGAAGCATTGCAGAGACAATGTAGTAGCCCTGATCCTCATCTGGAACCAGTGAGCCAGGCGTGATTTTCCACATGCCTGCCGTGATGGCCACCATGCCGATGAACAGCAACATGACGAGCACCGAGCGCTTCATCATCCAGGCAACGCCTGCGCCATAACGTCGAGTCACTTTGGCGAACCAGTCATTGAACCACTGAAAGTGTTTAGCCTCGCTCTTGTGTTCGTGGCGGAGAATCAGGACGCACAGTGCAGGTGTGAGTGTCAGCGCCAAGACGCCGGAGATGATGACGGCGATCGATATGGTGATAGAAAATTGCCGATACAATTCACCGGCCAGGCCGCCGAGAAAGGCGATCGGCACGAATACCGCAGTCAGCACTAACACGATGGCGATCACTGGTCCGGTGACTTCGTGCATGGCCTGGACCGCTGCTTCGTACACCGGCTTTTTCTGCTCATGCATGATGCGTTCGACGTTTTCCAAGACCACGATGGCATCGTCGACAACGATACCAATAGCCAGCACCATGCCGAACAGGGTGAGCGTATTGATAGAATAGCCGAGCAGATGCAGGCCGGCGAAAGTGCCGATCAGTGATACGGGCACCGCGATGCTTGGAATGAGTGTTGCACGCCAGTTCTGCAGAAATAGATAGATCACGGCGAACACCAGTAGCATTGCCTCGCCGAGCGTCTTGGCGACTTCGCGGATGGAGACCTTTACGAACCGGGTGGTGTCGAATGCAACTGAATGCGTGAGGCCGGCCGGGAAACGCGTAGCGAATTCGGCCATTAGACTGTTGACATTATCGGCTACATCCAGAGCATTAGCGCCGGGTTGCAGGAAGATACCGACCAGCACCGCAGATTCGCCGTTGACGCGACCGATGAATTCATAGTCCTTCGAGCCGAGTTTTACATCGGCGATATCCTTGAGCCGCACCAGCGATCCGTCGCTATTGGCGCGGATAATGATCTCCTCAAACTGCTCGGCTTCGGAGAAACGGCCCTGTGTAGTGATCGTGTAAACAAGCTGTTGACCGTTGCCCACCGGTGGTTGACCCACCTTGCCGGGCGCAAATTGTGCGTTCTGCTCCTGTATCGCCTTTACGACATCGTCGGTCGTCAGTCCGAGTTGGGTCAGACGATCGGGTTTCAGCCAGATGCGCATGGCGTAGTCCTTGGCGCCGAAAATCTGCACATTGGTGGTACCTGGTACACGTTTCAGACGATCGAGTACGTTCATGGTGACGTAGTTGGAGATAGTGATATCGTCGAGGCTGCCATCGGGTGAGGCGAAGGCAATGACTTGGAGGAAGGAGGAGGAACCTTTTTCCACGGTCACGCCTTGGCGGCGCACCTCTTCCGGTAATTTCGCTTCGGCTTGTTTGACGCGGTTGTTGACGTTGAGCGCGGCCTTGTCGACATCGGCACCGATCTCGAAGGTGACCTGGATCTGCACGACACCGTTCGAGGCCGAGGTCGAACTCATGTAGAGCATGTCTTCGATGCCGTTGATCTGATTTTCCAACGGTGCGGCAACGGTCTGTTCGAGCACAATGGCGGAGGCACCCGGGTAGACGGCGGTGACGGTTACAACCGGCGGGGCGATTTCCGGATACTGTGCGATCGGTAGGATGCGCATCGCAGCGAGGCCGGCGATGACAATGAACAACGAGAGTACAGTCGCGAAGATCGGACGGTCGATGAAAAAACGCGAGAGCATGGTTCTTATTCCTTGTTGTCTTTTACATCGCTGCGATTCAGTAGGGTGGGTGAAGGTGCCTTGCGCCGTAACCCATCATGTCTTGTTGTGCTGATAGGTTGCACTGCGCGTCACCCATCATCCTACGGGTTATGACGCTTCTGTTGCGGGGGCGGGTGTGCCGATTTGCACTGGTTCACCAGGGCGTACCTTAATGAGGTTATCGAGGATTACCTGATCACCGGCGTTCAGGCCCTTGAGGATGATCCAGTTGCGATCATCGCCGCCGTTGCTGGTCCATTCGCCAACTTCGACCGGTCGGAATTCCGCGACCGGTGCATCAGCTTCACCCTTGCCGATGACATAGACAAATTTACCCTGCGGGCCTTCGAGTACAGCTTTTTGTGGCACGGTGACCGCATTTGGCCGCGATGCGCCGTTGATTATCACGCGCACAAACTGACCGGACTTGAGTTGGCCATCCGGGTTTGGCAGCCGTGCACGCATGGCAACCGTGCCGGTATTCGGATCGATGCGCGCGTCTTTGAAATTGATGAAGCCGGTGGCATCGGGTACTCGACCATCCGCCAGTCGCACCTTAACCTTGAGCGCATCATCAGCGGGCGTCTGCAGACGGCCATTGGCGTTTTCCTGTTGCTGTAGCAGCCATTCATTTTCGGAGACCGAAAAATACACATCCATGGGGTCGGTGACAGTGAGTGAGGTCAGTCGATCGACGGCGGCAGTAACCACGGCGCCCTCGACTTTTTCGGCAAGACCTGCCACACCGGCGATGGGTGCGGTCACACGGGTGTATTCGAGCTGCAATTTTGACTCGCGTACCGCGGCTTCGGCAGCCTGCATATCCGCCACGGCGAGTTCATAGGCTGATTGCGCATCGTCGATGGCCTTACGACTGATGACCTTGTCTTCTACCAGCGGTTTGAGTCGGTTCCATTCGCGTTCCGTCTGGTTTCGATTGGCGCGGGCGTGAGCGAGTACCGCGTCGGCTGCGGCGACTTGTGCCTGATAGGATTTTGGATCGAGTTGGAACAGGGCCTGTCCTGATTCGACAACAGCACCTTCTTCGTAGAGACGTTGCTCGATGATGCCGCTCACACGCGGACGAATCTCGACTTCGCGTGAGCCCTTGGTTTGACCGATATATTCACGCTCGATGGGTAGGTTCTCGGGTGTGATGGTCAACACACTGACTTGCGGCGGCGGGAAGGCCATCGGCCCACTTTCTTCGGCATTGCCGCTACACCCGGCGAGTGCAACCGTTGCGGCAAGTGCAAACCAGGCGGGTATCGAGGTGTGGGCGTGCATAGCGTGGGCTCCATTCTGGCAACGCGTCGACTTGGGCGCGGTTGGTGGTTCTGAGCTTGGTCGTGATATAAATACAGGCCGCGATTTTACATACATCCGTGCATGTATGTAAATATTCGACTAGAATACCGGCCACTAATGACCCTGCTTGATGCAAGGGTAAGACGACCTGGTATAGCGGGGTATGAATACCCCAGCGGACTTGGAAGGTAAGCATGGCACGAAAGACCAAAGAGGAAGCACGCGAAACCCGTTCCCAGGTGTTGGATGCGGCCGAGCAAGTATTTAGTCAGAAGGGTGTAACCAATACATCTCTGAACGAAATTGCCATTGCGGCGGGTGTTACCCGTGGGGCGATCTATTGGCACTTCAAAAACAAATACGAACTGATCGCGGCGCTGTTGGAGCGGGTCAAACTGCCCTTGGACGATATGCTGGCCGCACAGGGTGCCGATCACGCCGATGATCCGCTTGGGCAGATCCGCGCTAAATCTATTACTGTGCTGCAGCGGTGTGTCAGCGACACGCACCTGCGCGCGGTGTGTACCATCCTATTTCACAAGTGTGAACGTATTGCCGATGCGCAACCATTGATGGATCGTCATCTTGCCAGTCGTGCCGATTGCGCGCAGGAGCTGGAAGGCAATTTCAGCGCGGCGATTGCTGCCGGCCAGTTACCAGCCGATACCGATCCGAAGCTCGCCACGCTGGGTCTGTTCAGCTACATCGATGGATTGATCTACAACTGGTTGCTCGATCCCGATCAGTTTCACTTGGCAGAGGCGGCGCCGCGCTTGGTCGAGACCTATCTGTGCGGTTTGAGCTGTGCCGCAGGTAGATAATGGCAGGTAAGGCACTGTTGACCCACATGGTTTTGATCGGGATTCAATAAAACTGTTAATTGCAGGACCTAACTCATTTAACGACGACAGAGGACCTGGAAATCACGGTTGGCGTAAAACGAAGAGTTCCTTCTCCCTCCCGGGAGAAGGTCAGGATGAGAGTATTAATATTCAAGCCGATTCAATTTTGATCCCCTCACCCCAGCCCTCTCCCGGAAGGGAGAGGGCGTTACTGGGACAGCAGAGCTAGGGTGTTGTCCGCGAACGTTCAGTAGAAGGGATGTCGGGCACGCGTCTGCGGTGGTGAATCCGACCTACGTTGTGCGCGATAGCTTTACAAGATGCGTACTGTTGCATTTGACCTCAGCTCCTCATCCACTCACCATGCTCGCCTTATTGCGCACCAGTGTCCCATCGCGGTAATCCGCCATTGCCTGCTCAATTTCCGCGCGGGTGTTCATCACGAAAGGACCATATTGCACTATGGGCTCACCCAGTGGGCGACCGGCGACGAGCAGAAAACGTGCACCTTGCTGACCAGCGCTGATTTGCAGCGTGTCACCCGTACTGAGTACGGCCAGGTGGTGCTGTGGAATCTCGTTGTCTGACATATGCGCACTGCCTTCGAACACATAGATAAAGGCGTTATGCTCATTCGGTAGACTGTGCGTGAAACCCGCGCCATTCGGTAATGAGACATCCAGGATTTGGGTCTGGGTGTATTGGTCCGTGACCGGTCCTGTGCGGCCCTGGTAAGTGCCAGCCAATAGGCGTATCCGCAGGTTCTCATCGACGATCTCCGGCACCGATGCAGGCGGTATTTCCTGATAAGCGGGATCACTCATTTTTTCCTGTGCCGGCAGATTGATCCACAACTGAAAGCCGCGCATTGTCCCGCCGACCTGTTGCGGCATTTCCGAATGAATCACGCCGCTGGCGGCCTTCATCCATTGCGCGCCACCAGGGACGAGATCGCCTTGATTGCCCATGCTGTCACCATGGCGCATGTGACCTTCCAACATATAGGTGAAGGTGTTGAAACCACGGTGCGGGTGTTCTGGAAATCCGGCGACGTAGTCGTCCGGATCATCGCTGCTGATATGGTCGAGCATCAGAAACGGGTCCAGATGCCGGCGTGCGGGCGTGCCTAGCGTCCGATGGACAGTCACGCCAGCGCCTTCGGTGACTTCATGAGCACGGATAAGCTGTGTGATTTGACGGTCGGTCATGGTTTTATCCTCCTTGGTCAGCCTATTCATGCCTGCAATGCGGTACGTTGCTCCATATGCGCCGGTTGGGCGAACAGCCCATCTATCTGTGCAAAGGCTTGCTTCAGTGCATCATCGCCACGTTGCATGATCTGATCGGCGGCGATGATCGTTACCTCAGTGATGCCAAGAAAACCGAGCACATGGCGCATGTAGCTGGTTGCGAAATCTATTTCACTACCGGCCTTCACGCCGCCACTGGCGATGAGCAAATAGGCGCGCTTATTTTTCAGTAGACCTTCAGGACCCGCTGCGGTGTAGCGAAAGGTCAAGCGTGCACGCGCGACCATATCAACCCAAGCCTTGAGCGCAGCCGGTATGCCGAAATTGTATAGCGGTAGACCTATTAGCAGCAGATCTGCATCCATCAGTTCCTGTACCAGCGTATCCGACATGGCCAGTGATGCCCGCTGCTGCTCTGTGCGTTGTTCGGGTGCGGTGAAATTGGCGTTTACCCAATCTTCATTCACATACGGCAATGGATCGTTAGCCAGATCACGATGGGTGATGCTAATCGTGCCATGCTCCGTAGAAAGGCTGTTGAGCAGATGATTGCTTAGGCGCCGGCTGATAGATTCTGTCTGGCGGGCGCTGGCGTCTATCTGTAGTACACGTAGGTGCGTGCTGGACTGAATGCTCATAGTCATCTCCTGATGGGGTGTGTGATGCTGAGATGCAGTCTGTCAGTTGTTTATTTGTGAATAAACTGCTAAATATTCAAATATATGTTCTTTAAAAGGCAACAATATGGCCCGACTCGAAGATATGGAAACCTTTATTCACGTGGTTGAGGCTGGGAGTATCAGCGGTGCGGCTGAACGGATGGGGATTGCCAAGTCGGCTGTTAGCCGGCGCTTGAGCGAATTGGAGTCGCGGTTGGGGGTGCAACTGTTTCGGCGTACCACGCGACGGTTGGATCTGACCGACTCTGGGCGCGGTTTCTATGAACGCTGTCAGCGCATCCTCAGCGATGTCGATGAGGCGGAAGAGGCGGTGTCACAGGCACATGGAACGTTACGCGGTAGATTGCGTGTTGCGGTGCCGCTGTCATTCGGTTTATTGCATTTGGGGCCGGCCATTTGCGAATTCATGCGCGTACATCCAGGCGTGGATTTCGATCTGGACATGAATGATCGGCAGGTTGACCTGCTTGCCGAAGGATTTGACCTCGCACTGCGCATCGCGGATCTCGATGACTCAACGCTGATCGCGCGACAACTTGCACCGATAAAAACGGTGGTTTGTGCAAGTCCTGACTATCTGGCGCGGCATGGAACGCCACAGACACCTGAGCAGCTCGCCGAGCACAACTGTCTCGTCTACAGCAACGCCCGCGAACCCACGCAGTGGCGTTATCATGATCCACAGGGTAACGCCAAGTCTATACAGGTGCGTGCCCGTCTACAGGCCAGTAACGGAGATTTTCTACATCAGGCTGCTATTGCCGGGCAGGGGATCTGCCTGCAACCAACGTTTATTGTGTATCAATCTATTCAACAGGCGCAGTTGAAACCAATTCTGACGGACTATAGCTGGCCAAGTGTCAATGCCTATGCGATTTATCCACAAACCCGTCACTTGTCACGCCGGGTGCGGGTGTTCGTGGATTTTCTGGTCGAACGCTTTGTCGGTATTCCCTATTGGGATGTAAATTTAGACCGGTGATGAAGAATGGGCATTTCGGCGTGATTTTCTGAGCGAATTGGCATTTTAGAATGTCTGGAAATGTCTTCTCTTAATCGTGGACTATACTTCGAATACAGTGGTGTTGAGTCAGTGGCTATCCATGGAGGATTTGTTTATGACTGAAACAATGCATGACATTATGCATCCACAGGCACATGATGTAAGGAACCCAGCCTTCCCTTATGCGCCTCTGGATTGGACCAAGAAGGATGCAACAGAGGCGGCACACCGCGAGGGGTTGACGCTTATGGACGATCACTGGGCTGTCCTAAGGGCGCTTCAGGAATATTTCTCGCGTCATGAGCCAGGAGATATCCATTTACGTGAATTGCATGATGCTTTGGAGGAAAATTTCCATAGCAAGGGTGGGATCAAGTATCTGTACACCCTGTTCCCGGGTGGGCCGGTTGCTCAGGGCTGTCGCCTGGCAGGGCTGGAAGCGCCGATTAGTGCCGCAGATAAAGGTTTTGGAAGTGTTGCCTGAATAACCATGTGATATGCAAAAGAATAGGGCCTGCAGTGATAGCAGGCCCTATTTGTTTTAACTCTACAAATTACACTTATTCATGCTGCTTTGAGCATGCGACTCATACCCGCATCAGCCTCTACGCACCAATATAATGCGTAATGCTGCCATCCTCTCTGGTGCAGGCGATTTTGTCGGATGCGGTAAATTTACAGCTCATACTGTTCGGTTCCTGCCAACCTGGCTTTATACCTGTGTCCTGTAGCAGTTCCGCATCTTCTCCCTGGAACTCATCAGAAAAATCCTGAAGTACAAGTTCGCGATAAACAATTTTGAAGGACTCGTTATCTGCAGACCGGATGATGGATTTAACTTTGAAATGCACCTGGGGGAGGTCCTTTCGGGCAAGCTCACGACTGTAGCAGGTAAGGCTTCCAGTACTAGTCGCGCATTCGCTGATTTTGGACGGGAGAAAGTGTACTGGACGTTTACCTTCCAACCACTGTCCATGCAGGAGTCGCTCAAAAATATCCAGCGGAGGTGCGGGTGTTGCCTCGGTTGTTGCAGTGGCCTGCTGCTTAGCGGCTTCTTTTGCTTGTGTCTCGGCGGCAATGCGACGTGTGGTTTCATTCTTGATGCGATCATCAAGTTCTTTAAGCGCCTGCACGGCAAGTGAGAAGCCGCCTTCACGGGCCTTTTCGTACCAGCTACGCGCTTTGGCGTAATCCTTTGTGACGCCACTGCCCGTAGCGTACATATCACCGAGATAGTAAAACGCCGGCGAATAATCACTGGCAGCTGCTTTACTAAACCAATTCAAGGCAGCGCTCATATTGTTGTCTTCAGCGAGCTCGACGTAGTAGAGGTGGCCGAGTTTGAATTGTGCCTTGGTATGCCCCTTTTCGGCGGCGCGTCCCAGCCACTGTTCGGCAAGCTTTAAATCTGAACCGGTTCCCGTGCCAGTGAGGTACATAGCCCCCAGCTTATATTGAGCTTCAATATCACCTGCTTCAGCCTGTGATTGAGTCATCTCCAACCGACGTTTATTGTCCTGCATGCGTGCGATGGCATTAACAGCACGGTCATAATGCTGGTCGGCAGCTTTTTGATACCACTGCATGGCTTGGTCGCGGTCAGCGGTGACGCCTCGGCCATTTTCATGCATTGCGCCAATTTCGAATTGTGCTTCAGCAGATCCCTGTTCTGCTTCCGTGAGACGTTCGTGATAAATATCGGTCCAGAGTTCTGCTGCCATAACAGATACACTGCAAGCGCTGAGTAGCGCGACCATAATCAGTTTTCGAAAATCCATTTCTCAACCCCCAGTTAGCTTTAGTTGAATTAATGTTAGGCAAAAAAGCCGCAATCATTAGATTGCGGCTGATAGAAAATTATTCCATTTTTCTCGCCTAAGCGCTTACAAAATGCTATCCACTTGGGCCAGTTGCATCCAATCGGTGGGTTCGCGGCGGACATTAATAAGGTTCTTGTCCATAATCGGTTTGTTGAAGCCGACATTGCGTTGTTCCCAAACCAGATTGCCGGAAACCACATCGAAGACCTTAATCATGCCACCCATGCAGGCTACGGCGACGCGGCGGCTGTCATGCGAGATGTCAGTGACACAGCGCTTGCCTTCGGTGCGTGAATCGCTGATGGCCAAGTCACGTTCACCACCGGTTTTGGTGTCGACCACGATGACGCGATCAGCTTTACCATAGGAGCGTGGAAGACCATCTTCACCGAACACGATAAGTGATTTCTTCGGTTTTACCAGGACGAAATAGCTCAGATCCGGGGCGACCTTGACACTGGCAGTGCGGCCTTTGTTGATGGCGGAATCGTCTTTCCAGTTGAACTCAGTTTCTTTTCCGGTTTCGATGTCATAGACATAGTGCAGCGATACCAGTTTGTTGCCATTGTCGTTGAATTGCAGCGAGCTGAACTGGCGGGGCAGCTGGTAGACGGCGTTTTCATATTTCTCGATCTGGTGCTGCGCACCAGATTTGATGTCGATGACGGCGAAGCGATCGCGCCCGACGAAGGCCACACGTTCACCATTATCGGTTACGCCCGCAGCATAAACGCCGGAGTCGACATTCTTGTACGTCTGGGTAACCTTCAATGTCTGCAGGTCCATGACATGCAGGGTCGAGTCATACTGGGCAACCGGTATTTTGGTTTCCATTTCTGTTTTGCAGGTATTGACTACCACGGCGGCAAAACGTCCATTCTCTGATGCGACGACCGGCCCGATGAATTCATAGGCGGCATTAGTATTGCCACAGGTGCGTGCCTCAGCACTCTTTTGTTCCAGCGGAATCCGATCGGTCTGGTTGCTGGTGAAATTCATATAACCACCGATGAAGCCTGGCAGTTGGACATTGCTGGATTTATCCATGCGCCCTAGCGAACTTGGGAGTACGACAATCTTGCCATTCGGGTATGAACCGGTGAGCACAATGTCCTTGAAGCTATCGATGCCCCAGCGGCGTTTGCCAATGGAGCCGTATTCGGCGCCAAACATGTTATCCAGGTCGGCTTGTTGACCGAAGGCTTTTACCAACTTGCCTGCGTTTACATCCCAAACCTTGATGCCACCATCGTAGGTCAGCTGCGGGCTATTGCCACCGGCACCGCCAGTGACCAGATATTTGCCATCTTCAGAGAACTGAATTGCATAAATGTCATCGTCAGCGGCATGCGAGGTTTGTGCTATGCCGTACCAAGCGCAGGCGAAGGAAACGATAAACAAAGTCTTCATTTTATTCATGGGTTCAGTTCTCTTTAATATCCAAATGTTGTGAGGTGAATGTCCACGCATGTCCCGAGCGGGGATATTGCTGAACCCAGTTCCAGCGGATGCTGCCAATGGCAGGCATCAATCGGGTCAGTCCGAGGCGGTAAACGTCAATTACTTGACATTTCGCTCTCATTGAGGTATCGGCGTGCCCTTACGAAGCTTGAATGGCTATAGGGTCTGACGATAGAAACTGTGATGGGATATCTTATGAACTTCTGTATTTATATATATTTATTAGATATTACGGGTATAGAAATTGCGCCCGATGAGGTGCTTTTGGGAGAAGGTGCGGGTAAGTAGTAGAGGACTGGTTTGCACCTTTATGGGGCGCAACTTTCTGGCACGGTGATCTCTGATTACCTGAGCTGCTCGAAGAGGAAAGTGGGGATGCGTTGTTCCAGCCAATATTCTGGGCGGCCGAAACGGCCGGTGATGAAGCCTACGTGACCGCCCTGGATGGATAGTTCCATCCGAACGGCGGGTGCAAGTTCCTCGAGGTGAGGCAGGGCGGCCGGTGTCATGAAGGGATCATCCTGAGCTTGCAGAATCAGGGTAGGACGGATTATCCGCGCAAGGAATGCACGGCTGCTGGCGCGTGCATAATAATCATCTACACCTGCGAAGCCATGTAAGGGTGCGGTCACGGCATCGTCAAAGCGGCGGAAACTGTCTAGCTGTCCGAGCGCTGGCAATGAGATAGGCAGCGCCATGCGCGCCTGTTTGGCGCGTAGCGAGCGACGCAATCTGTGTAGCAGGTAGGCCTGATAGATGCGTGACAATCCGCGATCAAGTCGGTCAGCGGCAATTGCTAATGAGAAGGGTACGGATACTGCGACAGCTGCGTGCAGGTCTGCCTGTGCGCCGGCTTCACCCAGCCACTTCAGCAGTACATTGCCTCCGAGTGAGAAACCAACCGCGGCCAATGGCGTTTCAGGTTCGCGTTCGCGCAGCTGTGTTACAACCCACGCCAGATCGGACGTTTCGCCCGAGTGATAGCCGCGTGGCAGGCGATTGGGTTCGCCACTACAGCCGCGGAAATACATTAGGACGGCACGAAGCCCTGCTTGATTCAGGCATCGCAGTAGTCCTGCGGCATAATGCGAACGTAGTGATCCTTCCAGTCCATGCAGTACCAGCACCAGCGGTGCATCTAATGGTGCATCGAGAGCCCAATCCAGATCGAGAAAATCGCCGTCAGGGAGTGTCAGGCGCTCACGGTGTGTCGTGATTTCTAAACGCCGCCGCGCGATGAAGGGAAATAACGTCTGAGCATGAGACCCGGGTAGCCACCAGGCGGGTTTGAATCTGCTGGTAATAATGCTGCCGTGTTCGCTCATTCTACATGGACTCCCCCTGCAGTCAAGCAACGCCGATGTCATGCATTACGGGTGTAAGACTGCAGCTCTACATGCGGCCTGTTGATGAGCCTGCGCTCTGGCCATGATGATGTTGCGCTGGGTGACTGCCTGATTCGTTAGACGGTCTTGTTGGACCCTTGAGCTAAACAGGCGCTTTCACCAAGGTCGTACCCGTTCTGTCATCGATCGCCGTTGCAGTGACGCGGTGGTTTACCTCTGTTTGTTGCTGCTGTGTTCTCTCGCTACATCGCTTTCAACTGATACGACTCACCGTGCGCCATCAGCGCCCAGAGGATGCGCGCGTTCTTGGCGGCCAGTGCCACCGTGGCGCGCTTGTAACCGCGCCGTGCGATGAGGTCGCGTATCCAGCGGCTGAGGCGATCCTGCTTGTCACCGAGTGTCGCCAGCACGGCACGCGTGCCGTGGATGAGCAAGGTGCGCAGATAGGCATCGCCCTGTTTAGTGATGCGCCCGAGGCGGATCTTGCCGCCGGTGGTGTATTGCCGGGGCGTCAGTCCGAGCCAAGCGGCGAACTGGCGGCCGTTCTTGAACTGCCGGGCATCGCCCACACTGGCGAGGATGGCCGTGGCGGTGACGGCGCCG
>JBGSOE010000319.1:0-11422 GCA_041739295.1 Thiohalobacterales bacterium | reverse complement strand
GCGGCTGTGATGCTGGCGGTGCTGTTTTTTTTCCGGGCTGTCCGCAATACCGGTTTTGTCATCTATACCCGCGAGTTCAAGCTTGTGACGGTATGGCTGGGATTCGCCACCTTGTCGGCATTGTTTGCGGACGATCAGCGCGCAGCTCTGGAAAAGCTGATTACGTTATTTCAGGTGATACCCGCTTCCTATGTTGTGTTTGTTGTGTTGGTCTGGATCGGCAGCGTCTACGCCGCGTGGGCCGCGATTCTGGCGGCAACGGTGGGTATGTCGGTTCTTACGTACCTACACCCGCAAACCTATTCGGTGGGTGGGCGGCTGACAGGCATGCTCGGCAATGCGAATTTATATGGCCTTGCCTTGCTGATGTCGATCGTGATTGCTGTGCATTTCCTGTCAGTATACAAGTCCGTAATCGCACGATTGTTTTTTTTGGCCCTGTTGCCGTTCCTGTTTTACATGCTGCTCGAAACCGGTTCCCGCAAGGCCATGGTTTGTGTGGTGTTGATTCTGATGGTCATCGGATTTGCGAAAAGCGGCATGAAATTTAAACAGAGCAAGCTACGAGGCCTCGGTATGCTTGCCCTGAGCCTCGTGTTGCTCGCCGGCAGCGTCTACTACATCATGCAAAGTAGCTTTTTCTACCGGTTCGAAAACATTGAAGAAGCGTATGAAGCCCAGAATCTCGACCATGCCGAAGGTAGTCTGCGTGGCCGCATAAAAATGTATGAAATAGGGTTGGCGACTATTGCGGATAACCCGATTCTTGGGGTGGGTCTGAATAATTTCAAATCGATCGAAACTGCAGGGCTGTTCGGGGGTGAAATCGGAGCCTATTCACACTCGAATTACGTAGAGATCCTGGTCAGTACCGGAGTTATCGGTTTCATCCTCTATTATTCTGTTTATGGCTCGCTTTTCGTTCGCTTGCTCCATTTGCGCAGGGCGGACATGACGGGAATCGATCGCGAGCTTTACATCGTTAACCTTGCGCTATTGTTAACGTTCGCAATCTATGATATCGCGATGGTCTCGTTCTACGAGAAAGCTTCCTGGATGATTCTGGCATGTATTATGGCGAACGCATATCTGCTGGGTGAACGGGCTCGTGAGCGTGCGGCCTCGAAGGCGGAGGATGCCTCGTCATCAACCCCGAGGCGAGATATTATTGGCATTGAAAAAACGCACAATGACCAAGAAAGCTCATTTGGTGGCCGAAAGCCCCGTATGATCTTGCGGAGGGGGCGTGATTAGCGCACAACGAGCCCCATTTTCCATCTTGCGGGAGGCCCTGTCTGGGAGACTGTTATTGCCGATGTTCTGGGCCAGCAAGCGCCTCCCGGTTATCCAGCGTTACCGCGAGTTCAGGCGTAGCCAGTGGGAGAGCAGAGCAGACTTCGAAACGCGCCAGTCTCAGGCGCTGCAGATGCTTCTGCAGCATGCGCTGGAACGGATCCCGTTCTACCGACTGTACCATAGTGAAAAAATGCTTCAGCTTGTTCACGACGCTCCCCATAAGGCGTTGATGCGGATGCCGATCCTGACCAAGGAGCATTTGCGCAGTTCACTCGGGGAGCTTCACACCGAGATGGGGCGGGGAAGCTATTTGAATGCTTCCGGTGGGTCAACCGGCGTACCGGTGAAGTTCTATCAGGATCAGGTATACCAGACAGGCGGCCTGGCAACCAAGATGTTGTTTTACGATTGGGCCGGGCGCGCTCCTGCTGCAAAAATGGTCAAACTGTGGGGAGCTGAGCGCGATCTGGTCAAGGGTGGGAAAGGCTGGAAACAGAAGGCGGCAGACTTCGTCGGCAATATCACGACCATCAACGCCTTTCGCCTTAGTCCGGAACGAATGAAGGATTATGTCGCACAGATAAACGCCTGCAGGCCCGTGTGTATTGAGGGTTATGCGGAAAGCCTTTATGAATTTGCCGTGTTTATAGAGCAGAACCGGCTCAGCGTCGTTCCACCGGCCACCATCGTAAGTTCAGCAGGCACCCTTCATACGCACATGCGTGAACGCATCGAAGAGGTTTTCGCGGCACCGGTATTTAATCGCTACGGGAGCCGCGAGGCCGGTGACATGGCGGCGGAATGTGATCGTCACAGCGGCCTGCATGTGTTCGGCGAGACGACCATCATTGAAGTGGTTGACGACACCGGTAGCGAAGTGAGCGAGGGTGATGAAGGCGAGATTCTGGTCACGAATCTGACTAACTACACTATGCCTCTCATCCGTTACCGCATCGGCGACCGTGCTGTGCGCGGTGCTGGTTCGTGCAGCTGCGGGCGTCCCTATCCGTTGTTGGAAAAGATTACGGGACGATCAGGGGCCAGTTTCCGAACCGCGGACGGTGGCGTTGTGTCGCCTGAATTTTTCATACATTTGATCGGTGTAATGTGTAATCGAGGCACTATTGGGAAGTTTCAGGTGATTCAAGAGAAGTTCGATCATATCGTAATCCGCCTGACACCCTTCCCGGGTTCGTCGATGAAAACATGGGAAAGCAAGGACAAGGCGACTCAGTTGATAAGAAACGTGATGGGTCAGAATTGCACGGTTGAAGTCAGGCTCGAACCGGAAATTGAGCCCACCCCGACAGGAAAACACCTTTATACCATCTGCCGGCTGAACCAGAGCTGAGGTGGAATCCCAATGCGTTCGCTTATGAAGGATGGCTCGATAATTCGGTATGCGACCATGTTTGCGCTTGTTGATCTCCTGGCGCTTTCGCTCTCCGGACTGTTTGTGATTCAGAATCCGGTCGCCTTTCAGAAATCTGTTGTGGTCCAACCTGTCGATTTCGATACGCTCGAGACGTCGTATGATCGAAACAATTTCGATGTGCGGGCGATACTGGAAGCGGTGCCTTACCAGTCGACGGCCATGGTTTACGAAGTCGAGCCCGAGGCGAAGTACATAAAGACCATAGAGCAGGGATACGGGAATTGCTCCAACATGACGTTTGGACTCGCATATTACCTGAGTCGGCAGCAACAACAGTACATGATTGTGCATCTGATGCCGATCGACGGATTTTTGCAAGGTGAAGGTCATACGGTAGTGAATACGTCGTACATGCTGGATGGCAAGCGATATTCCGGGATAGTCGACGTTCTTGGCGGTGGGCTGCCAAGAAACAATGGTGCATTTGTGGAGCTCGCCGACTTGCGAGCCGGGAATATGCAAAATGTTTCCCTGCTGACACTCAATCCACGCAAAGGGGAGGGCTCGCCCTTCTATGGGGAATTCTTGGACACGTCGGTGGTTGGCGTGATTTTCTCCGAAGACGTCGAAAGCTACTTTGATTTCATAGGGTCGATCTACATACCTTTGGGTAGCCGGAAGCTTGAAAAATACATATACGATGGAATTGCAATACTGTTCGGAAAATATCCTGCTGTTTACGTCGACACGCAGGATTACGGTATTCTGTTCAAGGATAAATGGGCTGTAAAATACCCCTCCGAGACCTTCCTCATGTCTGCACGCATTATGATTGCACTCGGTTTCTCAATCGCTTTCATGGTTGGCGTCAAGCGTATGAAGGCCAGGTAGTGGCAAGGCTCCTGTTCCTTACCCCAAGTTTCATCGCGGGCGGCGCTGAAAGGGTAATTCTTCGGCTCTTGCGCGAGATCGATACGGAGCGGTCGGAAGCCCATCTCGCCGTCCTCTGGGATGAAGGGCCGCTCAAGTGCGAGCTCGGTCCACGGACCATTCTGCACGACCTCGATTGCCGGCGCGCGCGTTATGCGTTGCCCAGTATCGTGAGGTTGATCAGAAAGCTGCGTCCGGCCATTGTCTTTACAACACTCAGCAGACTGAACGTCTTGTTGCTGGCGTCCAGGTTTCTTTTGCCAGGAGGCACGAAACTGGTTATCCGTGAAGCAAATACACCGAGTGCAGAACTGGCGCGACTGCCGGGCGGCAAGCTTTATCGGCACCTGTACCGTCATTTGTATCCGCTCGCAGATGCGATCGTATGTCAATCCGATTACATGCAGAATGATCTGGTGACCAACTTCGGGGTGCCGAATTCGAAGATCACGCGAATCTATAACCCCGTACCGTTTGATATGATCGATGAATCGGCAAATTTGGCTTCGCCACTGGGTGTCGGGTTCAACTTCGTCACGGCGGGGAAGCTGGATTATCAGAAAGGCTATGATGTCTTGATAAAGGCCTTCTCCCGTGTCGCCGCCCAGCTGCCGGATGCGAAGCTGACATTGGTCGGAAGGGGCGATTTGTTGCCACAGCTCGAAGGCCTTGTGGCGGCCACTGGACTGCTGGATCGCGTCGAATTTGCAGGCTTTCAGCTGAACCCCTATCCCTACTTCAAACATGCGGATGTTTTTGTTTCGTCATCCCGGTTCGAAGGATTGCCCAACGTGGTTCTGGAGGCGCTTGCCTGCGGAACGCCTGTACTGGCAACCAACTGTCCTGGTGGCACTGCGGAAATCGTCGCGGACGGTGTCAACGGGTGGCTGGTGCCGCCGGAAGATATATCGGCGCTTGCAAACGGCATGCTGCTGGCAGCAACGGAGGCGCAAGGCTTTGACCGTGGCGAAGTGCGTTCCAGTGTAGCCTGTTATTCCAGTGCCGCCATCGCGGAACAGTATATGAAACTGTTTGAACGGCTCCTGGCAGGGTAAAAGATCTTCTGGCTGTGTGGCCTTAAGGGACTCTGACAAATGCATGTTGAACATGGGCTTCAGATTGGTGCTATCGAAGAATACACGTGAATAAAGACAGATTCAGACACAATAACTTCGATTTGATCAGATTGCTTGCAGCTTTCCAGGTGGCGTTACATCACTCTGCATCGCACCTGAAAATTGAGCATGGCGACTGGCTTATCTTCAAGGCTTCCGCGCTGTTTCCGGGGGTACCGGTTTTTTTCTTTATAAGCGGCTTCCTGATCAGTAAGTCGTGGGAGAGTAATTCATCGATCAGGGAGTATGCGCAAAACCGCGTGTTGAGGATTTATCCGGGGCTGATCGTATGTGTGTTGGCGGCGACCCTGGCGGTTGCCTTGACTGGATACTTCGGAGAGATAGATTTCAGTGCTGTTGATCTGGGCGTCTGGCTTGTTTCGCAACTGTCATTCATGCAATTCTACAATCCGGAATTCATGCGGGCCTTTGGTGTCGGGGTGCTCAATGGCAGCTTGTGGACCATTACCGTAGAGCTTCAATTTTACATTCTTGTTCCCCTTGTCTATCACGTCATTAGGCTGGGGGAAAGGGCCGGTCTCAAATACAATGTCTCGCTGCTATTGCTGATAGCGATATTTCTGATCGTGAACAGGTACTATTTCTTCCTGGGCGCAGCGCATGGTGAAAGCATGCTCTACAAATTGTCCGGTGTGTCCTTTGCTCCCTGGTTCTACATGTTTCTCACCGGCGTGCTATTTCAGAGAAATTTCGATTTTCTCCACAATTACGTTTCCGGTCGCGGTCTTCTGTATCTCGCTATCTATTGTGGTTTTGCCTACCTTTTGACTTCCGGGTTCGATGCGGCGCTGGGTAACGGGATAAATCCGATACTGTTCGTGCTGCTGTCCATTGCTGTCGTTTCGCTGTCGTTCTCGTGGATTAGCTTGAGCAATGCCCTGTTGAGACGAAACGATATCTCATACGGTGTTTATATCTACCACATGCCGGTCGTGAATCTGCTGCTGTACATGGGCGTATCCGGGAGTGTGCGGGATCTATCAGTGGCGTTGTTGACCACTTTCTCGATGGCGATGCTCTCCTGGAAGATCATTGAAAAGCCAAGCCTGAAACTGAAGAAGCACCCTCTGAATCCACTGAATCGGCCTGAAAGAGCCAGGTAGCACCTCCCTCTCGCTAGGATCCGCTAGGTCGAAACATGACATCCAGGAACATCGCTTCCCGTGTCCGCTGGGAACGCGGAACCGTGAGCACATCGCACAGATGGAATCCATGCTTCGCCATTTCGCTGATCATATCGGCGAAAATGTAACCACCCTCAAAACGCTTGGAGACGGAAACCTCGGCGATGACGAACTGGCTTTCGCGCAGGGTGCGTTCAGCGCCGCGTATAACCTCAAGCTCGAAACCTTCCGTGTCGATTTTGATGGCGAATGGCCCGGAAAGTCCGCGTTTGTCTACAACTTCGTCGAGTGTCGTAATCGGGATGGAGCGCTCTTCCGGTTCACTTCCCGTCGCGGTAAACCGGGTCCGCTCCAATATTGAGCTCCTGCCAACGAACGACGGTTCTACATGAATGGTGGCGGTGCCCGGGTTCGCTCCCGCGGCTTCCAGGAGATATTCGCCCCGGTATCGCGTGAGGATCTCTTTCAGGTGGTGTTCGTTTTCCTTCAAAGGGTCCACAAGGACGTAGTAGGCCTCGGGGAAAGCCGCGTATAGCTCCGGTGTTCCAGAGTGCACCCCAACATCGAAAATTGTTGAGGGTGCAAGGCCGGGCTTGCGCAAGTTATAAACGCTCCAGCCGTAGTCATTGAGCCGGGTCACGCGCAACCCGAATCGTGCCAGCAGGCCTCGTACCATCCCTCGCCCCATCTTAACGGTGTCTCCTGAATGAAGCGGCGTAATAAGTCCCCGGAGGGATTGCGATGCGCTGTATTTTGCAAATATCACTGTTGCAGTAGCAGTAGACTATCTTTGTGTTCGTTGCTTGTCAAAAACGCGGTTGTCATTGCTGTGCGGCGATGGGTTGTGCAACCGTGCCCAGAATTTTATCGAGCATGGCCAGTTCCGCATGCGAGAAGGCATCGAGGTATTTACGGTCCATGCTCTCGTAGCGTCCAGGCGCTCGCGCATAGCTATCGATGCGCGGCGACTGCGGGAGGCCCAGGAACCTGAGGATGTCCGTCAGTGTCTTTAGCGGGTCTGCTACGAATGATTCGTATGCAATCTCAATGTACTGATCTTGCGCGAGTTGGGTTTTTTCCTGACGGCTCAGTTCGATAATGGTGCGGTATTGCATTGCGGCGAGTGCAGCCGGGCTTTTGCCATAACTAACCCATTCTTCGTACCAGTTTCCCGGTAGGCCATTTTTCCAGAACGGCTTGTCGAAGGCGCCGGCATTTTGCCAGAAGTCGACGTTCAGCCAGGAGTTGACCACTGCCCGTCCATCGCGAGTGACATGTACGAATTTCGCATCAGGGAATATGCTGCTGAGATAGGTGATTCGAGCGGGTCCGGTGATTTTGGCTGCGAAGCGGGTTTTGCGCTGTAGTTTGAGCAATATTGAGACCGCCCGACGCACCCGGTTTCGCTCTTCTTCGGTAGCGCGTGTATCCAGCAGAAAATCGTCGCGAAACTTGCGGCCGCACATCACCTCCCACTTGTTGTAGCACTCGGATGGTTTGGGCAGCAGCTTGTTGAGCGGCGAACGTCCTTGCTGGAATTGCGGCTTCTCCCCACGCGGGAGTCGCAAGGGAAGGTTATAGACAGCCGGCGCCAAGGAGGCTATTTCCAGTCGCGGGAAGCGATCGTTGTAGCTCGAAAACCAACCCAGTTGTTCGTGCAGGGCAAGTGCTTCGAACACGATAGTGCTGCCGCAACGGCCGGTTCCGATTATAAAGATCGGTGCATTGGTGGAATTTTCATTTGCCATGATGTGCCATTGCTTAGTGATGATCTGCCAGGCGTTGCTAAGCTTTGCGTGAGCCGCGGGCATTGTACAGTTACGGACGATTATTCCAAGACACTCCCCGAGTCATTTGCCTCGTCCAACTAAATTCACGATGTCCCAGCGGTTGATACCGATGAGTGCTGACAAGTGCGGTATCTGAGTACTGGAAGGGCGGTTATTGCCACCCGAGCTATTTTCTCAAGGTATTTGTGTTTCGGTCACAAGCACTGCGCTACTTTACACTGTTGAAATCATGTAAGTTACAGAATGTAATATAAATTTAATACATAATAACATCGTATGCTTGATGATGTGTCTAGATGGCATGGACGTCCGCAGGCGTCATTGTCGCGTACTCGACGCCCAGGCTATACTCACCCTGAAGGGTATGGATATGCTCACAAACCGAGATAGCGGGTGGCCAAAGTCGTGCTACGCGCTAGAGCAGGTCAATGTGCCCCTCATAATAAGTAAGGTCACCCAGCGGGTTTGAAAGCTGATTCGTTACCGTAAGCCGACAGCCACCACGGTAGAAGTGGCGCCGGTGTCGCTACTGGCCGGATAGAGCAGGTCCAGTGTTTCGGAGGATTTTTCGATGCTGAGCAAGCAGGTTTTGAAACGCCGCGTCCGGTCGCGTGAATATCTACGCTCCCTTGCAGTTCTGAGTGCTATGGCCTGCAATTTTATTTCACAGGGAGTGGCCGCGGTTGGCGATATCCGGTTTGAAGACATCACCAGCCGATCGGGGATCTCGTACTGGGGGGAGAGCAAGGGTTCCGCATGGTCGGATTTCAATGGCGACGGCTGGATGGACGTCTGGACGACAAACCGGTACGCCAACAATCAACTCTATCTCAACAATGGCGATGGTACGTTCAGAAACTTCACCAATCTGGCGCTGGACATACCGCGCATAAACTACGGCGCTGCATGGGGCGACTTCGACAATGATGGCGATCCGGACTTGTTCAATATGGGACCCGGCGGTTGCAGCGGTAATTGTGCTGCAGGTGCGGCCAATGGATTCGGAGTCAACGACGACGGCCTGCTGACCAACAAGGCGGCGTTTTACGGGGTCGAGTATCCCGATGGCCGTGGTCGTACACCCTTGTGGTTTGATTGGAACCAAGATGGCAGGCTTGATGTGCTACTCGCCAACCGCGAGCGTCCAGATAGCGTGGGGCCGACAGCGCTGTTTACGCAGGGTGCGGAGAGTTTCGTGGATGATACGGGGTCCACGCTCATTTCCGGAACAACCGCCGAGTTTGCGCAGCTCGTGCGGCTGACACCGGGTGGCCCGCCACGCCTGGTGCTGGGTGGGTTCAAGTACCCTGAGGCAATCTACGATTACGCCACTCAACCTTTTACCGACTTACAGTATCTCATCGGTTTGCCGGTCACCACTAAACTGCAAGACGCGGCTGTCGCCGATCTCAATGGTGATCTGCTGGCCGACGTATTTGTAACGCGGAAAGAATGGGGTTCGGCCGCTGAAATTGTCAATCCTCGTGAAGTCCGCGCCCGACTCAGTATCAACAGCGTAAATCGCGAATATCAGGGCATACGTTTTAAAGCATCCGGGCCAGTTCAGTTCTCGATCTATGCCACTCTTGTCTCCGCGGCAGATTTGAGAATCGGTGCGACAGCCAGTGTCAAGCCGAGCCGCTTATTTTTTACACTTGATCCGGCAAATCCTGAGGTCGCGGGTCTCGTCCCTTACGAGCCCGGCGTGGATAAAGGGGTGTACATCGGCTACGACCCGGGCCGCGGATTCTGGGACGTACAGCTGAGCAGTCCAACAAACCAGATCATCACTCTGAGCGCAGTGGCAAGTAGCGTCAAGAAGCTCAAAACAGCGGGCTTCGTAAGTTCCAACGGAGCGCTCACAGATAGTCTTCTTATACAGCGTGGCAGCGGCTTCATTGATTCGACGTCAGCCGCAGGGCTGGCAGAACCAACCCCCTGTGGGCCGGTGGTTGCTGGCGATTTCGACAACGATACCGATCTCGACCTTTACCTGGTGTGTCTGAGTGTCGTGAACAACCTACCCAACATCCTGTATGAAAATCTTGGGGACGGGACTTTCGTGCCAGTGCCGCTTGCGGGCGGCGCGCAGGGCAGCACTTTTGGAAGCGGCGAAAGCGTAGCGACAGTGGACATCGACAATGATGGGTTCCTCGACCTGTTTGTCACAAACGGTGAGGGAGGCGGAGCATTCGGTTCTGGCCCGCACCAGTTGTTCAGGAATCTCGGCAGCAGCAATCACTGGCTGGAAATCGACCTGGAAGGTGTCCGGTCGAATCGCGATGCGGTCGGTGCGCAGGTGGTTCTTACCGCCGACGGTGTTTCCCAGGTTCGGACGCAAGACGGTGGCATGCACCACTCCACGCAAAACAGTCAGCGCCTGCACTTCGGACTGGGGTCCAGTAATCTGGTCGATCACCTGACCATATACTGGCCGAGCGGCATTACCCAGGAACTGAATGACATACCTGCAGACCAGATCATCCATGTTGTCGAATCCAGTGAGCCTTCACTTCTGGGCAAGCCGGTCTTCAATGCCGGCAACACGGCGGGTGTTTATCTTTGGAAGGAAACATTCGACGGCCCGTATCATGTGCGCGCATCGAGTGACGGATCTTACCGCCGGTTTGAAATTGACGTGCTGACAGACCAGGCATTCGATTCGGCTTCACCGGTGCAGCTGGAGCAAAACGACGCCTTATCTTTCCTTGGCAACTACCTGTCACTTACCAGTTATGTCACCGGGGTTGCTGCACAGGATGGCGTGGACTTCTCGCTTCCGCTGGGAGCAAAGGGTTTCATTGCGGTGCGGCAAAATGGGGTGCCCAATCCGCGCCAACTGTACGTAGGGGCATCTGGCAACCCTCTCACGCCAGTTGGATGGGTAATGAACGCGGATGATCTACCGGTCAGGCCGAATTTTGTTAGCGGCCAGGACCTGGGGCTGTTCGCCGGCATCGAACCGACGTCCGGTGAGTTTGGTATGCACTGGAACGGGGACGGAACGAGGCACGTTGGGACCGTCAATCTCATTTCATCGAAATCTCTTCTCGGTGTTCAAGGCGTTGCACTGGAACCCAGCGAGGACAGTCTCGCGCACACATCTAATACCATGAACGCGAGCGGGATCGTTTCGACAAGCTGGGACGGTGTCAATGTGATGCTGGAATCCGGCTCCAAGGTGGGTATCAGTTACGAGCAGGATGGTCACCCGGATTGGCGCAGTGTTAATCCATTGACCAAAGATTTCGGAGCACCAAACGCCTATGCCTTGCCGGTTCCGGACATCTCAGGCAAACCGCAATATGATGCGGCCACTCACAAGGGTGTGTTCATCTGGAAGGACGAAACGGATGTGTGGCATCTGCGCGCGGCAGCGGGATCTTCAGCGTTAACCAGCTATAGGGGTGCAATAGTCGGCTCAGCGCCAGTACTCAGCGTTGCCGGGGTCTATCTGGAAGATGCCGATACCCTGAACAGCAGCAAGGCAGGTCGAATCGAGTTTGACTTCCGCGTCGAGGACAAATCGGAAGATGGCTTCGACTTCAGCTTCCCAAAAGGGACAACGATTTCGCTTGAATTGAACGATAACACGGAGGCATCGGCAAAGCTGGTAACACTCGGTGCAGCGGGTTGGACAATCAGCCGGCTGCCTGTAAGTTTGGCCGGCGCGCAACCGTAACATCCATCCCGGAACAGTTGCGTGACAAAAGATGACCAGAGCAAACAAAATATTCAGATCAAATGCCTGTGCTGCTGTCATTGTATTGG
>JBGSOE010000302.1:0-2566 GCA_041739295.1 Thiohalobacterales bacterium | reverse complement strand
ACAGTGATGCAGTTATGCTTTTTCGAGTACTCTGAATTCCTAGTTCACTAACAATAGTTTTTTCAGGGGCCAATATGAAACACAGATACCATTTTGTGATCCTGGCAGCCATAAGTACCGCCAGCTTTGTTACGGGCGCAGAGAGTATCTACGAAAACACCAATAAGGATGGCGTGGTCGAATTCAGCGATCAACGCAGCCCTAATGCTAAAGCGATTACCGTCAAGCCCAATGTTGTAAATGTCGTACCGGTTTCGCCTATTGGCCAGCCTTCCCCGCAACCCTCTACTCCCCCAACTGAAACCACTGAGGCACCGGTTGATAATGTCCAGCATGAAGTGGTCGAGGAAGGCTACGCCTATGGCCAGAATGGTAACCGGGAGCGTCTCCGCGAATCGGAGGAACGGAGAGAACGTGGTCCAAAGCCAGTCCAGCTGCCGGCACCGGCATTGCCGCGGGAAGGTGCGGGTGTAGGCGCAGGTGTGCCTCGACGCTAGCGACTCCGCTTAGACAAGATAAATAGGCTCGGACTCACTGCTGTCCCACATAATCTTGATCGAGCTTCGGTGACACTGTGAATTGCAGGCACAAACTCACCAACCGACGATAGAGGACATGGGAGTCTTTGTCGTCGAAAAAAAATAATCCCTTCTCCCTTCCGAGAGAAAGCCAGGAAGAGGGAATTAATATTTAAGCAGTTTTCTATTTTGATACCCTCTCCCCAACCCTCTCCCAGGAGGGAGAGGGCGTTACTGGGACAGCAGTAGCTCGAACTCTAATGAACTCACGTTAAGCGGAGGATAAATCCGATGTTTATCGTACTGTTAAAATTTTCTGCCCATAAAAAGCAAGCAAGTGAATTCATGGCGGACCACAACGCATGGATTAAACTCGGTTTCGATGACGGTGTATTTTTGCTGGCCGGCAGTCTTCAGCCTGGCTTGGGTGGCGGGATTGTGGCTTACAATTCGTCGCTAAAAGATCTTCAAGCCAGAGTCGATAGTGATCCGTTTGTGGCTCATGACGTAGTCAGCGCAGAAATTCTTGAGATCACGCCAGCAAAGACTGATGAACGACTACAATTTCTAGTTGATTAGAAACCTGTGGTTAATTCACCATTGCGATGACGCAATCTCTAATGCATCGATTAATTGTTTGATTGATTGCCACGCTACGCTCGCTATGACGATATCAAACAGACCTGGATAGATCACATCAATCCGGTTAGAGAGAGTTACTTTCTACCCCAGATTGCACTGAGTACACCATTGCCAGCATCAATTGCAGACATCGGGGGAACACCGGGATCGTCGGTTCGGTACCTTCGAAATCCACCTCGGGATGGAGTTACCGAATAGAGGCTTGAACCAAGTCGACACGATCTTTCGAATTATCCACAAGAATAAGGCTCTCTCCCGAGTGCATAGCGCTTTCGAACTGCTTCACGTTAGTGTTCTTCATGTCCATACCGATCATGTCACCGAGCCAGGCGCCCATGCTGCTCGAGTGAACAGCCGACACGCCGGGCGATGCTGAGCGGCAGTTGTGTGAGTTCGGTACTGATCTGTGTATTCCCCCATCGAAAACGTAGCGACCATCCGCACGCTCGACATACATCCCGTCGAGAAACCGCATATGGACCAATCCTTGCTTCTATCTTCCATCAACCTTCAATCGTCAGAAAGCTGGCGTAATATATTCAATGAGTTATAAAAGGAGACGGTATGGCCGCGCTCAAAAATGCTGACGACTTGTCAAATATTTTCCGGCAGGCGGCAGATGCACATCAGCAGCAACGCTACCGCGAGGCACAAGATGGCTATACCAGAATTCTCAAATGGGTTCCGCAACATTTCGAAGTCCTGCACCTGCTTGGACAATCATTCATCGAGGAAGACCGGCCGGCTCTAGCCGTGCGCTGGTTGCAGCAAGCCATAGCTGTAAAACCGGATAGTGCGGATGCCTGTTACGATCTGGGACTGGCCTATCGCAAAAACGGGCAGATCGAGCAAGCGACCCGCGCCTATAACCGAGCGCTTGAAATAGAACCTGATCGACTCAACGCCCATCTGTCACTGGTGGAAATGAAATTTCCCGGCGAACATTACACTGTAATGCTGCGCCAGTTGCACCAGAAGCTGAGGCCTGCCACCTATCTTGAAATCGGCGTCGAAACCGGGCAATCCATGGCACTGGCTCAACCCGAAACATGCTGCATAGGCATCGACCCGGCGCCTTGCGTCAGCGTAGCACTGCCACCGCGTTGCAATATATTCAATCAGACCAGCGATTCATTTTTCCAGCAATTCGACGTACGCGCCCTGTTCGAGCAACAGGCTGTTGAGTTCGCATTTATTGATGGAATGCACGTGTTCGAGGCGGCGCTACGGGATTTCATCAATATCGAAAAATATGCAGGGCAACATAGCCTGATTGCCATTCACGACTGTATACCACTGAATACTGTGACCTCGGCGCGCGAACGCACTACCAATTTCTGGAGCGGCGATGTCTGGAAACTGATCCTATGTCTGAAAAAATACCGGCCGGACTTGGCCATCATCAA
>JBGSOE010000284.1:0-2193 GCA_041739295.1 Thiohalobacterales bacterium | reverse complement strand
TGGTCGAGATGCGTCCCAACTGGTCGATCAAGCGTGCATTCGACATCATCCGGCGCGTATTCTGGCGGGTCACCGCGTCGCTGACCGCCATGCGGGCCATGTGCATGAGCGTGTCGAGCAGGGCCGGGTCGGCAGCCGGATAGACGAAATCCCGCCAGCGATGCAGCGCCGATATCGCGGACTGCCAGGCATCACAGGGAAGATTGCGCTGATCGAAGGCCAATAGAATCTGGTTCAGGGCTGCCACGAAGCCGTCGCGAGAAGAGGTTTGCAGATCTTTGGCCAGCGCCGCCACCAAATCCTGGCAGAATGTAAGTGCTTCATGATTTACCATGCGGCTGCCCGCTTCATAGAGCGCCACCGCCATTTCATGAGTGACACGGCGGTGGTTGGGACCGCTGTGCGGTAGCGTCAATTCGACGGACGCCAGTGGAATGGATTTCTGGCTGGAGGGCAGGTAGCAGCCGCACGACTGGCGGATAGATAAATAGGTCGGCACGAGAGTCTCACTGTTCTTTTCCGGCCAGACTCCTTGCTTCAACCGCTCGACCATCAACTCGACCGCCCGGTAGCCGGTTTCATAGGTTGGGTAATGGACGGTGGTCAGGGGTGGGTACTCGATCTGCGCTTCCACCTGGTCGTCAAAGCCGATAATGGCAACATCCTGGGGGATTCGTTTTCCTGCATCACGCAAGGCGCGCATGGCTCCAATCGCGGAGGCGTCGTTGCTGGCCAGGATGGCAGTAAATGGTACGCCATGTTGGATGGCTTGGGTGATGGCTTCGTGTCCTTTGATGTGCGAATGAAAACCATGAACCACCCAATGCGGGTCGACTGCAAGCCCTGCTTCCGCCATGCACTCCAGGTAGGTTTCGCAGCGAATGCGGCTGTCACCCTGGTCGTTGGGATCGCCTGCCAGGAAAAGAATTTTGCTGTGCCCGTGTTCACGCAAATGGTCGAAAGATTGGCGGATCCCCGTGCGGTTGTCGACCCCAATGGATGGCAGGTTGCCTTCACCGTCCGCAATGCACAAGATCGGGTGCCCGCTGAGTGCGACCTGTTCGATGTAGTGGACACGGTGGGGCGCCCGAAAGGGTCGTAGGACGATCAAACCGTCGGTATTCCACGGGCCGACCGGGACAAAATCATTATCTGGAGAGGGTTGCGGCCAGGCGGGGTGGACACCGCTCGTTTCCGTGCTGCGTCCAACCCCGCAAGATAACAAGAGATTAACATTTTGATCGACAGCCGCAGCCACGATGCCCTGTAGAAGTGGGGTAAGAAAGGTGTTGGGCAAAGACCCTTGAAAGACCTGCCAGTTTGGCAGGACTCCAATGGTGTAAATTGCCCGTCCGCTATTGCCCATGTGGATCCCAGTACGACCGTGAAAAGGTAGCATTTAACCGGTGCAGCAAATTGTATGCCATTCTTGTGGCCAGGCGGAAAATTATCCGTGGATACCATGCTCCACTTTGGTGGAGGGCTCCGGTTAAATTTTGAGCATCACGCGATGGAAAAAAACCAGGAACGATGCTGTTGATTATACATGAAAGATTGCCAGAGCGGCAATTCCTAGAGAACCGAAATATCCAGGCTGCCTGGCTTGTTCCTGAATAGCAATTGTTGTACAATTGTTCTAGCTGAAAGTCCATCTGGGAGGCCGCTTATGCCGGTACGAGTGGTTGGTGCGCGTGAGCACAACTTACAGGACATTCACGTCACTTTTGGCGACGGCTTAACGGTGGTGACCGGCGTATCGGGGTCCGGGAAAACTTCGCTGGTGTTCGATACACTGTATCATGAAGCGCGCCGCCGCTTTCTGGAAATCTTCTCCATCGGCGCATCTTCAACTCGTCTGGCTCCGGCGAACGTCGAGTCGATCGAGGGGTTAGGGCCGGCCATCTCCGTGGGGCAAAACCTGCTCAATCGCAACCCCAACTCTACCCTGGCGTCAGCCTCTGGTCTGCACCCCTTCTTGCGGCTCTTGTTTGCCCATTTTAGCCGGCGCGCCTGCCCGCGCTGCGGTTCGGCGATCACGGTGCTCAGCGAAGATGAAATCGTCAAAACCGCGGTTCGTCTGGCAGAGCGCAACCGGGTAGAAATCAGTGTACCGCTACTCAGCGCTGTTCCCGGCAGCCATCGCACCTTGCTGGATGGGCTGGCAGAGGAATTTCCGCTCGAACGCATCCTGGT
>JBGSOE010000277.1:0-3946 GCA_041739295.1 Thiohalobacterales bacterium | reverse complement strand
TTCAGATTCCTCTTGTTCCATCCCCAACACTTCAATTGGATAGTCCGCTTTAAACTCCCGGAATCGCGACGTTATAACAGCTTTATTCGGCAACCTGATGTTCATATCGATCCACTGGAACAAATCCACCGGGCTGCGGAGCGTCTCGAAATTATCGAATACGAAGAGCGTCGGACCGAGCGGGCTTTTTCGAAGATGGTCCACCATATGGGTAGTAGCGCTGATCTTGCCCGCCGACGTTTCGACGGAGTAGCCAACAAGTACCCGGTACTCTTCGGCAATCTCTCGGTCGGTGAGCACTTGCGGCTGCACCCGCTTTGCGCCGGATATGACTAGGTCGATGTCACGTGCACTGAACCAGACAATGACGTTGTATCGGTCGGTCTCGGCGATTGCGCTCAAGACCGTTAGAGCAAGTGACGTCTTGCCGATACCGCCGCGCCCGACGAGCGTCACGATTGGATGACGATCATTCATCAAGGCCGCATGCACCTCAGCCTCAAGTCTAGGTCGCCGAACGTAGTCCGTCGTCGTGGCTGGTAGGTTTGTGAAAACTCGACCTTGGACATCGAGTTTTCCTGTTCCCTCTGTTTCACTTGGCGGCCGCTCACTAGCTGCAGCCATATATGGCGTGGCATCCCCTTTAAGCCTACTGTCTGTAATTAGCGAATGTAACTCGTACGCCCCTGCTCGGAACCCGCCATTTGCTACAAAGTAGTCAGATATATCCAGATCAGCATAAAGCAACTCTACTCGTCGGTAGCCACTAGCGTATAGATAAATTCCATTCAAATGATTCTCTTCATTAGAGGCCGCGGCAGACTTCAATTTATCGAATACATACTGATCTCCTCCTATTGCCAATACTTTAGGGGATTATCCCATTGACGCAAGTTGGCTGCAACACAAAAAAAAGCCCGCCGCCATGGGTAGGCGACGGGCCGAGGATGATATAAAATTCGCCGCGCTAGTTGGCGGCGCTCATACTAACAACTTGGTCGCTTGCCACACAACGCACCTCCTTCCTCCGCCTAACATCGGCGGACTGGATTTTGTGGGTGCCGATTAGGGACCGCTTGCTCGGATGCCTTCGGGAGCGGTCCCTACTCTCCTTCCTCGCCCTGAACGCCGTTCGGCGTAGCGCCAGGGCTCACGACCAACAAGATCATCATTCCTCCGAATCTCCGGCTACAAAGGCCGGGGTGCCAATATCATTGCGACTCCCGGAACTCACGTCAACAGGTATTCGCGGGATGGGGGCGATTTTGCACGTGCATACGCG
Source organism: Thiohalobacterales bacterium (assembly GCA_041739295.1). Lineage (GTDB taxonomy): Bacteria > Pseudomonadota > Gammaproteobacteria > Thiohalobacterales > Thiohalobacteraceae > JAHJQQ01. The sequence continues at coordinate 2,664 of JBGSOE010000277.1, read as the reverse complement.
CATCATTGCGAATCTAGCCGGACTATGGGATATTCCATGCGCGTATATCGCATGGAGGTCATTATGGAACAGAGATCTAGGAGCCCGCGCTATCCGTCAATGCCGCTCGACGAGGCGATCGAACTGTCTCGCCAGCTATATGCCGGCGACGGAATGAACACCGTTGATAGGGAGGTCGCGGTCGAGCACATGGGCTACAGCAGTCTAAATGGCGCATCCGCGCAAGCGCTGGCGTCTCTTTCGCAGTACGGACTTATCGAAAACGCGGGAAAGGGACAGGTCAAGCTAACTAGCACCGCCCTCGACATTATTGAGCCAACCGATGCTAGCGATAAGGTCCGCGCGATGGAACAGGCCGCATGGGCTCCAAAACTGTTTGCGGATCTGAGAGAGAAATTCCCTGATACGACCCCGTCAGAGAGTAATCTGCGAGCGCATCTGATACGGCAGCAATTTCAACAGTCTGCTCTCAAGCTTGTAGTCCCGGCTTATCGCCGGACATGCGAATACGTGACGACGGAGCGAGAATCCGAAAGTTATGGCCAAGAGGCAAAAAGACCGCAAGGATCAAACGATATCGTGCGATCGAAGGAGCCCCAAGCCATGGAAACTCAAAGCGTTATGCCAGCGGCAGTCACTTTCCCGCCGCAACTTCAGTCCGCGGCGGTGCCTTCCATAAACGAAACTAGCACCCTTCGGAGAGAGGTATTTGGTCTTGAGGAAGGGGAAGTGGTTATCACTCTTCCTTCTAGACTCTCCGCCGAAAGCGTGATGGATATTGAGGATTGGCTGAAGGTCGTCACAAAGAAAATCAAGCGGATGGCGAATGTTACAAGGGCATCCACAGACAATGAATAGGCGCCCAAGAGGGCATACATGGTGCTAGGTATGGCCGACAGATTGACGTTGAAAGATGCCACAGAATTTTCTCGTTTGGACGATTTTATCGCCCAAGAAGAAGCCCGTGGGATCGGCCCCGCAGACGTTTGCAAACTGGAGGAAGCCCTATCCCGGATCATCACAGAGCCGAGATCAGAAGGTCAAACATCGCGTTCTGCATCTTTCTGTGATTTGAGCGGAACGCGAACTCGTTGAGATACCGCTGCATGTGCTGCGACGACACGTGAACGTGGGTCGAGCGCACGGACGCTTTGAAGAGGTTCCAGAAACTCTCGACGCCGTTGGTGTGGTGCACTGCGTCGTGGCGGTAGTCGTAGTACGCCCATTCCTTCGCGCCGTGCTTGACCGAGCCGTGCTTGTAGCCGTCTCCTTCCAGTAAGCCATACGACACCAGTTCGTCTGTTGACACGATCGAACCGGGTTCGACATTGTCGAGCACCACGTTCCGAAGGGTATCCTTCTTGACGTCCGGAATGACTTCGGTGGTAAGGCGGCCGTCACGCTCCTTCAGCCCCATGACGATGGTCTTGCCAGCCGCACCACGGCCGCGCTTGCCGGGGCGGTGACCGCCGACGTAAGCCTCGTCCAGTTCGACGTGACCCTTGAGCACTTCGAAGCCGTCGACATGGCCCATGAGGTCGCGGATCTGCTGGCCCATACGCCATGCAGTCTTATAGGTGACGCCGAGGGTGCGCTGAAGTTCCTTGCCGCTCACACCGTGGCGGGTCGTGACGAACAGGTAGATCGCATAGAACCACGACTGAAGCGACGTGCGGCTGTCTTCGAAGATGGTCCCGGCACCCGGATACACATGATCGCCGCAGGCGGCGCAGGCGTAAGCGCGACGACCGGTGATCTTGTGGAAGGTCGCCTCGATGCCGCACTTACCGCACACGTGGCGAAGGCCATACCGCACTTCCATGATGTGCGTCAGGCACGCATCGTCATCCGGGAAGCGGGCGAAGAACTGGCGAACGGTGAGCTTTTCGAAGGACATGGCAACCAACCTCTGTTGGTCCCAATATGCCCTAAGCTCTTACTTGCGTCAATGGGATAATCCCCTTATCTTTAGTGCATACCAAACTGCTTCGTCAGTATAAAAATCTTCAATTTCATCAGCGGCTTCAATTGCCTTCTTTCGCTCTATTTCCATCTGGTCCATTGCCAATTTGTAAATGAAACCAAAAGCAGCGATCATCGCGCCGAGTGCATACGCGAATTATTTATTTATGAATACAATAAGTGGAATAAAAATCGACATAACAACAATTGCGACAACTCCAGCGATGATCAACGGTACGAAGTTCATCGTGATCCTCCTATGAGCTAATAGTCTCATAGAGGGTAACATATATTTAAATCAATTCAAAGTCGCAGAAGTAGTAATTATTCCTCCAACGTATCCGTTCCTCAAGATCGCTGATCTCACCACCCCGTCATTGCCGGGTCGAAGCCCACTGCTGTCCGGTTCAGGCCGTCGTCGACCGCATCAACCGTCTGACGACACACGCGTTCGAGAGTGTGCTCGGCGATTGTGACACGGCACGGCGCCGTCCCTTCTCCCCTTGCGGGAGAAGGTGCCCGAAGGGCGGATGAGGGGGCGCGCGCGACCGCGCGCAAGGGGAGAACCAGAGACTCTCCGCCGGTATGAGAGGCCCAGACCCCTCATCCGACCCTTCGGGCCACCTTCTCCCGCAAGGGGAGAAGGAAGTGCGCGCATACGCGCGCGGCCTGAACCGGTCAGTCGTGGGCTCGACCCGGCAA
>JBGSOE010000275.1:0-8206 GCA_041739295.1 Thiohalobacterales bacterium | reverse complement strand
GCCAGGCTCAAAATACTCATTTACTCCGTGTAAACTCCGTTTTTTCGCCTGTCCGCGCCTTGCATCTGCTCGCTTGATCAAATTAATCAGAGGTTCCTTAAACGTGTCTGGGAACATAAGCAGAAAATCGTTGCTGGGTTCACTCAGAAATACAGCGTTGATACATTGGTTTGGTATGAATTGCATGAAACGATGGTGTCCGCAATTTCCCGCGAGAAGGCTATTAAGAACTGGAAGCGCTCCTGGAAGATCAAGACAATTGAGATGGTAAACCTTGAATGGTCGGATTTATATCATGAGCTGACGAAATCTGGATTCCGGCATACGCCGGAATGACGGGGTTCTAGATAAGATAATGTGAATGGCTGCTCCCGGTCGTTAGCTGCCAAAATCGTAAGTGATGATTGCTTCTTTTGTAGAGGCCGCTGTCAGTCGGAAGCCGCTGTATTACTGCCTTCAAAATTGAACAGGTATAATTTAGGTTGGTGCTATTCGTCGTCGACCCGCGGGCAGTGGAAAAATATCCTGCAAAACTAAATTCAATTTTCAGTCTCCAGATACGACCTTCGACGCCATCCTTTGTTTACCAAACTCGATCATGCGCTGTGTCGAACGCAGTGCTTTAACGCGTATCGCCTCGTCGACGTGAATTTCGTTGCTGCCGGTTTCCAGTACCTCCGCCAGGTTGCGCAGATCATTCATCGCCATCCAGGGGCAATGGGCGCAGGACACGCAGGTCGCGCCCTCGCCGACGGTGGGTGCTTCGAGGAATTTCTTGTCAGGTGCGGCCTGGCGCATTTTGTAGAGAATGCCGTTGTCGGTCGCGACGATGAGTGTGGTGTTAGGCAGGTCGTGTGCGGCCTTGATGAGTTGCGTGGTGGAGCCAACCACATCGGCGAGGGCTATCACGGGTTCGGGTGATTCGGGGTGTACGAGGACGGCGGCTTCCGGGTGTTGCTTCATCAATGCCTGTAGTGCGCTGGCCTTGAAGGCTTCATGCACCACACAGCCACCTTTCCAGAGCAGCATGTCGGCGCCGGATACTCGCTGTACGTAGTGACCAAGGTGCCGGTCCGGGGCCCAGATGAGTTTCTCGCCACGCTCGGCCAGGTATTTCGCAACATCGACTGCGATGCTGGAGGTGACCACCCAATCAGCCCGTGCTTTCACGGCGGCGCTGGTGTTCGCATAAACCACCACGGTGCGATCTGGGTGTGCGTCGCAGAAGGGTACAAAGTCCTCGGCCGGGCAGCTCAGGTCCAGTGAACACTCGGCCTTGAGTGTGGGCATGAGTACGCGTTTTTCCGGGTTGAGGATCTTGGCGGTTTCGCCCATGAAACGCACACCAGCGACCACAAGTGTGGTTGCCGGGTGCTCATTGCCAAAGCGGGCCATGTCGAGTGAATCGGATACATAGCCGCCGGTTTCCTCGGCGATGCGCTGCAGATCTTCGTGGGTGTAGTAGTGCGCGACCAATACGGCATCACGTTCTTTGAACAGGCGCTTGATACGTTCAATAAGGGCGTCACGTTCACCAGGCGCGTAGTCAGGCTCAGGGGTGCTCCCCGGCAGCGGGAACTGCTGCAGGCGTGTTGCCGGTACGGCATCAGGTTCGCGGGATACTGCCTTCATGGATCTCTCCTGGCCCGGGATGGGTTCAGGAGAGTTTACTGCGTATTGGTGATTCGATCACCACCAGGCGGGCGTGGTTACACGCGGATATAGGCCCAACCCTGTTGGAGTCTATGGATAATGTGTTCAACGGCGGTACTGTCCTGCTGGGTGTGGTTGATCAGCAGAGGTTGAATGCCCTTTTCCCTAAGCCGCTGCAGGGTAGTAGTGCAGGCAATGAAATGCAGATTGTCATATTCGCTCATCATACGTGCGATACGCTGCGCATAGGGTGAGACATCTGCGCGCAGTAAATCTATGCCGCCGGCATTGGCCAGCACATCGACCTCGATGCCCTTTTCGTGGTTGTTGCGCAGCAGCTCTTCAGCGCCGTCCAGCACCTCGTCGAAGCGTGCCTTGTCGGAGCGGTCGATATGCAGAAGCACCTTGTGACTGCCCATTTGGAGGTCACGCATTACCACGGTATTGAGCGGCTCATGTGCTGTTGAGACCATCCAGCCGATGAAGAATCCCGTTGTGAGCAGCAGCAAGGATGCCGCCAAACCGAACAACCGGTTCCTGTTGGATGGTGCTGGAATCTTGTGGCGTGAGTGCAGTGGCGCGTGGACACCTTCGAACGCCAAATTAACCCATTCCTTGGTTCGACGCAGCGCGCAGACGCGTTCGCTCAAGTCGGCATCAGCCTCCATGGCGGATAGCAGCCGCTTACGTTCATTACCCTGCAGCTGGCCGTCGACAAAGGCATGGAGCAGGTTATCTGAAAATTCATGGCGAGCGTTCATTGTACACTCCGTAAACGCGCAGACTGGGTAGTGGGTTCCGGTTGAATGTTGCGCAATGCTGTTTGTAGAAATCCACGTGCGCGATTCAAGCGGCTCATCACTGTTCCGATCGGGATTTCGAGAATGTCCGCTACCTCCTGGTAAGCGAAGCCTTCTAAATCCACCAATGTCAGTACTTCGCGCTGGCCAATCGGCAGACGGGCGATGGCCGCGCGGACACGCTCGATCACCTGATGCTGGCCACTGAGGGCCTCCGGATCGGAACCGCTGGCATGCTGTGTCTCATCCAGTTCGCAGTCGGGGCGCTGGCGACGCAGGTAGTGGCGCCAGCAATTATTCATTATTGAGTACATCCAGGCATACAGCCGATCGATCTCGCGTAGTTGATGCGATTTTTCCAATGCGGTTTCAAGTGTTTCCTGCACCAGATCATCGGCAACCATGGCGTCGCCACTCCAGGCCAGGGCCACCTTGTACAGGCGATCGCGACTCCCGGCAATACGCTGCCGCAGGCTTCGTGCACTACAAATTCGATCGATTATTCGCATACTACCTTTATAGAGACCCCAGCGAGGGGATTTATTCCATCTTTTTTTCACTGCATGCCGTATGTAAATAACCTAGAATAATCCAGACTTTCCGACGTTCCAGAGATCATATAACAATAGTGAAAAAGGGAGAGTTGTAATGCGGATACTCATTGGCATTGTCATAGCGGTTTTATTGGGGCTGGGTGGTGTGTCCCTGGCAGCCGACAAGCAGAAAGTTGTTTATCACATCAACAGTGGTGATGCCAAACAACAGATGGTGGCGCTTCGGAGCATACAAAATCATATCGTCGCCGCTGGCGTGGATAACCTTGATATCAAGGTGGTGCTGCACGGGGATGGAATGTCACTGTTGCTTTATCCGGATGAACTTGCAAAAACCAAGATGGCAACGGCAAATGCTACCGAGGACATGCAAGTCAAAGTCGCCAATCTAAAACAGCAGCATGTGCAGTTTCAGGTGTGCAATAACACTATCAAGGGACGCGAAATTCCCTTTGAGTCTTTATATGACGTCAATGCTGAAGATATTGTGCCATCCGGTGTCGCGCAATTGGCTATCCTTCAGTCGCAGGGGTATGCCTACATCAAACCTTGAATTGTTGAGAGGATAGAGTACTACAGGGTGTCGACTTGTGGATTTGGGCGCATGAGGGAACTCATAAGCAAGGGATGCACTTTGATATAACCGTAATCCCGATAGGCATCCATTCATTCACCATTATTACGTTTTGTTCTAGCGTCCGCCGAAAACCGGAAACGTTATGTACCACCAGGCTAGTGCCTGAAGACATACTAATAAGGGCACTTCTATTAATCCGATCAAGCGATAGAAGTGCCCATAACAATGGGGGAAGCTGATGTCCTGTACCAGAAGTGCAACTATCAGCAGCTGTATCGCGCTAGTACTTGGCAGTGCGTCAGTTGAGGCTACTAATTGGCTGGCCATTCAGGGGACGGAGCCAGCCGGCGCCTCCGAGCGCGCCAATGTCTGGGGCTTCATACAACCGGAATACCAATATACCGAAGGGACAGATCTCAAGGCCGGACCCTGGGCGGGCAAGTCGGCGCAGTTCAATGTGATTGGACCTGACCTGGACAGCAACTCGACGTTCAACATTCACCGTGCCCGACTGGGTGTTCGCGGCACCGGTTTCCCGCTCGACAGCAAGGTCAATTATTTTCTGTTGGTCGAGGCTGGCAATAACGGTATCACTAGCGAGAATGGCAGCGTCATGGCGACTGACGCCAGTGTGACGCTGAATTATATCGAAGGCGCACGTTTCCGTGTCGGCCAGTTCAAGTACCCGGGTTCTGAAGAAGGCCTGATGGCCATCCACGTGTTTGATTACATCAATTTCACCAACGTGACCAATATGATCATGTTGGAGCGATTCTTCGATAGCGACGGTTCTGTCGCAAGCGTTGGCGCGAATAATCCTAATGGCTCGGTCGGTGCCTTCCGTGATATAGGCGTGCAGGTGTTTGACTGGTTCAATACCGGAAATTGGGAACATAGCTATGCGGCAATGATCGGTAATGGCAACGGCATTGATCGCGGCGATGACAATAGCGACAAGGATCTTTATCTGTATTGGGCGTCTGAGCGTGTATACGGTGGTGAAGGTCCACGCCGTCAGGGTCTGAAGCTGTATGCCTGGCATCAGCAGGGTAAGCGCACCATTGCGACTGGCCCAACGCAAACCGTCGGTGATTACGATCGTACGCGCTGGGGTCTGGGCACCACCTTCCGCAAAGCTAAATATCGTGCCGGTGCTGAGTATATAAAGGCCGATGGCATGATCTTCAATGGCAGCGATGGCGGTGCCGTGCCGGGTACGCTGAATAATGCCGGAACGGCAGTATCCTCCTGGAACATCCTGCCCAACGATGAGGCGGACGGTTGGTATGTCGATGCAGGTTACAAGCTATTGCCGGACCTGGAGCTGGATCTGCGTTATGACTGGCTGAACCGGGCGACCGATACAGCCGCTGATGAACGCCGCTTCACGGCCTGGACGGCGGGCGCACAGTACACGCTCAATAAAAAGACGCGATTGATCTTCAATTACGAGTTCCGCGCTGCCGAAGCTCCCGAGCTATCCGGAAGTGCCGTTCCGAATCAGATTCTCGACGGTATGGATGATCGCGCGTCAGTGCAGTTGCTCGCTATTTTCTAAAAGGCGCATTATCAGTAGCCCGGGTAGCGCGATGGTGCTCCCCGGGGTTTTTATTTTTGTGCGGTTCACTATGCTCACCTCACCCTGCAGCTGCAGTTAGTCTGATGTAGGTCGGATTCAGGCCGAAGGCCGCGTCCGACAAGCCTTTCGTGTGCCTTATTACGTTCATTGTGAGTTGGTGCGGTTCGCTGCGCTCACCACACCCTACGTATTGCACCCGATATGCATTGGCGCGCTGCTATTCACGCGGGTACTGTTTGATAACATTCCATATCCGTAATATCTCTTCACGCGATTCCTTCAGATCGATAATCGGCAAGGGATAATCCCGGCCGAGTTCAATGCCGGCCTCGACCAGCACATCAGCTGGTGCCGCAGCGGGTTGGTGAATCCACTTGGCAGGTAATGTACGCAATTCCGGCACCCACTGGCGGACATAGTCGCCCTCGGGATCGAAGCGTTCGCCCTGTACCACCGGGTTGAAAATGCGGAAGTAGGGCGAGGCATCCGCCCCGCAACCGGCTACCCATTGCCAGCCGAGCGTGTTGTTGGCGAGGTCGGCATCCACTAGCGTGTCCCAGAACCAGCGCGCGCCCTCCAGCCAATGTATGCGTAGATTTTTGGTCAACAGCGAGGCGACCAGCATGCGCACACGGTTGTGCATCCAGCCGGTCTGCCAGAGTTCACGCATACCGGCATCGATGATCGGAATGCCGGTGCGGCCCTGTTGCCAGGCGCGCAATGCCTCGCCGGCATCCGTCGTCCAGGGCATGTGATTGAAGCGTGAATCCAGTGGCGCATCTGCGGTGTGCGGAAAGTGGTAAAGCAGATGTATGGCGAATTCGCGCCACGCCAGTTGACGTAAGTAGCTCTCGGCAGCCTCCGCGTACCCCGCACCGGTATTACCGGTAGCCCAGGCCCGCACGGCATACCAGATCTGGCGTGGACCAAGTTCGCCGAAGTGCAGGTGTGGCGATAATCGTGAGGTGCCTTCCCGTGCGGGCAGATCGCGCCCAGTGGGATAATCCAGCAGCGCACCGTCCAGTGCCGCGTGCAGCCGCGCATGCGCGCCACTCTCGCCAGGGTGCCAATGCCGATACAGGCCTTCATCCCAGGACTGATTGGGTAGTAGCTGTAAAACATCAAGTGCGAGGGAGTCTGCCGCATCGACTGCGATAGCATTGAGAGCTGCCGGCGCGGGTGTCGGTGGTGTTTCAATGAGCGTGCGCTGCAAGGTTTTCCAGAATGGTGTGAATACCCGATAGGGGCCGCCGTCACCCTTGAGTAACTGCCAGGGTTCAATCAATAGTCTGGCATTGAAGCTTCGTGCAACGATGCCCGCGTCGATGAGTTCGCTCTTGAGGTTGCCATCGCGGGTGACAGCCTGTGGCTCGTAGAGGCGGTTCCAGAGCACTGCATCGATGCCATAGCGTTGGCCGAGATGAGTCAGTATTTGCGTCGGGTCACCGCATTGGATAATGAGTTCGGCACCGAGGCGGCGTAGCCGATGCTGTAAATGCTTCAGGCTGTGGTGTAGCCACCAGCGGCTGGCCGAACCCGGCGCCCAGTCGGCATTGTCGTCCGGTTCCCAGATGAACAGCGGCAGGATGTTGTCGCCCTGTTCCAGCGCGTGCTGTAGGGCTGGGTTGTCGGCGAGACGTAGATCGCGACGGAACCAGAGGATGACATTGCTCATGCTGTCTGCTTCATGCGCTTACAGCCCGGCCAGACTTTCGGCCGCAACCTCACGTACCTCTGCGTCCGTATCATTCTGTAGCACTACGAGATAGGGGCGCGCGGCATCTGCATGAGTCAGACCGAGTGCGTGCGCGGCATCGATGCGGATACGGGTATCCGCATGCGCGCCGAGTTTGCCCAGTGCATCGACCTGCTCGCCAAGCAGTTCGCTGCCTTCCAGATCTTCCAATACAGCAGACACGCCGAGACGAACCTGTAACTCAGCTTCAGGATCGCCGAGTAGCTCTATTAACGTGGTTGTATTTTCCGGGTCGCGCTTGAGCGTTGCACTGACGCCGGCAAGATCACCGGCGCTGAGCAGTTCACTGAAGTAGGTTTTCATGCCTTGGCTGGATTGCGCACGTTGAACCCACTGTGCAAGTTCCGCCGGTGAGCGGAGTCCGGTCAGTTGGAAGGATCCAATGCGCAACCAGGGGACGCTGCGCACACCGTGCAGGTGCGCGACCTCTGGATGTACATTGATGTTAATAACTTCCAGGCGGCCTATTTGTCCTGTTTTCACCAGTTCGCTGAGTCCCTGCAACACCGTGGGGCAGTGTGGACAGCCATTGGCGATCAGTAATAAGGCTTCCGGTTGCTGAGTGGATGTATCATTCATACTGATGTCTTTAGGTATTGTTGAGTGTCAGCCTGCATAAGAACAGGTGTTTTGTCGTCGATCAAGGCCTATCCAACTCAAAGCGTAATGTTTCGCAATTGCCAAAGTGCAGTGCCAGCATTTCTGATGCTGATAAACCGCGCAGCGCGGCGGCCAGCACGCGCAGGGTTTCCTCATGGGCCACGATCAGTATGCACGTCCAGGATTGCTGGCGCAGCCCATCGAGCACCGGCAGTACGCGGGTTTGATAATCGCGCAGGGATTCGCCACCCTTCGGGCGCAGATTGAAACGATCCGCACCGATGGCGGCGAAATAGTCCGCCACAGGCCGGCCCTCGAACCCCGAACGGATATCATTGAGCGCGGGCACGACATCGATGGGTACCTGATGATGTTGATTGATGATTTCCGCTGTTTGCCGAGTGCGCGGTAGTTCTGAGATCAGAATGTGCTGCAAGGGAATTTCGCGTAGCGACTCGGCGGCGTTCTGGGCCTGCGCTATGCCGACCTCGGTCAGATGTACATCAACCTGTGGATTGTCATTGCACAGTTGGAGCAGATTGTAGTTGGTCTGGCCGTGACGCATCAGATATAGCTTCATGAATCCTGTCCTTCGCTTGGTGGTGCGGTTCGGCGCGGTTCGCTACGCTTACTGCACCGCGCCAAAACAAAGTATATGGAGGTAACTCGTATGAATGGCGGTATTGT
>JBGSOE010000270.1:0-2067 GCA_041739295.1 Thiohalobacterales bacterium | reverse complement strand
ACCTATCGCCATGAGTTCGCGATTCGCGTCGATGGCAGGATCGGCGCGCCGGACGAAGGCGCGTGCCGCCGCGATCGACTCGGTGAAGGAGATCAACGCGATACCCGCCGCTGCCGGCCACATGGCTTCGAACAGTGCGGGTTGCGGTAGCTGAAGCGTCGGCAAGCCGCCCTCGATTGTGCCCACCACACTCACGCCCATTGCCTCGAGACCCATGATAGCGGCGGCGGCGATACCCACGGCCACGGCGAGCAACGGTGCCGGGGATTTCGGCAATAAGCGCTTGGCCAACGCAATGACGGCCAGAGTTCCCATAGCGACTGCGAACGTGGGCCACGAGAGTTCCGGGACGTGCGCGACGATCGAAGCGACGTCGCGGAAGAAGCCTTCCTTGGTGATGTGGATGCCGAGCAGCTTGGGCATCTGATCGACGACAATGACAAAGCCGACACCGGCCTTGAATCCGGTCAGCACCGGTTCGGAAATGAAGTTGGCCAGGAACCCGAACCGAAGCACGCGCGCCATGATGAGCATCAGGCCGACGAGGACGGAGAGGGTCGCTGCCGCGGTCAGCGGATCGAGACTCGGATTCGATCGTAACGCTTCACCAATTGCCGTCGCGCACAGGATCGCTATCGGTGTGGTGGTGCTGACGCTCAGCACGCGCGAGCTGCCCAGGACGGCGTAGACGGTCATGGGTACCAGTGCGGCGAACAGGCCCGCCTGCACGGGCAGTTGCGCGATGGTCGCGTAGGCGAGTGCCTTCGGCACGACGACGGCCGCTGTGGTGAGGCCGGGTATCAGGTCCGCGGTGAAGTCCCAACGCCGGTCGCTTTCTGCCGTTCGGATCTTAGCATCCATTTGGGTTTCTCCGTTCTCGCCCTTGTATGGGTGGGTGCAAGTCGAAATGCGTTGGATCAATGAATGTGCTGAAAATCAGTAGTACAGTCTGGCATAACCTATATTGCAAGGGTAGCATTGATAATCAATATGACCATGCGCAGCGCATGCCGAAGACTAAGCTGAGAATAGCCCGTGGAACATTCAACATAAGAAGGTGAGCGCTCATGAAAAAAAAGCACGCCAAGAAAATCTCCGACAAGACCGTTGCTGACACCGACACGGGCAAGACCAAACTCAAGCGCAAGGAATACGAGAAGGCGTTGCGTGAACTGCAGGGAGAGCTATGCGCCCTGCAGGACTGGGTCGTGGCTGAAAAAAAACGCGTCATCATCGTGTTCGAGGGTCGTGACGCCGCCGGTAAGGGTGGCACCATCAAGGCGATCACCGAACGGGTGAGTCCGCGCATCTTCAGGCTTGTTGCCCTGCCGGCACCTTCAGATCGCGAGAAGTCGCAGATTTACGGTCAGCGCTATATCACCCATTTCCCTGCGGCGGGCGAGGTGGTGATCTACGACCGCAGTTGGTACAACCGTGCCGGGGTCGAGTATGTGATGGGTTTCTGCACCAAGGAGCAGCACGACCGCTTCTTGGAAATGCTTCCGGCGTTCGAAAAAAATATGATTGTCGACAACGGCATTATCCTGCTCAAGTATTGGCTGGAGGTCGGCGACAAGGAACAGGAACGGCGGTTCCGCGCGCGCATCAACGATCCGGTGCGCCAATGGAAACTGTCGCCGATGGATCTGCCTTCCCGTCAACGCTGGTACGACTATTCTCGCGCACGCGATCAGATGCTGGATGCCACCGATACGGATTTCGCGCCCTGGCATATCGTAAATTCCAACGACAAGAAACAGGCTCGCCTGAATCTGATCACGCATCTGCTGAGCCAGATCCCCTACGAACACCAACCGAAGAAGAAGGTTAAGCTGCCCAAGCGCGCCATGAAGCATGCCTACGATGATGATGCGACCATGGTGAATCGGCGCTGGATTCCAGAGCGCGGTTGATCGCGAGTGGTAAGTTAAGGAACCTCTGATTAATTTGATCAAGCGAGCAGATGCAAGGCGCGGACGGGCGAAAAAACGGAGTTTACACGGCGTAAATGAGTATTTTGAGCCCGGCTGCAACGCGGCAGATGCCGCTTCAGCGAATTAATCAGAG
>JBGSOE010000047.1:0-1538 GCA_041739295.1 Thiohalobacterales bacterium | reverse complement strand
CTGGTGAGGATCGTCCAGCTTCCCGCGTCCTGATAGCCGATCTTCATGCCTTCGTCCCAATAGCGACCATGCGGCGTTGGGGCAACGCGCCAAACCAAATCGCCGTTTTCATCGACCATCGCGCCAGAGTGGAACAACGGGTCAGACAACCACGTGATGTACTGGAACATCATTTGCGCGCTGTAGCCTTCGGCGGGGATTGTGCCAGATTCGCTCCATGTGATTGAAGCGGCTTGTGGCGGCGCGTAGGCATACAACCAGTCGATGTAGGTTTGCAGCGCGTACACTGCTGCTGGTCCGTTGATCTCACCGCCGCGGCTCACGCTAGAGCCGACTGGGTGGCACTCTTCGACGCGAATGCCCCACTCGTCCACCGGGATACCATTTGGCAGACCAACATCGCCCACGCCCGCGATACTCATCCAGGCATCAGTGAAGCGCCAACCGAGTGAAACGTCTTTTTTGCCGTAGTCCATGTGTCCATAGACCTTGACGCCGTTGATGTAACCCGGCTCGTCTGCTTCCGTGCCGCGCACTTCGTTGGTGAAGAAGTTGGCAATGTCGTCATAGGCAGCCCAGTTCTCCGGCACGCCAAGGGGGTAGCCGTAGATTTCCTCGAACTGCTGCATGATGAATGGGTCGGTGAACCAGTCGTAGCGGAACCAGTACAGATTGGCGAACTGCTGGTCAGGAAGTTGCAGCAGATTCCCGTCATAATCCTCGCCAAATTCGAGGTTCATCCAGTCGTCGAGGTCGAGGAACGGGCTTGTAATCGCCGCGCCTTCGCCCGCCATGTACTCGGTCAGGTTGACCGTCTGTCCGTAGCGCAGGTGCGTACCGGTCAGGTCAGCGTCGTTGACGTAGATGTGGTAGATGACCTCGCCGGAGTTCATCTGCGTTTGCAGACGCTCTACCACGTCGCCTTCACCGATGATGTCGTGGACAACGTTGATACCGCAGATTTCTGCGAATGCCTTCGTCAGCACTTCCGACTCGTAGACGTGCGTGCGGATATTTTCCGCTGTCGAGCGAATTTCCATGCCGCGATAGGGTTCACAGGCGTCGATAAACCACTCCATTTCCGCGAGCTGCTCTTCGCGGCTGATGGTGCTTGGCTGGAATTCTTCGTCAATCCAGCGCTCCGCCGCTGCCACTGCTTCCGCACGCCAATCGTCTTGTGCTGCGGAGACGCCTACCGAGAACAAGCTGATCGCCAGCAGCAGCAAGAGAATCAATAGTCGTGAACGTTTCATGCTATAGACTCCTAAACTCCAAACAATATCTTGCGTACAGACCGAAGGTCACTCAACCGTCATCGCGTGTTCGTGATAAGCAGCCCCCTTTACTCAGTTGACGTTCAAATCCTTTACCTGTATCGCTGCTGGCAACACGTCATGTTATACTTGTACTGCGGTGTGAGGGGTGGACAGTTCGCGCTGCATACCACCCTTCGCATCGTGCCTGGTTCGGGCGCTGTGTTAGCCCCACCGAACCACAAGAACAATCAGTACCGCCGCAACGGGTAAAGCATATTCAAC
>JBGSOE010000244.1:0-9622 GCA_041739295.1 Thiohalobacterales bacterium | reverse complement strand
TGGCATGACATAGATATGCTCGACTTGAGAACTTCGCCACCCTCTCCCCAACCCTCTCCCGCCCCGGCGGTAGAGGGTTTATCCTCCCCCGGGTTATCACCTCTCCCCGCTTGCGGGGAGAGGGTTAGGGAGAGGGGAGTTTGTGTTATCCCAATAGGTAATGATCAATAAGCATAAATTTGGTGGATTCCGGCCTTCACCGGAACGACAAATGAGAACTCGCTGAAGTTCGAACCCCGTTCAACTACGATCCAGAATTCAACCCAAATCCTCGTCCGACACCATATACATACCGGTATTAACCAGAATATCGAGGCCATGTAAAAAAAAACCGGATGGCATTGCGCACATCCTGTCAGGGGCGAATGGGACTTACTTAGCCTCTCGGGTGGCCTGGCAGCGTAACATCTAGCCACGGAATCCACGGAAGCACACTGAAAAAATGCCTTTTTCTATGGTTATTTCCGTGCTCTTCCGCGGATTCCGTGGCCATCTCTTTTGGTTTTGTGCTTAGGTAAGCGCCATTCCTGTCAGGGGTCGCTTATGCAGGCCCCGCGCCGGTCAGTGGTGGTAGCGATTCAGGCCACTTTAGGCCCTCGCTTCGGAAAAGGCGTTATTTCCGCGCTGGGCGTATCCGGTGCCGCCTGCGCATCTTCGGCATTGGCCTCTGCGTCGGCCGCGCTTTCCTTTTCTGAGTGCTGATGACGCGCATACAGGAACTTGAGCACCTCGGCGCGGCAGTGATTGTAGTCGAGGTTGTCGGCCATCTCGACGCGGTTGCGCGGGCGCGGCAGTTTCACATCCAGGATCTGGCCAATGGTCGCGGCAGGTCCGTTGGTCATCATCACGATGCGATCGGAAAGCAGCACGGCTTCATCTACATCATGTGTGATCATGATGACGGTGTTGCCAAGGCTGGCGTGAATCTCCATCACCGAATCCTGCAGATGGGCGCGCGTCAACGCATCCAGTGCACCGAAGGGCTCATCCATCAGCAGCACCTTGGGTTGCATAGCCAGTGCACGGGCGATACCGACGCGCTGTTTCATGCCACCGGAGATTTCAGAGGGCAATTTGTCCTTGGCATGGGTCATGTGTACCAGCTCAAGATTATGTTCTATCCACTCGCGCATCTCGGCCTTGCTCTTGCTTCTTTTAAATACCTGCTTGACCGCCAGTTCGACATTTTCGTAAGCGGTGAGCCAGGGCAGCAATGAATGGTTCTGGAATACGACAGCACGCTCCGGCCCCGGCTCGGTCACTTCCTTCCCGTCCAGGATCACGCCGCCCGTGGTGGCCTGATAGAGACCCGCGACGATATTGAGTACTGTCGACTTGCCGCAGCCGGAATGACCGATCAGTGAAACAAATTCACCTTTGGCTATTTCAAGATTGACGGTATCCAAGGCCTTGAACGGCCCTTTGTCAGTCGGAAACTCGATCGAGACCTGCGACAGAAGTAAATGTTGTTCACTCATAATATTATTTCCTCCGGCAGTGATTAGCGGATATCCGCCGTCTTGTCCCAGGATACGCGGCGCTGTAACAGCAACATCAGTCTGTCCAACAGGAATCCGAGGAAGCCGATTACAAATACTGCAACCATGATGCGGCCGAGCGAGTTGGAACTGCCGTTCTGGAATTCATCCCAGACGAACTTGCCGAGTCCGGGGTTCTGCGCCAGCATCTCCGCCGCGATCAGCACCATCCAGCCGATACCAAGTGATAACCTCAGGCCCGCGAACATCATGGGTATTGACGCTGGCAACACAATCTTCACGACCTGTGTCATCCAACCCAACCGCAGCACGCGGCTGACATTGAGCAGATCCTTGTCGATGGTGGCGACGCCGACGGTGGTGTTGATGATGGTCGGCCACAGACAGCAGAGCGTGACGGTGATGGCCGAGGTCACAAATGATTTGGCGAAAAACGGGTTGTCACTGACATAGACCGCACTGACCACCATGGTGACAATCGGCAGCCAGGCCAGTGGTGATACCGGCTTGAAGATCTGTATCAGGGGATTCAAGGCGCTGTACAGCGTCTTGCTCAACCCACAGATGATGCCGACAGGAATGGCAATCAGCGACGCCAGCAGAAAACCGGTGGCAACGGTAATCAGACTGGTGAGAATCTGATCGAAGAAGGTCGGCTTGCCCGTATAAGGGCGAATCTTTACTTCGGCAGTAGGGTCCGCGGCCAATTTCTCGGCATTGCGTTCTTCCTGACGGGCATAAAACACAGTCTTTTTGTCACGTTCGGCATAGTGCTCATCGACGAGGACCATTGCCTGTGACCAGACTTGCGCCGGACCAGGCATCTGTCCAAGTGAGGTTTCGACGCGTGCCGCAAGCGTGTTCTACACCACCAGAAACATGGCGAAAGCCAGCAGCGGTATAGCCAGCGAACGCAGCATGCCCTTGAGTATCCGCCGCCCAGCTTCAAGATTATCAGGAAGCACTGGCAACAGGGTGGCAGCCAGTGTCTTTGTTGTAGCCTGTGTCATTGCGCTCTCCTCAACCTAAAGGGTGCTGCTTTTGAGCAGCGCCCTGCAGCTTGTTATTTGACTGTTTCTTCACCCTTGAGACCGATTTTGAATTGCTTCAGATAGTCGTTGGGTTTGGTGCCGTCGTAGGTGATGCCGTCAATGAACTCGGTCTGTGGCGTACGATATCCGGTTTCGCTGGCGAAGTCGGGGAAGTCAGCCGCCTTCACCTTACCCTCGGCAATCAGTTCCTTTGCCGCTGCAGCGTAAATATCCGGGCGATAGACCTTCTTGGCGATATCCATGTACCAGCTGTCGGGCTTGGCTTCGGCGATCTGACCCCAGCGACGCATCTGACTGAGATACCAGACGGCGTCCGAGTAGTAGGGATAGGTCGCGTTATAACGGAAGAACACATTGAAGTCCGGCACTTCACGCTTATCGCCCTTCTCGTATTCGAAGGTACCGGTCATGCTATTGGCGATAACATCGTAATCAGCGCCAACATAATCCGGTTTGGACAGAATCTTTACCGCTGCCGGACGGTTTTTGTTGTTGTCCGCATCCAGCCATTGCGCGGCGCGGATCAACGCCTTGACGACGGCCTTATGTGTGTTGGGGTACTTGTTGGCCCATTCCTCGCTGACACCGAAAACCTTTTCCGGATTGTTCTTCCAGATCTCGTAGTCGGTGATGACCGGCACGCCGATACCTTTGAATACCGCCTGCTGATTCCACGGCTCACCCACGCAATAGCCATAAATGGTGCCGGCTTCCAGGGTCGATGGCATCTGCGGTGGCGGTGTTACGGACAACAGTGCATCAGCTTGCAGAGTACCCGAGGTGTCACCTTTCTGCGGTGCGTAGTAGCCCGGGTTTATGCCACCGGCTGCCAGCCAGTAGCGCAGTTCATAGTTGTGAGTTGAGACCGGGAACACCATGCCCATCTTGAAGGGCTTGCCTTCTTTCTTGTATTGATCGATAACCGGTTTGAGTGCATCGGCCTTGATCGGATGAACTGGTTTTCCGTCTTGCATCGGAACATATTTCTTCATCTGTTCCCAGACGTCATTCGAGACGGTGATGCCGTTGCCGTTCAGATCCATGCTGAAGGCGGTAATAATATTTGCCTGAGTGCCGAAACCAATGGTCGCGCCGAGAGGTTGCCCAGCCAGCATATGCGCGCCATCCAGTTCGCCGTCGATCACGCGATCCAGCAGCACCTTCCAGTTCGCCTGTGCCTCCAGCGTCACATACAGACCTTCATCCTCGAAGTAATGATTTTCGTAAGCGATTGCCAATGGCGCCATGTCAGTCAGTTTGATAAAGCCGAATTTGAGTTCTTCTTTCTCGAGTGCCGCTGCCTGCGCCGATGCCAAGGGCAGTAAGGCCGACAAGCTACTGAGGACTGCGGCGGCACCCATGACCCGAAGGGTCTTGTTAAGAAACTGCCGACGCATTGGGGAAAGTTGAGATGGCTTCGTTCTGGTCATGCGTTACTCCGTCTTTTTAGGGCAAATATAATGTCCATCCGCACATAGCCAGTCGTTGTACGCATCGACGTCGTTGTCTGTTGCCAGGCACTCGTGCCTAGCCTGAGGATTTACGACCCGCCGTTGGGTGCACCTCGTCTTGAGTGTCCTGAGCAGAATGCGTGCCAGGATGGTAACTCCATGTATGAGTTAAGTTTTAAGTAGATAGAAGGGCTACTGAGCGGGGGCACACGCACCATGGCTGTGCGCGACGCACTATTAGGAGACATTCTCAGAGCGCCGCGGGCTGGAAACAAAAAAACGTGCGCAACGACAGCGTTACCCACCGTCGCTGTGCACTTGATCAGACACAGAACAGATTCAGGAAAGTTTTGATTAATCCGTCATTGCGAGGCGCGTAGTTCAATGTAGGTCGGGTTAGCGCAGTTTGCGTAACCCGACAGGCGTTGCGAAGCAACACAACGCCTTTGTAAAGGTGTGCCTGACAGCACGCTTGGCGGGTTACGGTGCAAACAGCGCACCTAACCCGCCCTACATCTTACGTTCAACCTAAAATAATCATTTCAGCCACGGAAACACACGGAAGACACTGAACCACAGTGCCTTCCTGGAGCAACTATTCACCACCTTGCGGGTGATGGCGGTGTGAAGCTTATGATCTTGTCCGTGTTTTTCCGTGTGATTCCGTGGCATATTTGGTTTATAGGATTAATCAGAGGTTCCTAAGTTTTAACCAGTACATTACCGAGCTGCAGAGAGCCGCACGCTGAATCGATAGCGCGTATCAACCTCTGCGACCGTCATGCCCGAATGCTGTTCAGTGTTCGCGACGCAGTCTAGGCAGCGGCCTCTGCAGCGGCTGTCTTCATGGTTCCGGCCAGTACACCGTAAACGGTTACCCAGGCGTCCTTACACGCCGGAGTAAAATGCGCGCCCAAACCTTTCTCAAGCGTCCAGACGAGCGCAGACCCCACCGTGTCGTAATGACTGTCCTTGACGCCATAGGCGACATGCCGACGACCGAGATCCTGCACTGCGGGAACAATCGCCTCCAGTTTATCCAGACTATTGACCGCGGTATTGATCATCGCCGTCAGCTTGCGTCCCTGTTCCTGCATGTTGCCCTTGAACATGGGTTTTAACATGGGATCAAGCTCGAATAATTTGCCGTAAAACAACTCGGCGGCCTGTTCCTTAATGGGAACGACCATTGCCCAACTCTCTTTCACCAGCAGCAACTGTTCAGGTGTCATCTTCATACCTCCTTCTATAATTGATCTACAGAGTTATTCACTCGCCTTTACCATGTAGCGCACAGCCAATTGAACGGCCATATCATCAAGATCCGGGCGACCACCACGCGCCGGCATCTCAGTCCCTGTCGGGCCCGCGAAGCCTTTCATGGCATGTTCGAACAGGATGGGTAATCCCTGACCGATGCGCGGCTTCCAGGCAACGCGATCGCCGATGTGCGGTGCGCCAGCCAATCCCGTGCCATGGCAGGCCTGACAATTTTCCAGCCAGATTGCACGCCCGAGCTTGAGTTCCGGTGCGTCAAACTCGGGGAAGCCTCCATCCGTTTGCTTGGCACAAGCAGCCAGGCTGACGACTACGCAGACCAGCACAACGATTGCCGGGGTAAAAGCCGACGAACGTTGGGATAAATCCCCATCCCGCAGAGTACGGACATACATTTCTTAAAGCGGTATCCGGATTACGACGCCACCCATAACCTCGCCCATTTTGAAATCCGTGCGGGGACTGTCTTTATGGCCGTTATGGCAGCTGATACAGGCCTGCGCTACAGCCACATCCGGATAGACCGCCGTGAAATATTTCGTGCCGGCCAGATCCTCTTCCGTGTAGTAGTTTTTGCCCGGATTGTCGGCGATAAACTTGAGGCCAGTCTTCTCAGCCTCCGTGCGCGGCTCGTTCTGTTTGTTGACCGGCCAGAGCGACAACAGCGAATAACTGAAATTTGCGCCCTTCTCCGCCACCATCTCCGCGCCGTAGCGGAACATCTGCGCCGGCAACACCAGACCCTTTTCATCTTTCCAGTGTTCGCTGGCCTTGATCACCTTTTCCTCGTTCTGCAGGCGATTGATGATCAGTCGGGTATAGACGGTACGGTCCGCTTCCATGACAGAATGCAACGCATCCGACATGGCCTGAGGCGTGATACCACCACCGCCCGTTTCCGCTCCGCAGCCCGCCAACAGGGCAACTGCTCCGAGCGTGCTGACTGCTTTGGTCGCTACTTTCATCATCGGCTTTCCTCTTTCGGGTTTGAAGAACCTGTTGCACCTTCCATTGCATGCCTGCGCACAGCCCAATCAATACTGGGAACATGCTGTGCCGGCTTGCCTGTGAAGTTGTTTTTTACGAGAGCCTGATCGGCTAGCGCATCAATGGAAAAGGCGAGCCCGTGACAATCCATACAGACACTGCGCAGCATCTTTTCGTTGGGTCGCAGATTGGCATTCTGGTTATGCTCGGCCAGCGTGACCTCGATGCCATTCAGTACGTGCAGCGTGCGTGGCAGATGGCAGGTCGCACAGGACACGCCCGAACCGGCAGGCAGCTGACCTGACTGCTCTCGGCGCCAGAGTTCAGCATGCGGAGAATTATTGTAGTTGCGCGAATGCTCGTCATTGTGGCAGCTGAGGCAAGCCTCACTGGCAGCGTGTTGCCGCTCGAATCTATGCGCACTGTGGCAACTTGTGCAGGACAGCGTCGCATCGGCCTTGTCGGCGTGCATGGGTAGCTGCGCATCCCGTGGCTGCAGCGGCGACAAGCCGGCAGCGATACGCATGCCGTGCATGCCACCCAGAAAACCTTCGACTTCGTCGCTATGACATTGTTGGCAGCTGCGCTGATCGGGCTTCGCCCGCCAGATCGCACCTGCACCATCGTTCAAATCGACGCTATGGCAATCACCACAATTCACTCCGGCCTGGGCATGCGCGGTCTGCTCCCAATCTGAGGCGGTGTGTTGATCGACCTGGATGGTGATCGGCATGTCGGCCGCGTGAAAATCCAGTGGCGCGACGGGATGCTCGATGAGCGCACGCCGCAATGCTGTGTCGGCTGTGGTGGGTGTTAGCGCCACCGGATGTAGATCTGGCTCACCTTGATGTTTGATCAGAAAATCTTCGTACAACGCCAGGTTGTCATGGAAATTGTGGCAGCCCCCCGTTGCACAGGAGGCAAAATCGAGTCCGGCATGACTGGCACGATCCTCGGCAATGTCGGCGTGGCACTCGATACAAAAATCATTCGGCAAGGTCACGCCCATGGCATGCGTTATTTCCGGGCGATGCTCGGTGTGGCAGGTCACGCAATGACGCGCATCAAGCTTGGCAACCCGATCGGCATTGCGTGGATCGGTAAATTTCGACTTGGGATGCGAATCATCACTCGCCTTCAGATCTTCGGCATGGCAATTCATACAGGCAGATTGCAGAATCGCGCCGCCACCGAAAGGCTCAGTGTGGCAACTGCTGCAGGCAAGCTCGATTTGATGATGCGCGTGGCTCATTTCACCAATCAGATACACAGCGGCATCCCCACTGCGCAAGGCATAGCCGAGATAGGCCGCCAAACCACCGATGATGGCAAACCAGTACGACCATATGACCCATTTCTCATTACCTCCGATTGTCATCATCTCGTTTCAAAAGTAGTAGACCGATAGCACGTGAAACCCGAGTAGCGCAGGCAGTGGCCAGGCGATAAAGAGATGGGCACGATTGGCCCAGCGCTGCATCTGACGCGCGCTGCGGCTCAATCCTGGCGCTGCATAGGTAGTCGCCAGAGCGGCGATGACACCCGCTAGGGCGAGTGCCAGATAATCGGTCAGTAACCAGCCATTCAACCCCGTACCGAATTCGAGACCGGTATGTAGTAGCAATGTAACCAGAGCGAGTGTCCCCAGTAGCACATGCAGAAAACGCCAAGAGACAAAACTGCCCCATTTCATACTGGCTACGCGTTTTCGCAATGACATGGCCAGCCCGATCAGACCAAGGCCCAACAGCGTGAAGCCTGTCACCTGTTTCCAGAACCCATCGCGCCACACAATGGACAGCTGATATAGGATCGTTTGTACTGAATCAGTTCTGAGAAACTCCGTAGGGACGCTCATGGCAAGGAGGATGGGCAAGGCCAGCAATGCGGTCACTGCGAGTGCACGCATACCGGTCATATCTGCGGGTACAGCTTTGGCACCGGTCAACGCGGACAACAGTGGCCGACAGCTGCCACAGACGCTTGAGGCACCTGTCGATTCGATTAGCTGCTGAATCGAGCAGTTTCCCTGACTTATGGCCGCCGTTAATTCGCCGCGTGTCACACCAGTGCAGTTGCACACAATGGCCGATGCCGGCCAATCCTGTACACCCTGCTCAGTGGACTCGGGCCACAAGCAGCCATACTTTGCAAAACGCCAGAGCTGCCACGGCAATACCACGCGCCTGCTGTGCACGATCTCCTGGACTCTCGTCAGTTCGTCCCAGTGGCCCAGCGCGATTGCGCCAACCAGTCGGCCACGACGCGTAACCAGTTTGCGGTAAACACCTGTAAGGGGATCTTGATAGACATGGGCGCGCAACCATGTTGGATCATCACTCTCGGCAATGATGCCCATGCTGAAAACGGCCTGTTTGACCACTTTGAGGCGCGTTGCGGTGAGTGAGCCTGAGTAACATGCCGATTGCCCATTCAAGCGATGGGCCAGCACCGCGGCTTGTTCCAATCCTGGTCCAACCAGCCCATAAAGCTGACCACGATGTTCAGCACACTCACCCACTGCAAAGATCGCTGGGTCAGATGTGGCACAAGTATCGTCAATGACAATGCCACGATTCACCCGCAAACCGCAGCTTCGCGCGAGATCAATATTGGCACGGATACCCGTGGCAACCACCAGGGTGTCACACGCCAAGGTGGCACCCAACCTCAGACGTATGCCGGACAGTCGGCCGTCTCCCAATACTTTCACCACTGAATCACCCAGGATTACACGGATACCTAAGCTTTCGATGTGCTCCTGGAGCAGCGCACTCGCCGCATCGTCCAACTGCGCTGCCATAATCCGCGGCGCATGCTCGATAATGGTCACCTCGGTACCGGATCGGCACAGACCACGTGCAGCCTCTACTCCTAATAACCCGCCGCCAAGAATCACGGCACGGCGGCTACGGGCATTGCGCGCCGCCAGCGCCTGCATATCCGACATATCACGAAAGCGGAACACACCCTCCTGAGAGATGCCGGGTATGGAAGGGATATGTGGACGCGAGCCTACCGCGAGTATCAGCGTCCGATATGGATGCACACGCCCTACTCGATCAATAACCACGCGACGCTCGCGATCAATACTGACTACCGCGCAGTTGTGATGTTGCAGTACCCGATTTTCAGTATTTGTGCGCAGTTGATTCTGGAGCGCCCCCCACGACATCTCCCCGGCCAGCAGCGCAGATAATTGCACCCGGTTGTAGGGCGGCCAGGGTTCATCACCAAATAGAGTCAGGGCACCGCCAGGATTTAGCTTCAGGATCTCCTGTGCCACTCGGATACCGACTGGCCCAGTGCCGATTACGATCACTGGACGTTTTGACTCGTCGATCGCCGGCACTGA
>JBGSOE010000232.1:0-4673 GCA_041739295.1 Thiohalobacterales bacterium | reverse complement strand
TCGCTCGCCCTACGGGCCGCCTTACGGCGTTCAACGCGCATTGCGCATTTGTCCGGCATTCGCTGGAATGACGGTTTAGTAATTCATCCAAGTCCCTTGAACTATGCGCTGGAGGATAAGACGCAATGTCTATGCGGGTGATGAAACTATCTAAAGTGTGGGTATTGCTGACGGCTAACCTGATTTTTGCGGGATACGGTCAAGCTGCTGCAGTCGAAAATACATTGACGGCAACAGACAGCATACATTTTCATGTGTCCTACAAAAGCAATATAGAGCCATTACCTTTGAATCTAATTCATAGCTGGGTGCTGCATGTCGATACACTTGATGGAAAACCTGTCCTGAAGGCCAGTATTTCTGTTTATGGTGGAATGCCAAAGCATAAACACGGTCTTCCCACGCAGCCGGAAGTAACTGAACTGGGTGATGGCAATTATCTGGTGGAGGGACTCAAATTCAGTATGGTTGGGGTGTGGAAGATATGGTTCAAAATTAAAGAAGATGAGATTACTGATGCTGTTTCATTCGATGTTGAGTTATAAACTCGATAGTTATTGATTGACTGCGCCGCCATGCAAATAGGCGTAACTCCATGAAATCCAAATCTGAACAGGTTGCAAATATTCCGGTAGTCAGCGCGGCTTTCCTGTTGTTATGGATAATCGCCTTTGTTGTTCATGCGGCACCGAAATCAGTCTGGAATGATGAGGAGCGCGCATTACTACGTTTACAATGGATCGGCAGTTTACCGAAGTTTCCGCCCGATCCCACTAATAAATATGCCGACAATCCAGTCGCGGCCAAACTCGGCCATAAAATATTTTTTGATAAACGGTTCAGCAGTAATGAACAAGTCGCTTGTGCAAGCTGTCATCATCCTGACAAATACTTTACTGATGGCCTGGCAAAAGCCAGAGGCATTGGCGCAACCGCGCGTAGCGCACCTTCAATTGTTGGTATGGCGTATAGTTCCTGGTTCTTCTGGGATGGCCGTAGTGATAGTTTATGGTCACAGGCGCTGGGCCCTCTGGAATCAGTGATAGAGCACGGGGGCAACAGGTCGCAATATGCCCGCATCATTTATAATGATCCGGCCTACA
The DNA here is from genome assembly GCA_041739295.1 of Thiohalobacterales bacterium. Classification (GTDB taxonomy): domain Bacteria; phylum Pseudomonadota; class Gammaproteobacteria; order Thiohalobacterales; family Thiohalobacteraceae; genus JAHJQQ01. Next base: position 3,570 of record JBGSOE010000232.1, on the reverse strand, counting down.
GAAAGCTGTATGAAAACATATTCGGTTCGCTACCGGATTTATCAGATAAAAAACGTTTCCCCGAAGATGCCGCGCCAGTCGGCGTTAGTGCGTCTGTTAAAAACTGGTTAGAGATGAATGGGGCAGACCGTAAGGCCATCACACGCGTATACGTCAATATGGGCAAGGCTATTGCGGCTTATGAAAGCCTGCTGATTCCAGCACCGGCACGTTTTGATAAATATGTTGAGGCAGTATTGACGGATAACCCGGCAGGTACGAGTGATATTTTGTCAGCTGACGAGGTTGCGGGTTTGAGGCTTTTTATTGGTAAAGGTATGTGTGCGACCTGTCACCAGGGGCCGCTGTTCACGCTTAACGGCTTTCATAACACCGGTGTGCCGGATCCAGCTGCTATGCGGCAAAAAATTACGCCCGGGAATTTTTCAGAAAGCAAATCCCTCCTCGATGAGGGGCGCCTTACAGGTATCCAACAGGCATTTAAAAGTGAATTTAACTGTCTGGGTGAATACAGTGACGCCGCAAACAAAGACTGCTCAGAATTAAAATTCTCCACTAAAAGACGATCAGAAACGTTAGGCGCTTTCAAAGTGCCTACGCTTCGAAATATTGATATGACAGCACCCTACATGCATGCAGGACAGTTCAAGACTCTTGGTGAAGTATTGAAGCACTACAATTCGGTGCCCATAGCACCCATTGGCCGTACTGATCTTCCGTCTATCAACATGACTCCAGAGGAGCAGGTGCAGTTAGAGGCCTTTTTGCACAGCTTGAATGGCCCCCTGGCAGTTTCTCCTGAATTATTACAGGCTCCGGATCGGTAGTGTCTTGTTGATGCCACGCAACGTGTACTCCATGTCTTCCATCGCGTCGGGCCGAATGACCGCGAAATGTAAATCTTCTGCATGTTAACTTTCGGCCGTGTTTTCCGGTCCGGCCGGATAACCCGGCGGCAGACTGCGCAGGTGTAGATCGCGTTGCGGGAAGGGGATCTCGACGCCTTCGGCACGGAACGCCGCGTCGATGGCGAAATTGATATCGCTGATGACTTGCAGGCGGTTGTCGACGTTGCGCACGAAGCAGCGCAATTCGAAATTCAGCGCACTGTCACCGAAGCCGAGGAACAAAACCTTGGGTTCTGGATAGCTGCCATCGGTGATTACACTCGGATGATCACGTCCGATCTTTTCAAGTATCAGCTTCACCTTTTGGGTATCACTACCGTAGGCGACGCCGATAGGGATGCGCGCTCTGCCCTGATTGTCATAGAGCATCCAGTTGGTCACTTGCTGTGATATCAGCTCTGAATTCGGCACGATGACATCGGAGCGGTCAAAAGTCTGAATCTGGGTGGAACGGATGCTGATACGTTTGACGTAGCCCTCGGTATTCCCGACCACTATCCAATCGCCGGTCTTCACGGGGCGCTCAAACAATAGTATCAGACCGGAGATGAAGTTGTTGACGATGTTCTGCAGGCCAAAGCCTATGCCGACGGAAAGAGCGCCAGCGATGATGGCAAGATTTCCAAATGCGAATCCGGCGATGCTCAGGCCGACCAGGGCGGCGATAGTTATCAGCACATAACCGGTAATGGTGACCACCGCCTCGCGTGCACCGTGATCCATCCTTGCATAACGTAGCCAGTGACGATCAAGACGTGTTTGCAGCCAGCGCGCGAATGTCACTAATACTGCGAATATGGCAATAGCCATGAGAATACGGTAGGGCACGACCTGAAACGTACCCAATGGAAAGCCCATGATCAGCGAGTCTTCTACGTGTTGAATGGTCGAGGTGGAGACATGCCAGATGCGTAGCAGGGTGTAGCCGAACAATGACCAAAGTAGGACGTTGGTGGCCAGTCGCAACCAAACCAGACCCGGCACGGGTCGACCGGCCGCGACGCCGAGCAGGTGTCTCAGCTTCAATGGCCATGCACTTTCGCCGGTTTCCAGTGAGTCGTACAATTCACGAAACAGGCGCATCAGGATGAGCGTGGCCCAGAACGCGATGAGTGAACCGAGCAGAACACGCAGAATCATTGTTGCCAGATTGCGATACCCCAGCCATTCGGCGCCCAGGCTGATGACAAGCACCATGGATACCAGTAGACCTATCCAACGCAGCTCATCCTTTTCGCGCATGCGTGCGAACAGCCACAGGGTCCAGATCATGTTCAGGAACAGTAACGCGGCATACAGGCCACGTACCAGGAGGTAGGCTTCGTCCGGTAGGTGTTGGGCAAAAAGGGTGGAGAACACCAGGTAGCCGATGTAAGCCAGCAACGCCAGTACCCGCAGGCGCCGCGCCATCATGCGCGCTAGTTCATCGCTGACCGAGAGAAGCGCCCTGTTGGGTGGTTTAGGCGTAAATATTAGATGTATGAACAGGAGCGCGATGACATACATCGGCAGGCCGTAAAGAAGAACATTGATGAACGGGACCGGACGGATCTCATAGGTATACAGGTAGATCGTGCCAGCAGCAGTTAGCGCAGATAACAACTGCGGTGCGTAGTGGCTCAGAGCTGAAAGGATGGCACTACTCAGCTGGGTCGGTGCGTCAGGATTGTGTTCGCGCTGGGAAATGCGTAACTGGCGACGCATGCGCAGTATCCGACCGATCAGGTACGCTATACCCATCAGTGTCGCGAACCACAGCCATTCCGGAATACTTAGATTGTTCAGGCCAGCATGTTGCTGTACGAACATGACCGTAGCCATGCCGATGGTCACGGTGTTGTTCCAGTTATCCAGGAGCAGGACCATTATACTGGGGCCATGAGCGAACATCAGCTCAGCGATCGCAGCCTTGTAGCGTTCTCGCAGCTTCTGGCTGAGTTCGTCACTGCGTAGCGCAAATACCCGGCACTCTGCAAGTTGCCGCTCCAGCTCTGCAAGATTGGTGCGTACTTCCCGGCGTTTGCGGGAGACATCGGTGGCTTCTCCGGAGACGCTTTTACCAAGACTCTCAAGATCTATATTCAGTTGCGCCAAGGCTTTTTCGCGATCGCTGATGCAGATAGTGATTGCGTTGCGATCGGTTGCCAACTGGTCGATCCAGCCTTTGAGGATTTCTTCATTGGCTATGGGCTGGTTGAGTTGCTTGTTTATGCTGTCCAGTGTCTTGGTGTAACCGGCAAGGTTAGGTGCGGCTGGGATTTCCGCAAATACCGCAGGTGCATACAGGCTTCCCAATAGGCAGAGAAACAGGGCCATAAAAATATCCAGCGGGATGCGCGGCAGAGTGACGAGAGGGGCTTTCAATACGGCGGACATGCGTGCTTCCTGGCAACTGAACCTGATGAGCATAAGATTAATATATCCAGGTCCTGACGTCGTCGATTTATATCAATAGGATTGGAATAAGGTCGCCAATCCTGCTTTGGTATGGTGGATGCCGTCGAGTTTCTGCTAGGGAACCTCTGATTAATTCGCTGAAGCGGCATCTGCCGCGTTGCAGCCGGGCTCAAAATACTCATTTACGCCGTGTAAACTCCGTTTTTTACTCGGTGCTGCGCACCTCGCCCTTCGGGCCGGCTAGCGCCGTTCTCTGCGCTTCGCT
>JBGSOE010000200.1:0-2395 GCA_041739295.1 Thiohalobacterales bacterium | reverse complement strand
AGAGCGCTGAGAAATCAGCCTCCGACAGGCCTTTCTGAAACTGCACCTTGTTGCGAGCCATGCGCCATCTCCCTCGAAACGCTCCCAAATCTCAGCGATTCGTGTGGCTCAAACGTGGCTGAGAATCGTGGGTAAGCAGGACAAGTTTTGATGGCTTGTTTTGCTGCAGTGTATTTCTGCCTATTCTTTCTATGGGGGCACTGGCTTTGGCGTTCCGCCTTGGTTGTATTCGGTCTCACTTTTGCGTATGTTTATCTTACAAATATTAGATTCGTGCTCATTCGAACGGGTCTTCTGTGTATAACAGCCGCACTTGCTAACTCCGGTGTCAATCTCGCTGTAAGGGTAGCTCAAGAGGGGCGGCCTTGGCTCGACGCGAATATTGTCGCCGAGGTAGTGAGCGCGCCTTCCTGGTTGGCTTTGATCGTAGGCTCTTGCCTCCTCATATTTGATCGGATCAAGCCTTATATCGGTGAGCCAAGCGCCGCAACAGCATGGCGCCATCGAATGGCGATTGTCCCCGATTTGAGCAAGCGCAACCATTTCACTATCAAAGGCATCGTTGGTTTAACGCCCCCGGATGACAAGCCATTCACTATTACAGGAGCCCAGGCGACTACGCCGTGGCTTCTACGGCTCCTTGAAAAATCGAGAATTCGCGCGGGAGCTGGTTTTTTGATTACGGATCCAATGATGCCGGAGAATAAGCGCGACCCCTCACCGACCGTGCCCGCTAGGTATGATCATCCGACTCCAATCGATGCGTCTTTCCGCATTGATCTATGGTCTCCGCTTCTAGCATGGGGATTTGCAACCCATTCGGGTTCGATGAAGAACCCATTACGTTGGCTAGTGCGTCAAGTTCGCGGCGGGGAAGTCTTTGTTGATATTAGGATCGACTGCGTTGCGCCAATCCCTTCTATCAGGGCGTTCGCCGACTTAGCGCATTCATGAAGCTGGCCAGCGGCATAACCCTTGTTAGGTAGAGGGCCGATCCTGAAAGGATTGCTCGATAGCGCCACGGCCTGAGAAATACTCCCTGGACTACCATTCCGCCAGGATATCGACGGTTCTCGTCATTCGATGGGGTATACTGTGAGCTGGCAGGCGGGTTAGCCATCTGAAAGCGGAGCTGGTCGATCCGCTGTTGAATGTCTGGCATCAAGTAGTTGCGCTGCAAGAGATCTCTAATCATCGTCCTTTCATCGCCACGCAGGAGGGGCGAGAAAACGAACGTCGGGGCAGGAGCTCGGGGAGGGATCGGCGGCATCTGGCATCGTCGCTACAATTGACTGTATGAACGACGCCGAACGTAGATTGCCGCATGACTCAGCACAAGCAGCGCTCACGGTTCCTCTGAGACAAGGGCGGTCAGTCTAGTCAGCAATGCCATGCGTGGATGGGGGTGCTTCGTTGCATTCGTGAACAAGACTAACAAGAAGCTCTGCCACCTCGTTGAGAGAGTTGCGTGCCACGGCCCGTTCTTGGGGCTTGAGGTCGCGATGGGAGAGCAAGCCTGTGATGCTTTGCAGCCGGTGGCGGGCGCGTTCGATGCGATCGGACATCTCGGCGGGCTGTTCTGTTGGACGCGTATCGACAATCTGTGTATGGGGTCTAAGAAGCTCTTCCCGAGCTGACGAATAGGCCTTTGCACTAAGACGTCCCAGTGTAGCCGGGCGCGAAGCCAAGGCAGGTCGTGGCGCTCTTAAGTGAGGGCGAAGTTCGGCCACGCTCTCTGCCTGACGCGGGAGCGTGGCCTCTAGCGCGCGGTTCGAGTCAGCATCCTGCTCTAACTCGTCGAGCAATTGCCTTACACGCGCCATATCTTCTGCAGTGCCTCGCTTCGAGGAAGCGAGGGGGGCAACTGGCTCTCCAAGAGTTGCGGCTACTTGGTCGAGGCTTTTTGGTTCTCCGTCCTCCAATATCGGGCGGTTATCGGATTTTGCCGCTGCGTCCATCTCGGCAAAGACCTGTGCATCACCCAACTCGAGTAGCTGTAGGTCCTCGATTGGCACGAGAATAGCCATGGGAACCTCATGATGGGTAAGGATGACACGCTGCCCCTGGTACGCGACCATCTGCACCGTCTCTTTGAAGGCAGCACGGACGCGGGCAACTGGCATGCGCGGATAGTTCATTGCGGCCTCCTCCATTCTTTATTATGCACATATTGTACATTTCGTACGATTTGTCAAGGGCGCTTGTCAACGGCGGCGCAAAAGGGAGCCAGGACGGCGTCGGGATTGGGAGCCATTGACGGTAGCGGCGGATGAAGCACGAAGGCCCCCTCGAGGGGGCCTTCGTGCTTTTCGCGTCTTCGCTGGCGGTGAGGTGAGAAGCGGAACGGGAAGCTATGGCGCCGTGATCTCGCCGGTGTCGGGATCGGACTGCCCGG
>JBGSOE010000198.1:0-2697 GCA_041739295.1 Thiohalobacterales bacterium | reverse complement strand
CCGGCGGGAGAGGGGGTTATCCCCTCTCCCCGCTTGCGGGGAGAGGGTTAGGGAGAGGGGAGTTTGTGTCATCCCAATGGGTAATGATCAATAGACGGATTCCGCACTATTGGGTAATAGTCCGCTTCCGCCTAGCATGTGAATGATTAAGGAACCTCTGATTAATTTGATCAAGCGGCATCTGCCGCGTTGCAGCCGGGCTCAAAATACTCATTTACGCCGTGTAAACTCCGTTTTTTACTCGGTGCTACGCACCTCGCCCTTCGGGCCGGCTGGCGCCGTTCTCTCCGCTTCGCTTCGGGTCACCCGTCCGCGCCTTGCATCTGCTCGCTTGATCAAATTAATCAGAGGTTCCTTAAATCGATTTTGCATTGAGAGACGTTGTATCTTTCTGATCCCTGAAAGGCTCTTCTTCTGTTCAGCCTCGCACTCAGTCACGCTGAAATACGCTAGGCCGCCAGGAGAAATCATAATGCGCATGCCATGTGGCGTTTTAGTCGGTACCAGGATCAGCTGATCTCATACCGACGCAAGCACACGAGCTTAGTTGCGGCCTACGTGGTCCACATTATTTTTTCTTTGCGTCTCTGCGCCTTTGCGGTTCAGAAAGGCTTTTCTTGGCGGTCTTGGCGTCCTTGGCGGTTCAAATATTTTTCCTCTCACTTCAATACACCGCTATCACCCGCTAAGCCAGCATGCATGCATGCATTCAGGGTTCGAAAAATATCCGGCGCAATACGCTACTGGCTCATATTTTTTCTCTGCGCCTTTGCGGTTCAAAAAGGTTTTCTTGGCGACCTTGGCGTTCTTGGCGGTTCAAATAATTTTTTCATCTAATATGCCGCCGTGACTTGATAACCCTGCTTACGCAGCTGCTGCAGAATGCCTTGGTCACCCGGCAGGTGCAGTGCACCGACGGCGAAGAAGGTATTGCCACTCGTCAATCCCGCTTGCATGCGCTCAACCATGCGCAGATTGCGGTCGATGATCAAGCGCGTATTGATGCGTTGCACAAAGGCAGGATCACTGTCCTTGAGCATCGCATCGTTGAGCGCGACCAATGCCTGCAGATCATGTTTGAGATAGGCGTCGCGTAGCTCCGCATACATCTGCTCCAGCGTTGGGTACGCCTTCAGCGCTTCCTTAACCAACTGCACCTGATCGGCCTGGTCCAAACCCTCGAACACCGCAACCTGCTCGGCGGCCGTTTCCAGACCCTCAACAGGTTTACCCTTGGCGATGGCTTCGAGATACAGCACGCGATCCAGGAACAGACCTGTATTGCTTTTGGGGACCATCAGCGTTATCGACACGGCCCAGGGTTTCATACCGCGGAGGACGTGTTCGGGTACACCCTGTTCACTCATGGCCTGCACCAGTTGGCGGTAAAGATCCTTGCCGATGACTTCAGGCAGCTCCGGTTCCGAGGTTATTTGCATGGCATTGGAGAGTGAGTCCATGCTCTTCGGGTCCATGACCATTTCCAGGCTCACCAGACTGGCCGCCTCCAGCGCGGACATCACCGGCTCCGGGATGGCGACGATGGTTGGATCTTCCGAATGCATCGTCCCCAACAGATAACTGGGTTTGACGCCAGCCTTCTCGATCTTCCACAGCAAACCCTGCCCGGCCTTAATTGGTACGGCCGCTGATTCGGCATATACGCCGCCCAGCCACGACGTCAGCAGCAGCGCCACTATGAGTGTCATCCAGCGCTTGACCATCCTTGAACTCCTCCAACTTCGTTTTTGTGTGTGCCCACTTTAGGCGTGAACAGCGGAAATTTCAAAGCGACCCGGTTTGCGTCGCCAAGGCGAAGCGTATTCTGTATCCTAGGTCTATGTCATCCATTGTGCAGCCTGCTCGCATCGGCGAGCGTTTCCGTGGCTTTCTGCCGGTCGTTATCGACGTAGAAACCGCCGGGTTCAACTCCAAAACCGACGCTCTCCTGGAAATCGCCGCTGTTACACTGCAGTTGGATGATCAGGGCGTGCTGTCGCGGCTGGAAACCATCGCCTGTCATGTCGAGCCCTTTCCCGGCGCCAACCTCGACCCCAAGGCGCTGGAATTCACCGGCATCGACCCCTATCACCCATTCCGTTTCGCCAAACCCGAACGCGCCGCGCTGGACATGATATACGCGCCGATACGCAAGCTGGTGAAAGAATGCCAGTGTACCCGCGCCATCCTGGTCGGCCACAATCCTGCATTTGACCTGTCGTTCATGAAGGCGGCGAACCAGCGCGCCGGTATCAAACGCAATCCTTTCCATTTGTTCAGCACGTTCGACACCGCGACCCTCGGTGGCCTGGCCTACGGACAAACGGTTCTGGCACGCGCGGTACAAGCTGCCGGTTTCGAGTGGGATGAGAAATCGGCGCACTCAGCCGTCTATGATGCCGAACGCACCGCTGATCTGTTCTGCGCCATTGTGAATCGATGGCAGACACTGCAGGCGCTGGAATCCAAGCCGGCTTAACCACTTCGCCGCAGCATCCGCCCGCAAAAAAATACGGCCACCATCCTGTACGATGGTGGCCGTGATATTTCGCGCGGTTATTAAGGAACCTCTGATTAATTCGCTGAAGCGGCATCTGCCGCGTTGCAGCCGGGCTCAAAATACTCATTTACGCCGTGTAAACTCCGTTTGTTACTCGGTGCTACGCACCTCGCCCTTCGGGCCGGCTAGCGCCGTTC
>JBGSOE010000197.1:0-7861 GCA_041739295.1 Thiohalobacterales bacterium | reverse complement strand
GGAACCTCTGATTAATTTGATCAAGCGAGCAGATGCAAGGCGCGGACGGGTGAAAAAACGGAGTTTACACGGCGTAAATGAGTATTTTGAGCCCGGCCGCAACGCGGCAGATGCCGCTTCAGCGAATTAATCAGAGGTTCCTTAAACAGAGCATCACCAAGTTCTCATATATATACCCTTGCCACCAAGGCACGGAAAGTTGCAGGAGTCGTCCGTCTGGGCTAGCCTGATTAAGTCATTGATGATAAAACTCCGATTATGGTTTTCAGGCATGGATGTGAGGCTATGACAAAAACTCTCTTCGTCGGATGCGTTTTGAGTCTGTTCCTGGCAATGGGCAGTACAGCCCCCTCCTACTCGACTGAACCGATAGCCGCCGGTACTACCACAGACGCACAGATCAGTTATGCCGATGCAACCGACACACCACGGCGTGTGGCGCTGATCATTGGCAATGCCGGGTATAAACAGCAGCCGTTGCGCACACCACGTGCGGACGCCCGTTCCGTGGGTAGACTTCTGAGCACAATGGGCTTTGAAGTACTGACTCTGGAAAATGCAACCCGACTGCGCATCCATGAGGCACTTGAAGAATTTGACCGGCGTCGGCGTGAGTCGGATGTTGCCTTGTTCTACTTCGCCGGGCATGCCATACAAATGGATGGTACCGCCTACCTTCTGCCCGTGGATACGCAGATAGAATCGTCCACATTACTGCGCGGTATCGACATCCGCGACATCGTCACGGAAATGTCATCTGGGCGCCCCGATCAAGCCAGATTGATCCTGGTCGATGCCTGTCTGAACAATCCATTTCTGAATACAGTCACATCGGCTGGTCAATTGACGTTCACGCGATTTCCCGCTCAGACGTTGCTGGCGTTCGGTACTACACCTGGGGGAATCGCCTTCGATGGTGCAGGCGCTCACGGTCTGTTCACCGAAGAAATCTTGAGGCTGCTGCCTAAAACCGGCATGACTCTGGAGGATATCCTAAGCCAAATCCAGCTCGCCGTCGGACAGCGTAGCGATGGAGCACAGACTCCCTGGTTCGTTTCATCGTTACACAACCCCTATTCACTGCACTCAGAATCCACTGATATCGCCACTAAACCGATACATCCACAAACCCTCGTCTCGTCTGCCTCTTCCCAACTGGGGTTACCTCGGGGTCTGCTACCACAGGACGGTGAGGCGCGCATCGAACTCGAGTTCTGGAAATCTATCGAAGACAGTACTGATGCGTCGGACTACGAAGCCTATCTCAAGGCATATCCAGAGGGGCGCTTCGCCCCTCTGGCAAAAGCCCGCGCCGATCGCTACCGGAAATCTGCAACACCGGCCAAGCAGGCCGAACCGACAGTTGAGGACATGGATATCGACTATGTTGCCGTAACCGATGCCAACCTGCGGCAAGCACCTTCGGCACAAGCGCAACTCGTCGGTCAGCTGAACAAAGACAGCAGCGTACATGTCACCGGCCGTGTAACAGACGGAAAATGGTACCGGATAAGGACCGCCACCGGTGACACGGCCTATGTGTATGCAGAACTGCTCACAAGACCGGCAGCACCCTCACCTTCCGTGCCTGTGCGCACTACACCTGCAGCACCACCGGCTAGTACAACGCCACCGCCAAAGGTCCAAGCATTGGCTGCATCTCCACCGCCTACACCAACACCTGTCGCGGTGAAAAGCACCGAAGCCATTCAGGACTGCCCGAATTGTCCCTCCATGATTGTGATACCAGCGGGCAGATACATTATGGGCGACAACAATGGCGACCGCAGCGAAAGACCCGCACACAGCGTCACAATCGCGCAACCGTTCGCCATCAGCAAATACGAAATCACCACCGGCCAATGGAAAGAATGCGTCGCCGCGAGTCACTGCAGCTTCAAGGCAGAAACGTCGGGCACTGATGCCGATACACCGGCACGCGACATCAGCTGGAACGATGCTCAACAATATGTACGCTGGCTTAGCCAGACCACCAAACAAACGTATCGTCTCCCGACCGAAGCCGAATGGGAGTACGCGGCGCGCGCCGGCACCTCGACGCGCTTCTGGTGGGGCGACAAAATTGGCACCGGTCATGCGAACTGCAAGAACTGCGGTGAACCGTGGGATCACGCAACACCCGGCGTGGTCGCGGCATTTCCACCCAACCCGTTTGGCTTATACGGAATGAATGGCGGGGTCTGGGAGTGGGTCAGCGACTGCTGGAACAGATCCCATGAAGGAGCACCAGCGGACGGCAGGAGCCGGGATCAGCCAGACTGCCGCGAGCATGTGATCCGTGGCGGTTCCTGGCGGGATGATGCAACCTACGTGCACTCGGCAAGCCGTTTCAAATATGACACCAATGTGCGCTATCTCATGAACGGATTCCGCGTTGTAAAGACACTTCCATAATTTAAGGACACCTCTAAAAATTCAATCAAGGCGATGATGGCAAGGCGCAACCGGGCGACTCGAAGCGAAGCGGAGAGAACGGCGCTAGCCGGCCCGAAGGGCGAGGTGCGCAGCACCGAGTAAAAAGCGGAGTTTACACGGAGTAAATGAGCATTTTGAGCCCGGTTGCAACGCAGCCAGCGCGCCTTCAGTGAATTTTTAGAGGTGCCCTTAAGGCAACGCGAGCATCGCAACCCACGGTCACGCCAGCATGTCATTACCGTGAATGGAACACCCTGCTAGTTACGCAAGCGATCCAATAGCGATTTTGGCTTGGTGTCTATCATCACGAAATCCGCAGCCACTTTGGCTTTACCTGATTCCTTGACCATGCGCGCGAGACGTTCATTTAACGCAGCCAGGTATTCGGAGTCAGTTTCATACTCAGCACGATGGACATCGAACAATGGCTGTGGAGTGACCAGTAGAACGACCATCTCCTTGCCATATGGCGCCGAAATCGTCCACTCTCCCAGATCGCCTAATGTCGCCTTGTAGTTCGCCGGCGCCTGATTGTTGCTGGCACGCGCGCTCGGCAGCAAGTGCACCACATTGCCGTCCAGAGAGTAGTAATCCACGTTGACATAAGATTCATAGGCAGGCGTGCTGATGTCCACGACCAACGGTTCGCCCTCGACGATAGCATCGCTGCCACTGCGGGTCTTGATGGCCGCGCTACGCTCCATTTCCTGGTTCGCCACCCAGTATGGCGCATACAGATCGATGATCGGGCACTTATCAGGGCTTACATCGACCACATCAGCCCGGAGGCTTTTCATACCTTGCAATTTACTCAAATCAAGTTGCAGACGTTTCAGCCCCAAACTCTCCGATATAAATCCCCGCAAGGCGACCGTGCCATTCTGGACTGAAACATCGATAGCAGAACAAGGGATCCGCTGAATTACGGCTCTTACCGACGCGGCACTCAGGACGGGCGGCGGTTCTGTAACCATGGCCAGTTTCTCAGTTGATACCGGTTTGTTTGGCTCTCCCTTTACTACGGGTTGCGATAATATCGGCATGCTGCTACCGGCAACCGTTACAGAATCATCAGCCAGCAAGGGGGCATTCGATGCGTTTTCCAGACCAGCGAGATCTACGGACCGTGCACTCGATTCACTCACCTGTGCCATGCTGCTTGTATTACCTTTGGTGTCTCCTGCCCCCTGATACATCAAACCCGAGACTAGGTAATACAGACCCACACCCCCAACAATCAGCGCGGCCGCGGCCTTACCGACTTTATACAGAGGGATAGGTAAGGACACCTCCGGCTCAGGCCTGATATCGTTGAGAAACTGCCTGACCGAAGGGGTGCGCATCTGGCGATCGAAGGCAAGTGCAGATCTCAAAGCCTTGTACTGCCTTCTGCTTAGCTTTGGTCGGCGCTCCAGCACCAACCCTCCATCACGCGCCTCGGTCGCTTGCATGCGGCCGAACGGATGACGTCCGGTCAGCATTTCATAGGTTATGCAGGCAAGCGCATAGATGTCGTCACGCGGGTCCGGCTCTTGATGTTCCAGCATTTCGGGACTTGCATAAGTCGGCGTAAGAGCACCCAGTGTTCCGGGGTCAAAACGCGTGGCCTCCTGGTCGGTATCGTCCGGACGCTGGAACGCACGCGCAATACCGAAATCGATCACCTTAACTTGTCCCGTAGATGTCAGGATGACGTTTCCCGGTTTGAAATCGGCGTGCACGATACAGTTGTCATGCGCAAACATAAGTGCGCTCCCCATCGCCTCCAGGATGCGCATCGCCTCAGTCTGCCCCAGACCAGTGAAGTTGGGCGATCGAAGAATTTTCGCCAAGGGCTCACCAGCGAGATATTCCATGGTCATATAGACCGTCGTGCCATCACGATCAAAGTCGTATACACGCACGATATTTGGATGCGCAAGGCTCTGGGACTTCTTGGCCTCGCGCTGCAGGGCAATCAGTGAATCCGGCCGCGCACGGAACTCCAAATTGAGCACCTTGACCGCCACATAAGGGTTACGGTCATCAGCCTCCAGTTTGCGTCGATCCAGTGCCTTATAGACCGAACTCATGCCGCCCGTGCCAATGCGCTCCTCAAGAACAAAGCGGCCATTGAGGATATCGCCAGTACCCTTCACATAGTCATCACCCGGAAGACTCGACTTCGCGTCATCAGATTTTATCCGTTCAAAAGGATGCATCTCCTGAGAGGCTACTTCCGTCGCTGCTGATCCCTCAAAATAAGCGCTGGTCGCAAGACGCGTGAAGCTATCGTCAGGATCAATGAAGTCATGACCATTGTCGTCATGCGATGATTGCGCATCGTCCACACCATTTTCAATACGCCGAATTTTGGCCAGCACAGCCTCATGGACATCAGGAGGTAATGGCATCTCCGTGTTTTCCCTGTCGAGCGTTTCCAACAGCCAGTTCTTGCTGGCACGCTTTCCATCCAGGAGGCGATCAATTTCAGCAAACAGGGCATCTCTTGAAAGAGCCCCGCTGCGAAACGACTTCAGCGTATGCGCAAGACTGACCATAATAATTTACACCATACTTGTATCCCTGCAGGCGCCGGATGTGCCGACAGTGCGGATACTCGCGTTCCGCTCCGTAACAAGATGCTGCGATTTCGCCGTAATCCCATAGTTGACCACCGTATTCTCTGGTTTGTGTTCGCTGAATCCTGTCGTCACCTCAAAGTGAATCACTGCGACGGTGACATTGTCGCGTGCACCACGCTCCAACGCCAACTCGACCAGTTCCTGGCTGGCCTCTTCGCACTCGAAGCCTTCCAGAACACTGGCTACTTCCTGATCAGTAACCTCCTTGGTGAGCCCATCGCTGCAGAGCAGTATGGTGTCACCGTCCCGGAGAATCGAATTGAACTCATCAAGCAGCAGATGGTGTTGAGCACCGATAGCCCGTGTGATCCGGTTCGCGGCAGGATGCGTTGCGGCATCCTCGGGGCGTAGCTGCCCGCGGTCGATCATCTCCTGGATGACGCTGTGGTCGTGCGTTATTTGCATCAGTTGACCGTCACGCATGAGGTAGGCACGGCTGTCACCTGCCCAGATACAGCGCCATTCACGCTTATAGACCAACAACGCGACCACCGTGCTTCCCATTATGAGTCCGGCATCGGAGCGCAGTACTTCCTCGCGCATAAGTCGATTGGCCCTGTTCAAACGCTCCCTTACTCCCACCAATAATTCATCCATGGACCTGGGTTTATCCAGATCCCTCAACGAATCTATCACTATACGACTGGCGACATCCCCACGCGCATGACCACCCATACCATCCGCAACGACCCACAAACCGATGTCATCCAGGTTCAAGTAGGCATCTTCATTGATGCTACGCCGCATTCCCCGTGTCGTGCGACACGATGACCACCACCTATAGCTCATTGTCCATACTCCTCCGACGTATCGATGCCACCCAATGTGGGGCACCAAGCACGCCGGCAATCTTGCAACAGCCTCTCAAGCTATACCGTGCATGTATCACACCTGTTAGGAATACTTATGGTCCATCACCACGCCCCCCTGTAAGAGGTGCCTTCAATTTCCCTAAAGCTGTTATAAAATGTAGTACATAGCTGGATGGTGTGATGATTTTACACAGCCAGCTAAATCATTTCAGTCTATGATGCTGGATGTAGGTGGAAATCGTTTTAATCCATTCATTCACATCGAACAGATTAGGATCATTAAATTTATTAATAACTATTTATTTTCCGGGCTAGCTCAGCAATCGTGTGTGACAATGAGAGTGTATACGGCCGCTATACTTAGCAACACTGTGTTTTGAACAGCGGGTACGCGGCACTGAAATGCAACTGCTGCCGACACCCTTCGCCAGAGGTATTTATCGGCGCAGGATTCACGGAGGTAATAGGCTTATGTCTAGCATAGTTATCAAAGATTTACCCGAAAGTATAGAACTAGATCGACAGGCCATGCGCGCCATCAGCGGCGGTAAGTCCGGACCACTGGGTACGTCACCCTACCGATCAAGCTTCTTCCAAAACCCGTTGGAATTCGCCGATCTGAAACTGGTTCCGCCCATATTCGAACCTGACAGCACCTGGTTAAAGTAAACCGTTCTCCTTCTGGTCCAACCTGTGGCAATCAGCCGGTTGACAACCAGTTAAACCTGCACACAGCAGAGCTTTGAATAACCTGGGCCTAATTACTGGCAAAAAAAAGCGGAGGCCTGTAGGCCTCCGCTGAGCTTTTCCGCTAGTGACTCTCTGAATAAGAAACCCTCTTACAGCGGGAAACGGCTCCAGCCACCGATCGCGGTAAAAGCCGATCCAACTACGTTGGTGGTATCGACACTGACCAGTGTCAGTGGATCGTTGTCCATCTGGACCAACGACGGTGCGTTAACCGGGGCATTCACAGCCGTGGTCGGGCTGAGTATCCCACCGCCGGCAACCGCCTGATTGGCGCTCTGGCCGCCGACATAGCCGAAGTTGGAACCGCCACGCACGGCGGACAGTTCTTCACGGGCCAGTTCTTTGCTGATTTCCAGGTCCTTGATCATCATCGTCAGTACTCCTCTAGTGCATATGGTAAGTCGTGTCAGGGTTTGCGGTTTGTGATCTCTAGTGGATCACGACCTGGGTATTGCAGTGACCGTGCCAAGTAGCCCAGTGTTGCCAAATTGGATTCGGAACATATTGTCTGAATTAAGTATTATTATTTTTATGCGCCTTTCGATAAACAGCTTTCATCCACGTTACTGCAAAAGAAAGTGCGCATACAACCAACACATTTCCGGGATCTGTTTTCCCACATACAACACACTTCGCATCTGTTCATTTCAGAGATAAAAAGACCCTCCGATTGATTTTATCCCGTTTGAAGATCCGCGGCATATGGGTAAAAAACGGGGTCTGCCGCATCCCATGCACTGCATGCTGAGTCCGGCGGCAATGCAGTACATGCCGCTTCAGCGAATTAATCAGCCTAAAAAAATCATTTCAGCCACGGAAACACACGGAAGACACTGAAACGCATTGCCTTCCCGGAACGACTATTCACCCCCTTGCAGGTGATGGCGGTGCCGGCATGAAGCTTATGATCTGGTCCGGGTTTTTCCGTGTGATTCCGTGGCAAATGCGGTTTATAGATTTAACGTTTGTAAATGGTTTCCTGACGCCGTAAACGGAGAGTCCCCTCTCCCCTCGCGGGAGAGGGCCAGGGAGAGGGGGCTGTCTGAAACTGACTCACCCTCTCCCTGGCCCTCCCCCGTCAAGGGGGAAGGGACTTCCTTATTAAGGAACCTCTGATTAATTCGCTGAAGCGGCATCTGCCGCGTTGCAGCCGGGCTCAAAATACTCATTTACGCCGTGTAAACTCCGTTTGTTACTCGGTGCTACGCACCTCGCCCTTCGGGCCGGCTAGCGCCGTTC
>JBGSOE010000184.1:0-5903 GCA_041739295.1 Thiohalobacterales bacterium | reverse complement strand
GGTGATCGTCGGACTGATGTTGTTCATGGAAGGATTGAAAATCGGGCTGATGCCCTTCGGTACCATTATCGGCGAACAGCTGCCGCGCAAACTGGCCTTGCCGCTGGTGTTACTGATCACGTTGTTATTGGGTATCGGCGTGACCTTCGCCGAACCGGCAATCGGTGCCTTGAAGATGGCCGGTCAGATCGTGTCGGTTGAGCGGGCACCGTATCTGTATGCATTGCTCAATCAGTGGTCGGGTGCGCTGGTCCTGGTGGTGGGCGCATCGGTGGGATTGGCTGCGGTGATCGGCACGCTGCGCTTCCTCTATGGTTGGAGCCTGAAACCGCTGATCTATTTTTCGTTGCTGGTCGTACTGGTGCCTACGCTGTATATGGCCAATGATCCGCAACTGATCACGGTACTCGGTCTTGCCTGGGATGCGGGTGCGGTGACCACCGGTCCGGTGACCGTACCGCTGGTGCTGGCGCTCGGTGTCGGTATTTCCGCCGCCGCCGGCAAGGGCAGTGGTGGTCTGTCTGGCTTTGGTATCGTGACCTTGGCTTCGCTGTTTCCTATTGCCGGTGTGCTGTTCCTGGCGTTGTATGTTGCCTCGATGCAATCGCCGGCCGAGATCATCGAGGCAGCGCGACAAGCGGCAACAATAACCGACACGGGTGTGATTGCCTGGTATCTGCGCAGTCCAGGTGTCGAGATCATCTCCGGTGTGCGCGCGATTCTGCCGCTGGTGATTTTCCTGTTCTTTGTGCTCAGCGTCATTCTGCGCGAGCGGCTGGCCAGCCAGGCGGAGATCTTTCTCGGCATTGGCCTGACCATCCTGGGGATGTGCGTTTTCAATCTTGGCTTGACCTACGGCTTGTCGATGCTGGGAAACAGCGCGGGCAATCTGGTGCCGACCGCCTTCATGCAGGTGGAAGGTGTCGCGGCCGCGCCTCTGTATGATTACCGTGTCGGCTTGATACTGGCGCTGGCCTTTGCCTGGTTCCTCGGCTTCGGTGCGACGATCGCGGAGCCGGCGTTGTCTGCGCTGGGTCTGACGGCCGAGGAATTGACCAACGGCGTATTCAAGAAGAAGACGCTGATCATGGCCGTGTCGATGGGTGTGGCCTGCGGTATTGCGCTCGGACTCGCCAAACTCATTTTCAATCTGCCACTCGTTGTACTGCTGGTCGGTACCTACACAGTGGCGGCGGTGCTGACGCTGGTATCGAGCGAGGCCTTCGTCAATGTCGCCTGGGACAGTGCCGGCGTCACCACCGGTCCGGTCACGGTACCACTGGTGCTGGCCATGGGTTTAGGTTTCGGCAACGCGACCCAGGCAGTCGAAGGCTTCGGCATTTTGTGCCTGGCGTCGGTCGGCCCTATCATCACGGTTCTGATCTCCGGACTCTGGTCACGCTACAAGAGCAACCGTGAGGCCAGGGCGGCCGCTCAGGCACGCAACCTTACCGACATTGAAGTGGCACAGGACATCCAATGAGCGACAACAACATCACTTTTCTCACCGATGTGGTCATGATCACGTGCGTTGTCGCGCACGGTCGCGGCGATGAGGCCATCAAGGTGGCGCGCGAGGCCGGCGTCAGCGGTGCCATCGTCTATCATGCGCGCGGCAGCGGTGTACGCGAACGTCTGGGTCTGTTGGGCATTGCCGTGGAAGCGGAGAAGGATGTCGTAACCATGCTCGCTGCCACCGATCACCGCGATCTGGTCATGCACAATCTGTATACTCAGTTACAGTTGGATCGGCCGGGCGCTGGTGTGATCTATGCCATACCGATGGACAAGGTGGCCACGTACATCCCCGTAGAAATGCGCCAACGTTTGCAGCAGGAAGCACGGATGTGAGCGGGATGGAAGCCGCTTTTGCGTCAGTGCCACTCGATGCTGTTCGGCTGATATTCTGTGTGCTGCCGGATGACGGAACAGACCGTACTCTGATCCGCGCATTGCGTACGGAGAAGGGTATCGACGTCGCCGACAGCATCGCCTGCCGTGGCGTGTCTGTGCTGCGCGAGGCAAAAACGCAGCAGGCCGGCCGGTTACCCGAATCGAATTTCGTCAAGCTGGTACAGATTATTGTCCCTGAGGCAACGGCGGCAGCGCTGTTCGAGTATGTGGCTGCCACGGCACATATCGGTCGACCCAAGGGTGGGATGGTCATACTGAGTCAGCCGATCCAGGCCACGCCGTTCAAGCTGCCAGAAGATCTGCCGGACGAGGCGGATTGAAGCTACTACGGGAGAGCGCACAGGTGCACTACAAATGCTGAAACTGTTCCAATCTATCTTTGGTCTGGATGAGGGCGGCGAGAGCCAGGGGCGTTACCCCGATTCGCTGATTGAAATGGCGATCGAGCGTGCCGTGGATGGCACCGATCCGCGCTTGCGGGCTCAGTACGGGTATAAGAAACATCTGCGTCCCGCTGTTATCCATGCCATCGACCACGTGGTCGCGTTGGTGGACAGTTTCCCTGCGCCTTTGGCGGCCGGACGCAGCGACTACAGTGCAGATCCGCGCCTCATGGCCCTGTTCGCCTCGGCCGACCATATGCTGGAAGTATTCGGTGGCGACGCTGCACTCAACGCGTTCCGCGACAGTTCAGCCGCCAGCGCCGAGCGCGTCATCGTGCTGCTGCTGGCCGAGCGCGTCGAGAAGAATGTGCTGGGCATGGATATGGACGGTGACATGCTGCGCCGCGAGGTGGCGCAGGTTGCGATCAACTTCCGTAGCCACCGATTGCTGGAAGCTTCCGCGGATGAGGCCGACACACGTCGTCAACTCAAACGCCGTGCCTTCGACCATCTGCTGACACTGGCGCTGGCGCGAGTAATCGAGGTGCAGGGCGGACGTGCCGATCTGGCCCGCCAGCGCGATCTGCTGCGTCTCAAATTGAGCGCCTTGCAACAGGGTGGGTGGAGTTTCGAGGCGGTGGTGGGTGCGCGGGCCGAGCCGGAAGCCTTGCAGGCAGAATTACAGGCAATCGAAACCGAGCTCGCCAACATGGGCGCCGATGCCGGGGCGCTGCAGGCGCGGTTGAACGTCGTGGTTGATGTGTTGGAGCATGCCGAACAGCAGCTCTGGGCCGAGGATTTTGTCACCCATCTGGATCGCATGAATATCCAGCGCGATGCGCAAGATGCCTCGGCACAACGCATTGCGTTGCAGGAACTTCACAATGCGCGCGGGCGACGCCTTGCGGTATTGCTGCTCTCACTGGCCCCGGGTGATTTGCCGCAGCGCGAAGATATGTTTACCGCGGCAGAGCGTTACCTGATCTGAATTGATGTCTCTAAGGAAGCTCTGAATGACGAATTATTGAGCATTACATGCTGGCATGACATAGATAGGCTCGACTTGAGAACTTCGCCACCCTCTCCCCAACCCTCTCCCGCCCCGGCGGGAGAGGGTTGGGGAGAGGGGAGTGTTATCCGCTAATCGCCATGGAGAGCGAAGCGGGGGCGATGAATTAATCGTCGCGTGGGCGAGTGGATTATTGACAGGGATGTCATAAATCATTATCGAGGTAGCGACTCACTTTTTGAATCGCATGGATTCCGACCTGCGCCGGAATGACGAATTATTGAGCATTACATGCTGGCATGACATAGATAGGCTCGACTTGAAAACTTCGCCACCCTCTCCCCAGCCCTCTCCCGCCCCGGCGGGAGAGGGGGGTTATCCCCTCTCCCCGCTTGCGGGGAGAGGGTTAGGGAGAGGGGAGTTTGTGTCATCCCAATTGGAATGATCAATAGTAATTGATGCCGTGTGGGTTGCGGCACAAACTGCGCATCTGATCCGCCCCGCATCCAGTAGGGATCCCGTTCAAGCAACTGGCATCCGACGTCAGGCGTTTTTCTCGTTCTCTGTCGCCTTATCAAGAATCTCTTTGTAGAGATGTATCACGCGCGCCACGAGCTTCTGATATTCAGGATGGCGGTCAATCATCGGCTTGAGGGTTTGTGTATCCGCGAACACATCTTCCAGGAAGCGCAGATCGAATTCGCCGAGCGGTTCGCCCGCATCGACCTTTTCCTTCAGTTCCAGCGCACGCGGCAGCCGCTGGGTATTGAGCCGTTCCAACAGCGTCTGGATGACGCCGGCGTCGTGGGTTGAGTCAGTCATGATAATGTCCTCTGTACCGATTCCCGATGGGCTGTTGGCAGTATACTAAACCAAGGCGCCCTGCGTGCATCAATAATCATAAAGGTGATCACGTCACCGGTCATCGCATCAGTGATTGTGACCGGCCTCGCGGGTGATGGTCGGCAGATGCGTATTCCACCATGCTATAAAAAATCTAAGGGGCCGCTGATTAATTTGATCACGTGAGCAGATGCAAGGCGCGGACAGGCGACTCGAACATGTCGGACGCGGCCTTCGGCCTGAATCCGACCTACGTTTCTTATGCGGGTTAACGTAGGTCGGATTCAGCGGCGCACGCCGCGCGTCCGACAGTTTCAGTAGAACCTATCTCAAAATCGTGGATCGCGTCTCTAGGCAAGGCGCAGATAGGCGACCCGAAGGGCGAGGTGCGTTGCACCGAGTAACAAACGGAGTTTACACGGCGTCTGCCGCTTCAGCGAATTAATCAGAGGTTCCCTAACTGAGAGTGAACATAATGTCGGGGACTACGGAAAATAGCTGCATGAAAACTGTCTACCCACGTTCATTTTGCAGGGTGTTCGATTGTCGTATCGCCTGCCTGATATTGGCTGGCCTGCTGTTCTCCGGGTGCCAGACGCTGCCGCCGAATACCGGACTGACGCCCGCCTATGCCTTTGCGCATCCCGAGGAGACGGCGTTGGGTGGGCTCTCAAAGGGCGACGCTCAGCACCATCCCGGACTGTCGGGATTTTATATTTTGGACTCGGGCCGACAGGCCTTTCTGCAACGCGCCACGCTTATCGAGGCGGCCGAACGCAGCATCGATGCGCAGTATTACATCTGGAACAGTGATGTGTCGGGCCGTTATCTCGCGCGGCGTCTGCTGCTGGCGGCAGATCGGGGAGTGCGGGTGCGTCTGTTGCTCGATGACATCAATGTGGCGGGTCGGGATGATGTACTCGCCGCGCTTGCTGCGCATCCTAACATCGAGATCCGCATCTATAATCCGTTTGCGGCGCGCGCGGGTATCGGCAAGTTATTGGGCTTCGTGACAGACTTCCAGCGTCTCAACCGGCGCATGCACAACAAGACCTTCGTGGTCGACGCCGCGCTCGGCATCGTCGGCGGCCGTAATATCGGCGATGAATATTTTGACCTGGGTGCGCTGGTGAATTTCCGCGACCGCGATGTCCTGGTCGCGGGTCCGATCGTGCGCGATATCTCGGCCAATTTCGATGCCTATTGGAATAGCCCATGGTCTTATCCCATCGACCTGCTGGCGCCCGATACCTTGAAGGGGCAGGATGTAAATGGGCGGTTCGAACAGGCACGTGCCGCAGCGGCGGATACCACGGGACTCACTCAGGTGCCGCCTCAAAACGCAGTGGCTGCGCGTGCGCAGGTGCCGCAGACACTGGCGGAACTAACGTGGGCCGAGGCGGAACTGGTATTCGATCCGCCGGCTGAGGATATACATGATGGGGCGGATAAACCCAAACAGAGTGCTCAGGCATTGCGCCGACTCGTAGACCAGTCCAGGTCGGAGATACTGGTCGAGTCCGCGTACTTCATTCTCGGTGATGAGCAACTCGAGTTGCTGGCAGGTATAAAAACGCGTGACGTTCGTGTCGCCGCATTGACCAATTCACTGGCCTCCAATGACCTCACGACCAACCACGCAGGTTACGCGCGCCGCCGCCAGGCTATGCTCGCCAAAGGGTTGGAGTTGTACGAACTGCGGCCCGATGCGGCGGCCTGTACGATCTGGATCGAGCCGCCTGGTTTTTGTGAGA
>JBGSOE010000183.1:0-11296 GCA_041739295.1 Thiohalobacterales bacterium | reverse complement strand
GGCGGCGTGCAATTGGGTTTCGAAGCGCCGGGCCTGTTGCGCCTCACGCGCGCAGGCCGGGCATTGCGCACGATGTTGGGTAAACCCGGCTTCTTCCTTGAGTGGCTCGGTCAGCAGCTGGTGACGGAATTCCAGGCAATTCATGGGTGGGTACCTTTATTGTCGCACGCCTGTGCGTCTCCAGTGAGTGTTTCGCGCAATTTCCGGCGGGCGCGCGACAGCCGGGTCATCAATGCATTCGTCGATATATCGAGCATTCGGGCGATGTCCTCGCAGCTGAATCCGCCGATCACCTGCAGCAACAGCGGTTCCCGATAATCCAGCGGCAGCAGCGCCAGCGCGCGTCGCAACACGAAAGCCTCCGTGCTGGTGTCGTAATCGATGGGCGCGATGCTATCCAGTTCATCCGGATCAACGGCTTTGGGCCGTTGACGCTGTATGTCACGCAAAAATTCGCGTCGCAGGATTGTGTACAGCCAACTCCGCGCAGCCTGTGCATCGCGCAGGCTCTCTTGCGACCGCCATGCCCTGAGGAAGGTCTCCTGGACCAGGTCCTCGGCTTGGTGTCGATTCCGGCACAGGCCATAGGCATAGCGGAACAACTCGGGACTCATGGCGTTGACCAGGATCTCGAACTGCCGTGTTTTGTGGGATGTAGTTTCCATCACTGTATAAGACCCGCGTGACGACACTTTCCTGACAAATGCATCGTGGCCTCCCGTTTGTAAGGAAACAAGCCCCGATCCGGTCTTATGGATCAGGTGCATCGGGTCGGTGCGCCTTGGCAGAAAGCCAGTACATTCTCAACCAGAAGAGGATCTCTCATGAAAGACGGAAACACACTTAATCATACGGTGCTGGCGGTCGTGGCCGCCCTGGGCATGGGGCTGATGTCGGCTAGCGCCTTTGCCGCCAAACCGGGCTTCGAGAAATGCGCGGGTATCGTCAAGGCCGGTATGAACGACTGCGGTACCAGCGGGCACGCCTGTGCCGGCCAGGCCAAGAAAGATGGTGATGCGGAAGAGTGGATTTATGTGCCCGCCGGAAC
Source organism: Thiohalobacterales bacterium (assembly GCA_041739295.1). Lineage (GTDB taxonomy): Bacteria > Pseudomonadota > Gammaproteobacteria > Thiohalobacterales > Thiohalobacteraceae > JAHJQQ01. The sequence continues at coordinate 10,248 of JBGSOE010000183.1, read as the reverse complement.
CTGCGAGAAGATCGTCGGTGCCACGCTCAAGCAGGCAGCCGCGCCGGCGGAGAAGTAACGGTCAGCGGATTGGTCGGGTTGGGCTGAGATCGATGGAGCGCGGAGGATGCCTGGTCATTACCGGGTTTCATTCAGCTCAACCTGCCGTTTTTCAATCTAAAGATCAAGCGACAATACCTATGCACAAACTGATATTGACACTGATCAAAGCGCTCAACGCATTGAGTCCGATTTTCGATTTGGCGATCCGGCTCTGGGTCGCGAATGTTTTCTTTCGCTCGGGACTGGTGAAGATTCAGAGCTGGGACAGCACGCTCGCGCTGTTCGCATATGAATACAACGTACCGTTGCTGGCCCCGGAACTGGCGGCCTGGTTGGCGACCGGCGTCGAACTGTTGTTTCCGGTGTTGCTGGTGGTGGGTCTGGGTGCACGCCTTAGTGCTGTTGTGTTGTTCGCCTTCAACATCGTCGCGGCAACCTCGTACCCGGATATCAGCGCGGCCGGCATCAAGGACCATATGCTGTGGGGGTTCATACTGGCGGTAGTTTTGTTCCACGGGCCTGGCAAGTTCGCTGTCGACCACTTGCTGCGTCGCCAATACCAACGCTATAAATAAGTGTACGCACCGTTTGTGACGAGTTTCTCTATGCGTTTGCTGGATATGCCGCACGCTGCTATGGCATATGCCGCACTTCTAATGTCCCAAGTCCGACACACTGTTGATTAGCTGACATTTATCAACTGGCATGGTGGTTGCAGACGACCGTTCCTGCATAGCTGTCGAGGCGACGCGGTATCACGGGCTCTAAACAATAACCACACATATGCCAGGAGCACATCATGAGGAATAGCTGGAGGATCTATGCGTTCATTTGCGCGCTGGGTGCATATCCGGCCGGGTACGCTGACCACCCGAGTTTCGGGCTCGGATCGGGGGTTGTCGGACCGGTATATACACTCAGTCCGCACACACTGCCGCGCGGCGCCTGGGCCGGTGGTCTGCGTGTTGAAACGACCCCACAGGATACCTTCTCCCGGACGGAACTGGAGACCCATGCCCTGGTTACCGACGAAGTGCACAATGTCGATGGGATCAACGTCGTGTTCCTGGGTCTCGGATATGGCATCACGGACTCACTGAGCATTACCGCCAGTCTGCCCTGGATCATGCGTGACAACATCGACGATGCACATCTGGAGAATCTGGGTCCGCCACCCGAGGTTCATGTCGACACGCTCGGGGACGCCTCCGGACTGGGTGATCTGACGCTGCTCGGACACTACCGGTTCTTCGGTGAAGCCCATGCGCCGCTCACGGCGACGTTGCTCGCTGGATTGCGCGTCCCCACCGGCGAAACGCGGGAAAAGAATGCCGAGGGTGAACGTTTCGAAACTGAATTTCAGCCCGGCAGCGGGGCCTGGAGTCCCCTATTCGGTGTGGCCGCGCAGCGCAGCTTCGGTCGTATCGCGGTGAATGCAAGCCTGCTCTATACCGATACACGAGAAGGCAGTCAGGATACCGATCTGGGCAATGTGTTGAACTACGACCTCGCGCTGGTTTGGCGTCTACTCGGCCAGCCTCACGCGCACGGGAGCGCCGCTACAGGGCACGTCCATATCGACTGGGATGCGATACTGGAACTGAACGGTGAGTGGCGCGACCGTCTGAAACATGCCGGCCACCGCGATCCGAATAGCGGTGGTAATCTGCTCTACCTGTCCCCGGGGCTGCGTGCCGGTCTCGGCAAATGGTCGGGGTTCGCCTCGGTGGGCATCCCCGTCGCCGAAAATCTCTATGGGATCCAGAACGAACCTGACTGGCGCCTTACACTTGGCGTTGGCCGACGCTTCAACTGAACAGGCCCAGCGCTACGGCCGTCTGCAGGTGCACGTCCATATCGCAGATGTCCCGGATCATTAATATTCAAGGTTGTACGCATGGTGTTGCCTTGCACGTGTTAATGAGGACAACGAAATGAAATTTCAGATCTTCTATGGTGATTTCTTGATGACCGACCAAAGATTCGCCACTTCTCTGCGGGTAGTATTTCTGAATGATATGAGACCAGTTGGCTAGCGAGCATGCTGTTCCCGTCATTGCTCCAATCCGAACGGACACTCCGCGTGATTGAGGCAAATCATATCCAGCGTATACGAAGGCCATCCGCTCTAGTTCACATGAATTCCGGGAATCCTCCAAGAGGATTGTCTGTAGCTTTATTACTTTCTTGAACGATGGTGTCTATTGTTTGATTACCTAACGACTGTTGTGTGGATACAGATTACTAAACCATATTATTGGCGGTGCGTCGTTTTGTGCGACGCACCGCCTCATCATCTCTGTAAGAGTTGATCCCTTATTTACTGACACCAACCTCATACCACGGGGTGGGGTTGATCGGGCAGCGATAGCGGAATCCGTTCTCGCTGACTTTCACGCGGGCGGTTTGGGTCTTGCCTGGTTCCAGCGGGAACTTGTCCAGGAATTCCTGGGTCTTGGCATCCTGCAGCCAGAAGCCGACGACTTTGTCGGTCTTGTTGCTCACCACGAATTCATATTCGCCGGGCTTGAGGTCGACCAGTGTTTCCTTCGCGGCGAAATAGCCGTTGTATTCATCGAGGTGAATGGTGGTCACACCGTTCTCAGTCGTGGGTGTGGCTGCATTGGCACCACCTGCGGTGGCGAACGCGATGACAACCAGGGTTTGGGCAAGGAACTTTTTCAGTGACATGGGTCTTTCTCCTGTTCAGGTCGGTTTGTGGACTACCGGATGGCTCCGGATGGGAGACATGCTATGGAGAATGGGATGGACGATCTATTCGAGATGCGCTATTAAATATGTTCGTTCGTCTTGAGTTGATGGAGAGTGTTGAGTGGATGTTCTTAGCGATGTGCTACGTTTGCTGCGACTGCGGGCGAGCGTGTTTTTCCATGCCAGCTTCTGCGGGGCATGGTCGGTCGACTCGTCCGGGGAAGACAAGGCGACCTTCCATCTGATCGCTCGGGGTAGCTGCTGGTTGCATATGTCCTCTGCGGCGCAGCCCATCCTCCTGCAGGGTGGTGATCTTGTCGTGTTTCCGCGCGATGCCGTGCATGTCATCAGCGCCAGCCCGGAGCTTGCTGAGTTACTTCCGCATAGCGGTGTCATTTCGTCTGGGGGAGACGGACCTAGCACCAGCCTAGTCTGTGGTTACTTCGAGTTTGATACACCGCTGTTCAATCCCATACTGTCCGCATTACCCGATGTTGTACATATCCGCGGCGAGGAAGCGGGTAATGCCGGCTGGATCGATTTACTGATGCGTTTCATCGCATCGGAGACGGAAAATGCAGAGCCCGGGGCAGACGTACTGGTCGACCGGCTGTCGGATGTTTTGTTCATCCAGGTTATCCGATCCTATATGCGCAATCATGCTGTTTCGACTGGATTGTTGGCGACGCTGTCAGATCGGAAGATCAGCAAAGCCGTGCAATCCCTGCATGAAGCGCCTGAGGCAACCTGGACCGTAGAGAAATTGGCGGAACAGGCCGGTATGTCGCGTGCCGCATTTGCAAAGCGCTTTCAGGAATTGATGGGCATGGCACCCATGGCCTATGTGACTCACTGGCGCATGCAGCGCGCCTATGAGCTGCTACGGCTGGGCGAAAAATCTGTCGCTATGATCGCGGAGCAAAGTGGCTACCAGGCGGAGGCCGCCTTTAGAAAGGCATTCAAACAGCATATGGGCTTTGGCCCGGGCGCGGTTCGGCGCGGAGATGCGGTCAAGGCGTGAATTCCTCGGCGCAGTGTTTCATAGGATCATCGACCCGTGTAGTGAATTGAATAGGAACAGGCATATCCAGTTCAATGGCGCATTGATTGTTGCCTATGCTGAACCAGCCATGTGCCTGTTCCCAGGCCTGCTCGCGGACAAGATGGTCGATCTGTACAAGCAGGTGCTGTAAGGCTAAGCCCATCTCACTACGATGTTTATAATCTAACCCCATGAATAGCCAATGCAACTCAACCTTATCCTGAACGGATGCGCCAAGGGTTACAAAGTGATCGACAAGAATGTCTTGCAACGCATCCTTGCCGAATTCACGGGTAAGAAAATTGATGATATCTCCATAATCACAGACGTGATCGGGAAGCAAGGCAACTAAATCCTGCGGAAGGAAAGATCGAAGTGACTCACCATTGCAGTGGCCCCGCATCAGATCCTCTTCGACGATCTGCCGGAAATCCTGGCGCGGGTCCGCACCGGTGCGTGAAGCCAGTTGCATCAGCGCCATGGCTTCGTTCCGATGACCGCCGATCCCAAAGCCGCATAAATGGTGATCAAGGATGTCATGTACCAGAACGGAGGTCGGTATCCGCTCGCCATGCTCAGCGGTGGCGGCGATGACGCTGGGTTCGCCGATGGACACATCCAGCTTCCAGCCGCGAGCACCAAATCCATCCTGCCACTCGCGCTGATATGTAACGGGTACTGAAATATCAGGTTCGATCATGATTCCTGCCTTTAGAAAGTGATGATGGTGTACCCTTCAGAGATCAACCGCGCAAGGCTTGGAAAGCCCAGCGTTCCGGATACAGGATTCTCGTTGAGAAGGTCAACTCCGGCCTTTTCAATGGCCGCAGTGGTCCGGAAAAAAGCTGCGCAGGATTCCGAGGCGCCTATGACTTTGTCTTTGACGTTCTGATAGAGCGAATAGGCCGGGTGAGTCGTGGAACCAAACTCCTTAAGCCAACGTGTACCTGCGCCCTGGAACAGGATCGCGACATCCATGCCGCGGGCCTTGAAGTCGACGGCCATTGCCAGCGCATTCAATATCCTCCCCAAGGCATCGTCTCTGTCAGCGTATGGATCGCAGAGGATCACGATCGCCGTTTTCATGTGGATGACTCCAAGCGTGTTGAAGGATGCGGCAAGATCAGCCCTTTACCAGCCCGGTAAATCCCATGAAGGCAAGTGACATGAGTCCTGCGGTAATCAATGCGATTGGTGCGCCGCGAAAGGCGATCGGCACGTCGGACAGAATAATCCGCTCACGCATTGTCGCGAACAGGATCAGTACCAGCGAAAAACCCAGCGCCGATCCGAAACCGTAGATGAATGATTCCAGGAAATTGTGTCGCTCATGGTAATTGAGTAGCGCCACACCCAGAACAGCGCAGTTCGTCGTGATGAGTGGCAGAAAAATTCCCAGAACCTGATACAGCATGGGGCTGGTCTTCCGAATATACATTTCAGTGAACTGAACGACTGCGGCAATGACCATAATGAAGGCGATTGTGTTCAAGTAATTCAACCCGAGAGGCGACAGCACATAAGTGTCAACGATATAACTGAGGACGGATGACAGGGTCAGCACGAAGGTTGTTGCGAAGGCCAACCCTGTCGACGTCTCCACCTTTCTGGATACACCCATGAACTGGCAGAGCCCTAGAAACTGGACCAGCACGAAGTTGTTGACCAGCACCGTGCTCAGAAGGATCAGCAGGAATTCCTTTGCCATCCGAATTCAGTCCCCACCAAGATCACTGCGATTTCGAGAATTCAATGATTCTCTCGAAGGGCAGGTGATCGCCCTCGTCCTTGCCGTAATACGCCTCGCGGATGATGCCCTGGTTGTCTACCAGAAAGTCCGCTGGCATGGTCGTCATGCTGCCTTTGATCTTGAGTGGAACGTAGCCCTTGGCGAACATGCCATACATCAATTTCGGCATGCGGAAAATCATGCCTTTCATCACGCCCCAGAAGGAATGCTGGATATCGTAGAGTTTATAGTAGGCATTGTTTTCGTCTGCCAGGACCGGGAACGGTGAATGATGTTTATCCGCATGTTCGCGCAAGTTGTCCAGCGGAGAGTCGAACACGGCGACCACAGTGAACCCGTTGTGGAATTGCGGAAACTTTGTCACCAGCTCATGCATGCGCAGATTGCAGAACGGACAGGACGCGAAACGGAAAAAGGACAGCATGAAGGGCTTGCCCTTCAGGCTGTCGAGATCGAATTGCGTCCCATCGATGGCAGGCAGTCGAATGGATGTCACTTTGTCACCGGGTTTGCGTTTCATGGTGTACTCCTTAAGTCATGACTCTCAGAGGATGTTCTGACGGCGGCGTGGAAGGGGTAGTCGGTATAACCGTGTTCGTCACCTCCGTAATAGGACGATCTGTCCGGCGGATTGAGCGGCAATCCTTCGCGCAAACGCCGGGGCAGATCGGGATTGGCGATGAACGGTTCGCCAAACGACACCAGATCCGCATGGCCGGATTGGATATCGAACTCGGCCAGCGGTCTGTCATAGGCGCCGTTGGCCATATATACCCCGCCATAGACGCGCCGGAGCAGGTTCCAGTCGAAGTGGTATTCATGCTGCGACTGATTCCTCAGTACGCCTTCCACGACATGGAGGTAGGCAAGTTTCAGCGGCTTTAGACGCTGGACCAGATCCATAAACAGGAGCAGGGGATCCGAATCGGACATGTCGTTGAAGGGATTCACCGGGGATATCCGAACGCCTATCCGCTCAGCCCCCCAGACGCCGGAGACCGCCTCGATGACTTCGATCAGCAGACGACACCGATTGCCTGAGTGCCCCCCATACTGGTCGGTCCGGCGGTTGGTTCCGTCCCGCAGAAATTGATCCAGGAGATAGCCATTGGCGGCATGAATCTCGACACCATCGAAGCCGGCTCGCTTCGCGGCGTGGGCGGCTTTCTGGAAATCCTCGACGATATCCGCTATCTCGCCGATCCTCAGTGCCCTCGGGGTTACGAAGGGCTGCGGCCCTGTGAGAGTCATAGCATCTCCCCGCGGTGTGACAGCCGAGGGTGCGACCGGCACGGCGTTGTCCGGCTGCAGGCTCGGGTGTGAGATACGCCCGACATGCCAGAGCTGGAGAAATATTTGGCCATCCGCTGCATGCACCGCATCGGTGACTTTTTTCCAGCCGGCAATCTGTGCCTCGGTATAGATACCCGGCGTGTTCGGATAGCCGACCGCTTGCGCCGAAATCGGACTGCCTTCCGTGATGATCAATCCCGCCGTGGCACGCTGTGCGTAATACAGCACGTTCAGGTCTGTCGGGACGCCGCCGGGACCCGCGCGATTGCGGGTCATGGGCGCCATCACAATCCGATTGCGCAGCTGTGTGGATCCCAGATCGAACGGTGTGAATAATCGATTCATGCTTATCTCCAGCGATCAGGCCGGTGCCTGCCAAGCACGGCCTGCGAAAGCCGTATCGAGTTCTGTGCCGACCAGATGATTGGTGTAGTTGGACAGTGTTTTCTGACCGACACCGAGGACCACATCCAGCACGTTCGCCGGTTTGTAGCCGGCCATGAGGAAGGTCTCGACATCGGGTTCATGTAACCAGCCGCGTGCTTCCACCAGCTTGGCGGTGAACTGACGCAAGGCTTCGAGCTTGGCATCGGCGATCGGGGTATCGGTGCGGATGGCGTTAGTGACATCCGCCGGAACACCGCCCATGTCAGCTAATACACTGTGCGCGCCCATGCAGTAGCCGCAGCCGTTTACCCGGCTGGCAGTCAGCAGGACGATTTGCTGCTCTATCAGTGTCAGGCCGGATTTTGAGAACAACTCGGCGATCTGCAGATAGGCCTGCAGTAGGGTAGGGGCTTCCGCCATCTTGGCGTACAGATTCGGAATCATCCCGTACTTTTTCTGGGCGCCATCGAGCAGCGGGCGGGCGTCGGCCGGGGCGGTGTTCTGGGTGTGGTAGGGAAACTTCTGCATGATGTATGTCCTCGTAGGGTGATTGATCAGATGAACAGGTTGACGTCGGCGGTTTGCGCGATCGGCAGGAAACTGGCCGCACCAACCCAATCGGCGATCTCAGGAATGAAGTCGTTCTTGTTCATGCCGAACAGATCGACAGTCATCTGGCAGGCGACGAGTTTCACGTCCGCCTCCACGCACAGCGACCGCAATTCAGTGATGTCGGCCACACCCTTATTGCGCATGGTTTTCTTCATCAGGCTCGTCGCGGCCGCCTGGAATCCCGGTGTCGACATCAGGAAGGTCGGGACGTTGATCGCTTGGCTTTTCAGCCACTCGGGACCGAAGGGCAGTTTCATGGGCATTGCGGGATTGCCCATTGGTGTCACCTGCAGGTCCAACTCTTTTTTCAGGAGACTGAGTCCATAGAAGGTGAAGAAAACCGAGACTGACCAGCCCAAGGCTGCGGCTGTGGAGGCGAGGATGAAGGGTGGATAGGCCATATCCAATGTTCCCTTGGTGGCGATCAGCGTCATGCTGGGGAACATGGTTGGCTGCGCGCTCGGCCATTTTTTCCTCGAAGCGTTGATCGAACCAGGCATTGAAGTCGGTGTCGCCGCAGCCTGCTTGCAGTTGTGTTGCGTTTGCGGTCATGTGCTTTCTCCTCAGGTGTATGGGTTTCAGCTCTTGCGGATGAAGAAGATGTATTCGCCGTCCTGTTCGTTGGTGCTGACGAGCGTGTTGCCGGTCTGCACACAGAACGACTCAATGTCCTTCATCGAGCCGGGGTCGGTGGCGAGGACTTCCAGAGTTTCGCCACTGGTTAAACTGTTGAGGGCCTTCCGGGTGCGCAGGATGGGCAATGGGCAATTCAGGTTGCGGGCGTCCAGGGTGCTATGGCTCATTGGGTATTCTCCGTTCAGATAATAGTAGACCGGTCAGTACATTTTGTAGGCAAAAAAACTCAGCTGGCCAGTGGTTGAATCCGGATATTCGCGAAGGCGCTGCCCAACCGCCGGATCACGGTCGGGTCGTTGGCAGTCTTGGCCATCATCAGCACACCCTCGATGTAGGCCAACATGGCCTGGGCTGTGGCTGGGATATCAATATCGTTGATTTCACCTGCCGCCTCAGCATCAGACAAAACATTCTCGAAGCGGGCCTGGATCCCGGCAAATACGCCTTCCAACTTATGGCGAATAATGTCATCACTGGTGGCAAGCTCCAGTGCAAGATTACCGAAAGGGCAGCCGAGAATACGGCCGTCTGTGGTTGCCGCTACACGCTGAAATTCATACAGAGTCTCCACGTAGCGTTGCAGTCTTTTCAGCGGCGTCAGGTCACGGGCGAAAGCAGGGATCAGCACCCGATCCTCCATCACGACACGCAGATCGTCGATGATCGCCAGACTAAGCTCCTGCTTACTTGGGAAGAAATGATAGAAACTGCCTTTCTTCACCTGGGCACGCTCACAGATTTCGGCCACTCCCACATCCGCATAGCTGCGGCTATAGATGAGGTCGCGGGCGCTCGCGATGATGCGTTGACGGGTGTCTTGTTCGTTTGTCATGGGGAAAGCGTAGTTGACCGAACGGTCAATTGCAAGTGGTGTTTTACGAAGGGTAGTTAAAGAATCTCTGATTCATTCGTCATGCCCGCGTAGGCGGGCATCCAGGTTGCGGATTTCCTGGATTCCCGCCTACGCGGGAATGACGATGGAATCAATCAAACAGCGGTTCCCTAATTAAGCGCTTTGTCCGCACGCAGCCGGTCGACCGCAAGATCGACGAAACTGCGCACCTTCGCCGATCCATGTTTCCCCTCGCGGTGAATCACATGAACTGGCAGGTCGGTGTCTTCGTAATCTCCGAGTACGATTTGTAATTCCCCCGATGCGAGTTGTGGTGCCACCTGGTAGGACAGCAGGCGCGTCAGCCCGTAACCTTGGCGCGCGGCTTCCAGTGGTCCGTCGTTGGTATTCACGATGATGCCTGGTTGCACGCGCGCCGTTACCTTTTCGTTGACTGTTTGGAAGACCCAGTCGTTCGTCGGCGATATCCCGCTCGCTGCGACGAGGCGATGTCTTGCCAAATCATCCGGTGACTGCGGAATGCCATATTTTCCGAGATAAGCGGGTGTGCCCACCACGACTCGACGTACGTGCCCGACGCGGATCGCACGCAGTGTCGAATCGGGCAACGGGCCGATGCGGATACCGACATCCATGCCTTCGTCGATGAAGTTCACGACGCGATCAACGAACAGGGCCGACACCGTCGTCTGTTCATAGGTGGACTGATATTCGGTGATGATCGGCATCACGTAGAGCTTGCCGAAGAGTACTGGCGCTGTGACCGCAAGCTGCCCGCGCGGGGTCGCGTTGATGCCAGCTGCGGCCGCGTCGGCCTCCTCCATCTCGAGCATGATGCGGCGCGCATCCTCCAGGTAACGCGCACCGGCCTCGGTCACGCGCACGACGCGCGTAGTGCGCGTGAGCAAACGCACTCCAAGC
>JBGSOE010000177.1:0-7878 GCA_041739295.1 Thiohalobacterales bacterium | reverse complement strand
TAGCCGGTTCCGAAGTCATCAATCGACATGCGCACTCCCAGTTCCCGCAGCGCGTTCATTTTGGTGATGGTATCATCAATGTCGGCGATGACAATGCCTTCGGTCAATTCCAGCATTACCTTGCCGGGAGCTAATCCTGCTTCATCGAGAACCCGGGCGACGTCTTCCACGAAATCGGGTTGATGGAATTGAATTACGCTGATGTTTATCGCGATCTGTTTCAACGATAAGCCGACACAATTGCGACATGCTTCGCGTAAGATCCATGCCCCCAGACTTAGAATCAGACCAGTCTCTTCCGCTACAGGAATAAACTCATCGGGCGACACCATGCCGCGCTCCTTGTGCATCCAACGTACCAGTGCTTCCGCACCCACAATATCTCCCTGAGCATTCAGTTGCGGCTGATAGTGCATCACAAACTCGTCCGCAGCGATCGCCGCGCGCAGCTCTTGCTCAATCTGCTGCCGGCGATTTGCCGCTTCCTGCATCTCCGGGCTGTAAGGACAGATACGGTTCTTTCCATCATCCTTGGCGCGATACATCGCCGTATCGGCATGTTTCAGCACATCGGACAAGGCACCTTCGCCGTCTGGATAGACAGTAACCCCCATACTCGAGGTGATGATGTATTCGTATCCATGCAGCTGGTAGGGTACGATCGTCAACGCCGCCTGAATCTTTCCAGCCACGGCCATAGCTTGCGCTAGCGCTTCTTGCCGTTCCGCATGCATCCCGGGGATCAGCACCACAAATTCATCGCCACCCAAGCGTCCCGCAACATCTTCTTTGCGTAGCGCTGCCTTGAGGCGCTGCGCCACCTGCATCAATAGCTCGTCACCGACATGATGCCCAAGCGAATCATTAAGTGTTTTAAAGTTATCCAGATCCAGATAGATCAGCCCGCCATAAATGCCATGACGTTGAGCGACATCAATTTCATGCTGCGCGGTTTCCTGGAACAAACGCCTGTTCGCCAGTTCAGTCAGCGGGTCGTAATATGCCAGTCGGCGTATCTGCTGATCTGACTCCAAGCGCCCTGCGGTATCCAAGGCATGCTTTACCTGATCGGCAATCTCGCCAGCGAAACGGATTTCATCCTCATGCCACATTCGCGGACCACCAACATGCTCAAAGCATACAACGGCACATAAGGCTCCGACGATGCGCACTGGGCAATCAAGCAACGCACCAATACCCAACGCACGTGCGTAATCATTCAACTCGGCTGTGCGTACATCGCTGAATATATCCTTTACTGCGATTGAGCGGTCATGTGCTAACGCGGCGAAGTAACTGGGATAGTCTTCCATCTTCAGCTGCAAATCGTGGCTGTGAGCATCCGCACGGCGATCGAACAGATCCACGACATCAAAACTGTTGCGCGAGGCATCGACCAACCAAATACTCGCACGAGCAACCCCCAGAACCTCAGCCGCAATCTCATTAATAGTCCGGGCCGCAGTGGAGATATCACCCTGCGATAATGCATCATGCAAGGAAAGCTTCACGACTGCCGTATGCTGGCGCTCGGTACGTTCTACTTGGATATCCCGCTGCCACTGCGCCTCTTGGCGTCTCTGCATCTCTTGGCGTAGCGCCTCGGTACGCTCCTCGACACGGTGCTCCAGACCTTCTTGCGTCTGGCGCAATTCCTGCTGCACATCAAGCAACTGGTGCGTGCGACGATTGAACCACCATGCCAGCTCGCCTAATTCACTTTGTGTTTCAGGCAAATCGATCATTTGTCCACTTTCACTATCCGCCTGCGTCAGTTGGCGCAACTGACGGGACATGTCACCGATCGGCCTGACCAGCATGTGGCGCACCACTAATAACATAGCCAGTAACGCGGCGGACATGACGACAGCAACGATCACGAGGATGTTGGCATATACTCTCGCGGAAGCCGACATTGCTTCGCTGTAGGGCATTACTGTAATGATCTTCCAGTAAGTCTTTGGCATTTCAAATACAGTCGCAAAGGCGGGTTGAGCTAACAACGGATCGTATTCAAGGAACAGCTCGCGATGATTAACTTTGGTCGCTAACTTATCACCCTTCTGGCTTTCCAGAACCGCTGCAATAAGTTGCGCCTCTTCGGTCTCGATCTGATAGCTGGCGTCAGCTATGCGCGTAGCTAGATCAGGACTGTAATCTGGAAGCTTTTCCACAGTAGCTAGCCGATCGGAGTTCATGCCCAATATGGCGTCCGCATAAGGACCTAACTGGGGCTGTTGCTCCACAAGCTGTTTTATACTTATGAAATCTTCAGTGCGATTTCCCTGTTGATCTGCTCCATAGATCTTCGCCTGTTGTTCATCTGGAAATGCGAGCAGCTTGCCATTGCGATCCACCGCAAAGGCATAACCGGCCAACGGTCGCGCAGCCCGCTCTAATAATTCATGCAGCCCTTCGAGCTTCAGGTCGATCGTGGTGACACCGTAGAAGTTTCCGGCGTGATACATTGGCGCCGTAGCAGTTACCATCGGCTGATAGGAGTAGGGATCCATATAGGATTTAGACCAGAAAACCCCACCGGAAGGAACATAACGCGCCGGCACATACCATTCCTCCTGGTGATAACCGGCACCTTCGGGGGCATTGTAGCTCTCATAATATTGCAGTAAACCCGCCGCATCACGTCCCCAGAAGAAACTGCGTCTTTCTTTATCTGGACTAAATTGAAAGGGTTCAGGCCATAAACCTCCACCGGCAATGAAGGCCTCCGTACCACGCGAATCCATAACCTGACTAATAAGCCTTCGCGTCTGCGCTTCATCATGTTCAAGCACCTCGCCAAGATTAGCCAATGCGCCGGCCAGTGACTCCGCATAGGCGACACGTTGCCCGAGTTCAGCCACGATGTTTTGTCCGGAGAGCAGCACCTCACGCCATGCATAGTCCTCCAGCATGCGCTTACCAATAGTGGAAAGTACGATCAATATTGCGGCTAGCGCAAGAACAAAGGCGCCAATGAAAACAGCCGGAATTCTGAACTGAAGACTTTGCCAGAAGCCTCTCATAGGAACTGAACGATCAAGGCACTTCCTGCAATGACACACCCGCCATGGCATCCGCCAGCTTAGCCGGATCTTCCTTGTCGAGCTTGATCATCAAGCGCACTTCATTGACCGAGTCCGCATGATGAATAGCATCGTCGTAACTGATCTCGTTGGCCTTATAAAGTTCGAATAAAGCCAGATCGAAGGTCTTCATGCCTTGCTGCAGTGAACGCTTCATCAAATCTTTGAGCTTGTGGATCTCGCCGTTGCGAATAAGTTCGGCAGCGAGCGGGGTATTGATCAATATCTCAATCGCGGCACGCCGACCGTTGCCATCGACGCGCGGGATGAGTTGCTGAGCAACAATGGCCTTGAGGTTCAGCGACACGTCCATCAGTAGCTGACTGCGGCGATCTTCCGGGAAGAAGTTAATAATGCGATCCAGCGCCTGATTGGCATTGTTGGCATGCAGCGTCGCCAGGCACAGATGCCCGGTCTCGGCGAAGGCGATGGCGTAATCCATAGTCTCGCGGGTGCGGATTTCGCCGATCAGAATCACATCCGGCGCCTGACGAAGGGTGTTCTTCAAACCGATTTCGTAGGAATCCGTATCCAGCCCCACTTCTCGCTGGGTAATGATACAACCGCCGTGCTGATGCACGAACTCGATCGGATCTTCCAGGGTGATGATGTGCCCGGCGCTGTTCTGATTGCGATAGCCGACCATCGCCGCCAGCGAGGTCGACTTGCCAGTGCCGGTGGCGCCAACGAAGATCACCAAACCGCGCTTGCTCATCGCCAGACTTTTAACGATCGGCGGAAGAAACAACGAATCCATGGTCGGGATTTCAGTCTCGATGCGCCGCAACACCATACCGGCGTGATTACGCTGATAAAAGGCACTGACGCGGAATCGGCCTAGACCAGGCTCACTGATAGCGAAGTTGCATTCGTGAGTGCGGTCGAATTCGTCGCGCTGCTTCTCCGACATGATCGCATACACCATGTCACGCGCCTGGGCGGAGCTCAGCGTTTCATTCGAAATCGGTTTGATCTTCCCATTTACTTTCAGGCTCGGCGGCATGCCGGCAGTGATAAACAGGTCAGACGCCTTCTTGCCCACCATCAGCTTGAGCAGAACATTCATGTCCATGACAGCATTTCTCCCCTCGACACCGAGCGACTAACGGAACAGTTCCTTGTTCATCGCCTTGCTGCGCGCATCGTTTTTGGTGACGATGCCTTTCTGCACAATTTCCTGAAGATTCTGATCAAGGGTCTGCATGCCGTACTGCTGGCCGGTCTGGATGGCCGAATACATCTGCGCCACTTTGTCTTCGCGAATCAAGTTGCGGATGGCTGGAGTCCCGATCATGATCTCATGTGCCGCGATACGTCCGCCGCCCACCTTCTTCAGCAGTGATTGCGATATAACGGCACGCAAGGATTCAGACAACATGGAACGCACCATGGATTTTTCGGCGGCCGGGAACACGTCGATGATACGGTCGATGGTCTTAGCGGCGGAACTGGTGTGCAGAGTACCAAACACCAGATGGCCAGTTTCGGCTGCAGTCAATGCCAGACGAATGGTTTCCAGATCGCGCATTTCACCGACCAGAATAATGTCCGGATCTTCACGCAATGCCGAGCGTAGCGCTTCGGAAAAGCCGAGCGTGTCGCGATGCACTTCGCGCTGGTTGATCAAACATTTCTTGGATTCATGCACGAACTCGATCGGGTCTTCGATAGTGAGAATGTGCTCGAAGCGCGATTCGTTGACGTGATTCATCATCGCCGCCAGCGTGGTCGACTTGCCGGAGCCGGTCGGACCCGTCACCAGCACAATACCGCGTGGTTGATCGGCGATCTCTTTGAAGGTAGGAGGACAACGTAAATCTTCCAGACTCATGATCTTCGACGGAATGGTACGGAACACCCCACCGGCACCGCGATTGTGATTGAAGGCGTTTACACGGAAGCGCGCCAAATTGGGAATTTCAAACGAGAAATCGGTTTCCAGGAATTCTTCAAAGTCTTTGCGCTGCTTGTCGTTCATGATGTCGTAGAGCAACGAATGCACAGACTTGTGATCTAACGCCGGCACGTTAATGCGGCGAATATCACCATCGACGCGAATCATCGGTGGCAGGCCAGCGGAAAGGTGTAAGTCGGATGCGTTATTCTTAACGCCAAAAGCGAGTAGTTCTGCGATATCCATTCGTTTCCCCTGAACTTCGGTTGTTCTTGACCCTGACATCCCGACCGTCCAGTGTGGACTGGGCGGGTCCTCTTGATATCGTCAGTGGCGCCTATCCCTTAACCCTGGTGTGTAGAATGCATGTTGCTTGTTACATAGTATACTGCCGAAAAGTATAGCCAAATCTGGATGATGGGTCGCGCAAAGGACATTTTCGAACAACGCCAGCGAGTGATCGCCCGGATCGCCGCGGCCGCCCAGGCCGCGGATCGCGACCCCGCGGACATCCAACTACTGGCCGTCAGCAAGACCTTTCCGATCGCCGATCTGCGCGCCGCCATGCTGGCGGGACAGCACTGTTTCGGAGAATCCTACCTCAATGAGGCCCTGCCCAAGCTCGCAGCCCTGACCGATCCGGCACCTGAATGGCATTTTATTGGTCCACTGCAGTCCAACAAGACTCGCAGCATCGCTGAGCATTTCGCCTGGGTACATAGCCTGGATCGGTTGAAGCACGCCGAACGCCTGAATGAGCAACGTCCCGATACCCTACCGCCGCTGAATGTTTGCCTTCAGATCAACATCAGCGGCGAGATCAGTAAATCCGGCGTCGCACTGGAGGCGCTGCCGTCCCTGGCGGCGGCGGTGGCTAGACTGCCGCGACTGCGGCTGCGAGGCCTGATGGCCATTCCGGCGCCAACCTCGGATCCCAATGCGCAGCGTGCAGCCTTCCATGCCGTGCGTCATGCCCTCGAGGCATTACAGGGGCGCGGTTTGTCGCTGGACACGCTATCCATGGGCATGACCGACGATCTGGAATCCGCTATCGCCGAGGGCGCGACCATTCTGCGCATTGGTAGTGCCATCTTCGGTGCACGGGAAAGTTGAGAGATTCTTGTAGGAGTTGACAAGACCGCTCCTACAGGTAACACACATGATCCATGTCAGGCTGCGCAATCGAAGGTTTTGCGCCCCACCCCGTTTGCGGTGAGAATAGCGCTCCATGACTACACACACACTAAGCTTCATTGGCGGCGGCAATATGGCCCGCAGCCTGATCGGCGGACTGATCGCCGATGGCTGGCCAGTCGACCGCCTCCGCGTCGCAGATCCGAATTCCGAGCAGTGCAAAACGCTCGCGAGTCGTTTCGGCATCATCACCGAAACCAACAACCTTGCCGCGACTCAATCCGCCGATGTCGTGCTGCTGGCCGTCAAACCGCAAGTCATGCGCGAGGTCGCAGAGGGCATCGCCGCGGCGGTCCAGGCTCCCCGTCGGCCATTAGTCATCTCCATCGCCGCCGGTATCCGCACCACCGATCTCGACCGCTGGCTGGGTGGCGATTGCGCCATCGTGCGCTGTATGCCTAATACCCCGGCCATGGTGCAGAGCGGCGCCACTGGTCTGTTTGCTACGCCAAAGGTGACCTCGGCGCAGCGTGATCTGGCCGAGAGCATCCTGCGTGCGGTTGGACTTACCCTGTGGCTTGACGATGAAGCGCTGATGGATGCAGTCACGGCGTTGTCGGGCAGTGGACCCGCCTACTTCTTTCTCATTATGGAAGCATTACAGGCTGCGGGTGAACAACTAGGGCTACCCGCCGATACCGCCCGACTGCTGACGCTACAGACTGCCTTCGGGGCGGCCAAGATGGCGCTCGAAAGTGACGAAGGCCCCAGCACCTTACGCCAGCGCGTCACTTCGCCGGGCGGTACCACGGAGTGCGCCCTGAACGTGATGGAAGAGGGGCAACTACGTGACCTGATATTGAAGGCACTCACCGCCGCACGCGATCGCTCTCGCGAACTCGCCGACCAGTTGGGAAATTAAAATGGGTCCAGGCTATTTCACTAATCCTCTCGAATTCATCATCAACACCCTGTTCAGTCTGTACGTGCTGGCATTGATGCTGCGCTTTGTGCTGGCCTGGGTGCGGGCGGATTTCTACAACCCGGTCAGCCAGTTTCTGGTCAAGATCACCAATCCGGTATTGGTGCCGTTGCGGCGTCTCATTCCGCCTGTGGGCGGTATTGATATGGCCAGTGTACTGCTGATGCTGGCTGTACAGATGTTGGGGATCGCACTGATCCTGTTGCTGCGCGGTGGCGGCATCAGCATCCAGACGCTGATTTTTGTCAGCCTGACGGAACTCGTCGATCTGCTGTTCAAGCTGTTCATCTACGGCATCGTCATCCAGGCCATCCTGAGCTGGGTCAATCCCGGCACCTACAACCCGGCGGTGAATCTATTGCATTCGATCACCGAGCCGGTGCTGCGACCGGTACGCCGGCTGTTGCCACCAATGGGCGGGATGGATCTGTCGCCACTGCTGGCCATCCTCGGCCTGGAAGTACTGCGGCGCCTGATCTTGCCGCTGCTGAGTATGCTGGCCACCGGCTGAGACCAGCGTGTCGAGCCTCGCGCCACCCTGGTACCGATGGGACGGCCCCGACCTGCTGCTGGCCCTGCATATCCAGCCCGGGGCGCGCCAGGATGAATTCGTAGGCCCGTACGGCGACCGCTTCAAAATCCGCATCACCGCGCCACCGGTCGATGGCAAGGCCAACACCCATCTGATTCGTTTTCTGGCCGAAACCTTTGGTGTCGCCACCGGCGCCATCGACCTGCTGGCCGGTAGCAGCGGCCGCGAAAAGCGCCTGCGCATCCGCGCG